>JAIBBS010000073.1 GCA_019694555.1 Nannocystaceae bacterium
TACAACCCGCGCGGCGAGAAGGTCGGCCGGGTCGGACGGCTGCGCAACGTCGAATTCGTGTTCGTGCTCGACCGCGAGCGCGCGGCGTGCAACCGCGCCGTGCCGTTCCCGTCCGCCCCCTCGTGATCTGCGAGCTCGCGCCCACGCGCGTGTTCGTCGTCGACGGGGCCACGGCGGATGCGATCCTCACACGTTGCGAGCCTGACCAGCTTCCACGGCTGCTATCACGCGAGCAGCTTCGTGCTCGAGTAGCGCGGTCGTGGCGAGCACGCGCGCCGCGTCGCGCGGCCGCCGACCCGGCGATCGTCGAGCCGTCCTCGCCCTTGGGGCTGCACGGGGCCGGTGCCATCGGGCTGGCTTGCTCTGCCCCAGCGGGCGCCCGTACACTGCCGCGCATGTCGAGCCCCCGCCCGTACGTGTTCGCCGCTGCGTTGGCCGTCGCGATCGGCCCGCTGTCGTGCCAGAAGAAGAAGGATCAGCCTGGCACCGACGCGCCCCTGGTGATCACGGGCACGCCGACCGAGACGACCCCGCCGCCGGCGGGCGGCGGTGATGCGCCGGCGACACGCAAGCCCAAGCCCGCGGTCCAGCGGGTCGAGATCGACGCGACGCTGACCGGCGTCGGTGCGCTGTTCGACTTCGCCAAGGAGGTCACCGGGCGCTGGAGCGACGAGGCGCTCGACGTGCGTGCGCAGGTGCAGGCCGCGCTGCTGCAGACCGGGTTCTCGCCGTCGTTCCTCGACAACCTCGATCTCGTGGGCACCCACGCCGCGTGGTTCTCGTACCCGCAGCAGGAGCAGGAGGCGACCGCCGCCGACGTCAATCTCGCCGCGACCGTGGCGGTGATCGACGGGCGCAAGCTGATCGAGGCCGCGCCCGCGGGTTCGCGGCCGCAACCGCTGGGCGACGGCATGTGGGAGATCAAGAGCGACGACGCCCGCTTCTTGCTCAAGGAGGCCGGCAAGGAGCTGCTGGTGGGGATGTCGCCCGACGATCTGCGGCGTGCCGCGGGTCTGCGCAACGCGGCCAAGGGCGATCATCGCTTCACCGCGAAGGTCTCGAACATCCCCAAGGACGAGCTCGATCCGTTCGCGCTGCTGGGCCTGCCGGCCGACAACCCCGTGGCCAAGCGCGTCGCCGACGTGCTCAAGAACATCGCCTCGCTGCAGCTGACCGCGGACGTCGGCGTCGACCAGGACGGCGTCGTGGTGGTCTCGGCCGACGCGCCGTTCTCCAAGCTCGGCATCGAGCCGCTGGGCAAGCCCCGCGCCTCCGCGACCGCGGTCGAGGGCAAGCTGCCCGGCAACGCGATGTTCGTGACGACCATGAGCTGGGGCGATCCCAAGCTGGTGCAGTCGACCATCGATCACCAGGTGCCGCTGTCGCAGATCCCCGAGCCGTTCCTGGGCATCGTCAAGCAGGCGCTGGGTTCGGTGTCGACGGTGCTGCAGCAGGTCGCCAACGACGTGGTCGTGGGCCTGTACGTCGACGCGGCCGGCAAGATGACCATCGTCGTCGCCGCCGACGTGAAGAGCGACGACAAGACCCGCGACGCGTTGCGCGGCCTGGGTGACGCGGTGCGTCAGGCGGTCGAGGCGCAGCAGATCCTGGCGGGCAAGAACGTCTCGGCGCACATCGGCGTCGAGTGGAAGCCAGGTGGCGTGCCGGTGACCGGTGGCAAGGCCGATCGGCTGTCGGTCAAGGCACCCAAGGACATGGCCGACGATCTGGAGGAGGCTTCGTTCTTGCTGAGCAAGAACACGCTCGAGGTCGTGACGCTGGTCCAAGGTGGCGTCGCGGTGCTCGCGGTCGGTCCGGGCGCCAAGGCGCTCGTGGGTGACGTCGCCAAGGGTGCCGCCAAGCCGCGCAAGGACAGCCTCGCGCAGCACCAGGGACTCGATCACCTGCGCACCGCGATGGGCGGCTGTCAGATCTGCGCCGCGTTCGACATCTCGGGCTACCTGCGCTTCCGTCTGGCGTTGCTGTCGGCCAAGGACAAGACCAAGGCCAAGGACGCCAAGAAGCAGCTCGCGGCGCTCAAGAAGGCCGGCAGCGTGGGCTCGCCGAGCTTCGGCGTGCGCGTGGCCGCGAAGCAGGGCGCGATCGCGGCGATGCTGCCGCGCGAGCTGCTGTTCGCGAGCAAGTCTGCGGTCGCCACGCTCAAGGCCACCAACGAGTTCGTGGAGAACGGCTCGTTGCCGCCGCCGCCGCCGCCGGTCAAGCGCGGCCCCGCGCCGCCGCCGGCGAAGAAGTCCGGCAGCAAGTGATCGCAGCGCTGGTGCTGGCGGCCGGGCAGGGCGCGCGCATGGGCGCGCCCAAGCCGCTGGTGCAGTGGCGCGGACGCAGTCTGCTCGCGCACGTGCTGACGTACCTGCGCGACGGCGGCGTGTCGCGGGCATGGGTGGTCGAGGGCGCGTGGCCGTTGCCCGACACGGAGCTTGGTGGGGCCACGCGCGTGGTGCATCGCGGCTGGGCCGAGGGCCCGTTCACCAGCCTGCAGGCCGGGCTCGCCGCGATCGCGGTGCACGATCCCGCGGCGGTGATCGTGGCGACCGTCGATCGTCCGCACGTCCGCGCGAGCACCGTCGTGGCGCTGTTGCAGGCGTTCGCGCGCGCGCCCCAGTGCGTGTGGCAGCCGGCGTTCGGTGGGCGGCGCGGCCATCCGGTGTTGCTGCCGTCGGCCGCGATCGCGTCGGTCCTGGCCGCCTCGCCGCAGGCATCGTTGCGCGAGGTGCTGGCGGCGCCGCAGCTGCCGCGCGACGTCGTGCTGGTCGACGACGCGGCGGTCGTCGACAACGTCGACACACCCGAGCAGCTCGCGGCGCTGGCGAGCCCCGAGCACCAGCGGTAGCGTGCCGGGCGTGGACCTCGCCCGCTTCGCGATCCTGCACCCCGAGCTCGACGCCGAGAACAAGCTGCTGACGCTGTGGCTCGACCACGGCAAGGCCAACGAGATGGGCACCGCACAGCTCGATGCCTTCGACGCGCTGTGCGAGACGCTCGAGGCCGACGCTTCGGTGATGTGCCTGTGCACCAGCAGTCGGCGCGAGAGCAGCAGCGGCAAGGCCATCTTCATCAGCGGTGCCAACGTCACCGAGCGCGTGGGCTGGGACGACGCCCGCGTGCGTGCGCACGTGCAGCGTCAGCGCGCGTTGATGCGGCGCATCCGTCAGCTGCCGCTGTTCCACGTCGTCGTGCCCACCGGGGTCACGCTGGGCTGGGGCACCGAGTACGTGCTCACCGGCGACTACGCGATCGCCACGGGGCGTGCGAGCTTCGCGTTGCCCGAGACCGGACTGGGCATCATTCCGGGTGCACGCGGCACCGCGGAGCTCGCCGAGCTCGTCGGGCTGGCCCACGCGCTGCGCTTGGGTTGCACCGGTGAGGTCATCGATGCCGACGAGGCGCGTCGCATCGGGCTGGTGCAGGAGCTCGCCGCGGATCTCGACGCTGCGCTCGCGCGCGTGCGCGCGCTGGCGCAGCGGGTCGCGCGTCGCTCGCCGACGGCGGTCGCCGCGTTCAAGCGCGCGTTGCTCGACGGTCGCGGTCGCGCGGAGCCCGACCGCCTCGCACGCGAGAGCGCGGCGTACGAGCTCGCGGTCGACAGCGGCGAGGCGGCCATCGGTCGCGCCAACTTCGCCGGCATCGTCGCGGGCGAGACCCCCTCGTGGGGTCCGCGCCAGCTGCTGCGCTGAGCCGGGGCTGCGCAAGCCGTGTGGAATCGCGCGCGAGGGGGGTTCATCCTCAGGATCGGCTCGTGGCTCGCCAACCACGCACAGAAACAGCGTACGACGACCGTCCCGGGATCACACCCTTCGCAATAGGTCATTTGCATTACCATAAATTTCGGTAGAATAGTCTCCTGACTCACGCGACCGCGGTTGTTCGCAAGCGCCGTCGTGACCTACCCTTCGGGCCACTTTTCCACCCCGAAGGCGCCCCGCTCCCGGGACCAGCAACCCCCGCGCGGTCCCCTCGCTCCGAACGATCCTCTCGATGACATCGGACCCGCAGCCCGAGGCCACCCCGCTCGAGGACAACCCGCCCGAGCGCATCGCCCGTCGCTACCAGGTGCGACGCCTGCTCGGCCGCGGAGGCTTCGGCGCGGTCTACGAGGCGTACGACGAGCTCGAGGATCGCGTGGTCGCGCTCAAGCTCATCCGCAGGGACAGCCCCGCGGGCGCGCGCTTCAACACGCCCGACAGCAGCCACGCGCAGGACTCGCGCATCCAACAGCGCCGCATGGTCACGCGCAGCTTCGGGACGCCGGGCTCGCTGGGCCCCGACAACCTCGCGGCGGCGTTCAAGGAAGAGTTCCGGCTGCTCACGCAGCTGCACCATCCCAACCTCGCGACCGTGCACGACTTCGGTCGCTGCGGCGACACCGACTCGTTCTACTTCACGCAGGAGCTCGTCCGCGGCGACGACATCTCCGGCTACCTCAAGGGCGCCTCGCGCGAGCAGATCGTCGACTTGATGCTGCAGCTGGCGCGCGCGCTCGACTACATCCACGCGCTGGGCCTGGTCCACGGCGACATCAAGCCCTCCAACGTGCTGGTCATGCGCGCCGATCCCGACGCGCTGCCGCAGGCCAAGCTCATCGACTTCGGCCTCGCCCGCATGCTGCGCGAGCCCGCCGACTCGATCCCCGGCCCCGAGGCCGAGGACGACGAGAGCATCACCGTGCTGGGCACGCCCGGCTTCTCCGCGCCGGAGAAGATCCGCGGTCAGCTCACCGATGCGCGCTCCGACATCTACAGCCTCGCGGCCACGCTGTACGCGGCGATCCGCGGGCAGCGGCCGTTCCCGGGCAAGAGCTTCCGCGAGGCGCTGCGGGTGCAGCGGGACTGGCGGCCCGAGCTCGCCGGCGCGCTGCTGCAGCAGTCGGGTCCGGTGGTGGCCGAGCTCATCGGTCGCATGCTCGAGCCCGATCCGGCCAAGCGCCCGCAGAGCGCCCGCGCGGTGGTGTTGGAGCTGCTGCGACGCGAAGCGGTGCAGCTGCGCGACCGCGCCCAGAGCGATCAGGATCGCCGCGACTTCGCGCGCGTGCTGGTCGAGCACCTGCCGTTCGTCGACCGCGCGCACTACAGCGAGCTGCTGCTGGACAAGGCCGCCGACGTGCTGCGACCGGTCGGCGAGGGCTCCGACCCCGCGAGCTCGAGCGCCACGCGCCTGCGCGGCCGCCTGCTGCGCACGGTCGTGGTCAAGGCGCCCGAGGGCATGGGCAAGCAGCGGCTGTTGGCCGAGCTGCGTCGCGAGGTCCAGCTCGGCGACGGCCTCTTCGTCGAGGGCAGCTGCTGGACCAACGACACCTCCGCGGTCGGTGCGTTCGCGGCGGTGATCGTGCAGCTGGCGACCGCGCTGGGCGATCGCTCGCGCGTGGTCACGGCCTACGGTGAGCTGGTGCGCGCGGCCCGTCGTCGCGCGCTGACCGAGTCCGCCGCCGATCAGATCACCGAATTCCTCGTCGCCGCCTCGCGCGAGCGACCCTACGTGCTGCACGTCTCGAACCTCTCGCGCGCGCAGGAGGCCACCCGCGCCACCTTCGAGCAGCTGTGCCGCGCGATCGATCACGCCGAGGCGCCGCTGTTGCTGTGCGGCACCACCGAGCCGCACAGCAAGGTCACGCCGCTGCTGCACGCGCTCAGCCGCGATCAGATCGCGGAGGCGTGGAGCCTGCGCCCGTTCAGCCAGCGCGAGATGCAGCTGGTGCTGCAGGGCGTGCTGGGCGACTCGCCGGTGCTGCGCGAGCTGGCGGCCATGCTCGACAAGCTCACCGGCGGCCATCCGCTGTCGTTCCGCGAGACGCTGCGCGTGCTCATCGAAGAGGGCATCTTGCTGCGCGACGCGGACACCTGGACCCTGCGTGGGGCCTCGGCCGCGGCGGAGGAGCTGCACAAGACCCTGGCGCAGCGCTCCGAGTCACGGCTCGACGGCCTGGGCGTGTCGGGCTGGGAAATCGCGAGCATCTTGTACCTGCTCGAGGCGCCGATCGAGGAGCACCAGCTGTCGCAGCTGTCCGATCTGCGACCCGAGCGCTTCTCGCGAACGCTCGATCGCCTCGAGGGCGAGGGCCTGATCACGCGCAGCGCGAGCTCTGGCAGCAGCGTCATCCAGCTCGCGCACGAGTCGGTGCGCGAGGCCGTGCGCGGGCGCTACGAGGACTCGCTCGACGAGACCCGGCTCGATCTCGCGGCGCGCATCGAGGAGTTCGACAGCCCCGAGCCCAACTTCGTGTACCTGCGCGCGCGCCTGCTCGACGACGCCTCCGAGGCGCTCGAGGCCATCGATGCGCTGGAGCAGGCGGTCGATCGTCTGCTCGATGCGCAGCAGCCCCAGCTCGCCGCGCAGGTGCTCGAGCGGCTCATCGCGCGGCTGCGTCGCTACGGCCGCACGACCGCGCTCGATCGGCTGCTGCGCGCACAGATGAAGCTGCTGCGGCACGCCGCGGGTGCGCTCGACGATCCCCGCCGCGAGGCCGCGCACTACGAGGCCGGCATCCTGGTCGCGGAGCTGCTGGGGGACTTCGGCGCGCAGGCGCAGTTCTGGCTGGGCCTGGTCGACCGCTACGTCGGCATGGCCAACCTCGAGATGGAGCTGACGCTCGAGCGGCTCGAGAAGGCCTCCGAGGCCGCGCGCCAGGCCCACGACCGCGTGCTCGAGCTGCGCATCGCCAACCGCCGCACCGAGGTGCTGCTGGGCGCCGGCGAGATCGAGAAGGCCGCACGGTGGAGCCGGCAGGCCATGGAGATCGTCGATCTCGCCGAGGCCAGCGCCGCGGACAAGCTCCACGTCATCGGCGTGCGGCTGCGGTGCCTGTCGCTGTCGGGCCAGATCGGCGAGGCCCGTCGACTGCACGACCTCGGTCGCCCGCTCGCGGAGCAGGTGCCGGTGCTGCAGCGGCAGAGCTACCTCTCGGGCATCGCGTACCTCGCGGTGTTCGGTGGGGATCCCGGCCGCGCGATCCCGGAGATCGAGACCGCGGTGCAGGAGATCCGCCAGGCCAACCTGCCGCGCCTGTTGCTGACGCCGCTGCACAACCTCGGCGATCTGTGCCTGCGCAACGACGAGCTCGAGCGCGCGGAGGAAGCATTCCGCGAGTCGATCCGACTCGCCGCCGCGTACGGGCACGACTACCACGTGCACCTCAACCGCGGCTTCCTCGGCTACGTGCTCTCGCGCCGCGGCAACCCCGGTGACGGCTCGGTCATGCTCGCGGACGCGAAGAACGGCATGACCACAGTGCAGGGCGAGCACCTCGCGCTGCAGCAGCTGCGTCTGCTCGACGCCGAGGTCGCACACATGCTCGGCGACAGCGCGCGTGCGCGTCGTGAGCTCGAGGAAATGCTCGCGGACTTCCACACCGCCAACGAGCTGAGCCTGGCGCACTGGGCCCAGGAGGCGCTCGCGCGGATCGAGCGCGATCTCGGCACCAGCTTCATCGAGACGCCCGCTGCGGTGCCCGACGACAGCGACCCAGAGCAGGACACCGTGCGGACCAAGCCGCTGCGGTAGGCCCGCCCCGCCATCGCTGGCGGCTCGGTTCGCGCTGCCGGGCCCGGGGATACCCGGAGCTGAAAAACCGGTATGCTGGGCCCGCCGAGTTTCGATGACCGCCGCGCTCGCGACTCTCCACCCCGATCTTCAAGATCTGGTGGGTCGAACGATCGCCGAACGCTATCGCATCGACGCCCTGCTGGGGGTCGGTGGGATGGGCGCGGTGTTCCGCGCGCATCACCTCGGGCTGCACCGCGACGTCGCGATCAAGGTGCTGCACCCGTCGCTGGGTCGTGACCCCGAGATCTCGGCGCGCTTCGATCGTGAGGCGCGCTCGGCCTCGCGGCTGGACCATCCCAACTGTCTGCAGGTCACCGACTACGGCACGACCGAGCACGACATGAAGTTCATGGTCATGCAGCTGCTCGACGGCGGCGAGCTGACCCGGCTGCTGGGCAAGCCGATGCCGGCGATGCGGGCGTTGGCGTTGGTGCTGCAGATCTGTCGCGGCCTCGAGCACGCGCACGCGCAGGGCGTGATCCACCGCGACGTGAAGCCCGAGAACGTCTTCATCACCAAGGACCACGACGGTCAGGAGGTGCTCAAGCTCGTCGACTTCGGCATCGCGAAGATCGTCGGGGCCGCGGGCGCCGGCGATGGCCACCGCACGCGCGCGGGCCTCATCTTCGGCACGCCGGCGTACATGAGCCCCGAGCAGGCCGCGGGCCTCGAGGCCGACGAGCGCGCCGACCTCTACTCGCTGGGCATCATCTTGTACGAGATGCTGGCCGGCAAGCCGCCGTTCCAGTCCGACGACCCGGTCGCGCTGGTGCGCATGCAGGTCGGTGCCGATCCGCCGCCGCTGCCGACCGAGGTGCCGCCGATGGTCGCGGCCACGGTCGAGCGCCTGCTCGCGAAGCAGCGCGAGGATCGGTTCCAGAGCGCGCGGGAGCTCCGCGACGTGCTCGAGGGCACGCTCGCGATCATGCGGCAGGATCTGACGCCGTCGGCGGAGATGCCGTCGATCGGCAGCGGCGCGCTGCGCATGAACTCGGCGGAGATGCCCGCGATCGGCAGCGGTGCGCTGCGCATGGCCTCGCTCGAGCGGCTGAGTCCGCCGCCGCCGACGCCCACGATGGTGCGCCGCCGACCGCGGCGGCGGCTGCTGGTCGGGGCCGGTGCTGCCGGCATTGCGCTCGCGACGTTGTGGATGCTCGACTCCGGCGACGAGCCCGGCAGCGCGGCCACGCCGGCCACCGCCCCCGAGGAGGCGCCCGCGGCCGATCCCGGAGCCGGCGACGAGCCCGTCACCGTGCTCGCGGCCGAGGGTCCCGGCGTCGGCGACCTCGCGGAGGTCGATCGGCTGCTCAGCGCCGGCAAGATCGACGAGGCCGAGAAGCTGCTCGCGCCGCTGCGCGATCGCTTCCCCAAGGACGCGCAGCTCAACTGGCGTCACGGTCGCGTGCTGTCCAAGCGCAAGGGCAAGCGCGCGCAGGCGCTGGCGGCCTATGGCGCCGCGCTCGACATCGACCCGACGCTGCTCGACAACCCCGAGTTCTTCGCCGAGCTGCGCGACGTGATGCGCACGCCGGGCCTGCGCGACGATGCGCTCGATCTGGCGCTGCACCAGCTGGGCAAGTACGCGCACCCGTTCCTGCTCGAGCTGGTCAACAACGAGAAGAAGCCGCTGCCGTACGACAAGCGCCACCGCGCGCTCGACGAGCTCGCGAGCGTGCCCGAGGACCTCGCACGCGTGAACCGGCAGCTGAACATCGCGCTCGATCTGCTGCAGGCGCGGCAGTCGCTGACGCCGTGCAAGTCCTACGGCGACGCGCTCACGGCCATGGCCGCGGCGCCCGAGTACTACTACCTCGCGCGGGTGCAACGCGGCGAGGTGCCCAAGCCCGCGCCCGAGGGCTCCGCGAGCCACGAACCCGCGGAGGCCTGCGATGGGCTCGATGCGCGGCGACAGACCGTGCTCGACCTGCTCGCGACGCTCGAGCCCGTCGGCGACACCGATGGCGAGATCGTGATCATGGAAGACGGCGGCACCGAGCCCGCGCCGGCGCCCGCGTCCGGGGGCAAGCCCGCGCCCAAGCCGGCGCCCAAGGGCGGCACGCGCAAGAAGAAGGACGACTGCAGCAAGCTGCGCGGCGTGTTCAAGAAGAAGTGCTGGCAGCAGTGACCGCGGTGCTCGTGCTCGCGTCGACGTCGCGCTACCGCATCGCACTGCTGCAGCGGCTGGGGCTCTCGTTCGAGGCGGTCGCGCCGGGCTTCGACGAGCGCGAGCACGACCACGCGCTGGCGTCGCTCGGCCCGGCCGGGCTCGCGCTGCTGCTCGCGCGCGGCAAGGCCCGCAGCATCGCGCCGGTGGTGGTCGAGGGAACCCCGCCGGTGGCTGCGGCAACCTCCTCGTCGCAGGAATCCCGCGCGGCCGCGGGCCCGTGGGTGCTCGCGGCCGACCAGGTCGCGGTGCTCGGCGAGGGCGACCCGCCGACGTGGCGCCAGCTGCACAAGCCCGGCACGCCCGCGGCCGCGGTCGAGCAGCTGCTGCAGCTGTCCGGTCGCGAACACCGGCTCGTCACCGGCGTGGTCCTGCGCCACGCCGGCACCGGCGTCGAGCACGAGGCCGTCGACGAGGTCGTGCTGCACATGCGCGCGTTCGGGCGCGCCGAGGCCCAGGCCTACGTGGACGCGTTCGCGCCGCTCGACTGCGCGGGCTCGTACCGCATCGAAGACCGCGGGATCACGCTGATGCGCGCGATCGAAGCCGTCGGGCCCTGCGGCGCGGATCCCACCAGCATCGAGGGACTGCCGCTGCTGCTCACCGCGCAGCTGCTGCGTCGCGCCCACTTGTTGCCCGCCTGAGCTGTTGCCCGCCTGAAGCCCGCGCCGTGAGAAAGCACCGCGACGCGTTGTCGGCGGCTCTGATAAGAGGACAACGTGGCGAACATGGGCTTCTTCGCTCGCGCGACGTGTCTCGGCTCGATCGTTCTCACTGCGGCGTGCAGTGCGGGTGGTGGTGATGGCCAAGGTGCGACGTCGAATGGCGACGCGGAGTCGAGCGGAGAGCCCACGTCCGCTGCGTCCACCGACGCCGACGGCGGTGGCAGCAGCGGCGGCGCCGGCAGCAGCGATGGTGGCAGCGACGGCGGCAGCACCGGCGGCAACGACGACGTGCAGGTGGTGCCGCTGCGGGTCGACGCGTTCAACGTGCCGACGATCGAGACCTACTACGCCTGCTTCGAGTTCTCGTTCACGCTCGATCAGCTGGGCCACATCGTCGGCTTCGCGCCGCAGATCGACGACGCCAAGCACGTGCACCACTTCGTGCTGAGCAAGCTCGACGGTCCCACCGGACAGTCGCCGGGCTACTCGTGCTTCGACCTCGCCGGCGAGATGATCTACACCTGGGCGCCGGGCGGGCAGACCTGGGAGCTGCCGCCCGAGGCCGGCTTCCTCATCGGCGACGGTGAGGGCGGTTCGGTCACGCTGCGATTGCAGGTGCACTACAACAACATCGGCGGCGACGAAGGTGCGGTCGATTCCAGCGGGCTCGATCTGCAGGTCGCGCGCACGCTGCGGCCCAACAACGCCGGCACCATGGTCTTCGGCGACATCGACGGCATCGCGATCCCGCCGGCGATGTCGGCGTACGAGCACGTCGCGACCTGCAGCGGCAACGCCACCAGCACGCTGCTGCAGGAGCCGATGCACGTCTTCGGCACCGCGATGCACGCCCACGAGCTGGGTCGCGTGCTGTGGAGCGAGGTGTGGCGCGACGGCGCGATGGCGTTCGAGCTCAACCGCGACGATCCGTACCTGTTCTCGGCCCAGCACATGAATCCGGTCGATCTCGTGATCGAGCCCGGCGACGAGGTGCAGACCCACTGCATCTACGACTCGACCGACCGCACCGAGACCACCGTCGGTGGGCCCGGCACGCAGGACGAGATGTGCTGGAACGTGGTGACGTACTGGCCGCGGCTCGCCAACCCGGTCGACACCTGCGGCACCGGCAACTAGCGTCGCGGGCACGGGCGCCCGGCGTGCGCGCTCGCGGCCGCGGCGATCGGTCACGCGCGGCGCGGGTTGCCGCCACGGACCCGGTCCCGTAGGCTCGACCGCGCCATGAGTGCTCCTGTGATCCGCGCGCCGCGGGGGACCGCGATGTCGTGCAAGGGCTGGCCGCAGGAGGCCGCCCTGCGCATGCTGATGAACAACCTCGACCCCGACGTCGCCGAGGCGCCCGATCGCCTGGTGGTCTACGGCGGTACCGGCAAGGCCGCGCGCTCGTGGCCCGACTTCCATCGCATCGTCGCGTCGCTGCGCTCGCTCGAGTCCGACGAGACGCTGCTGGTCCAGAGCGGCCGCGCGCAGGGCATCGTGAAGACGCACGAGGACGCGCCGCGCGTGCTCATCGCCAACAGCAACCTCGTGCCGGCGTGGGGCACGTGGGCCGAGTTCAACCGGCTCGAGGCGCTGGGCCTGACGATGTACGGCCAGATGACCGCCGGCAGCTGGATCTACATCGGTACGCAGGGGATCCTGCAGGGCACCTACGAGACCTTCGCCGCGTGCGCGCGGCGGCACTTCGGTGGCGATCTCGCGGGACGCCTGGTCGTGACCGGTGGCCTGGGCGGCATGGGTGGCGCGCAGCCGCTGGCGGCGACCATGAACGGCGCCGCGTGTCTGTGCATCGAGGTCGATCCGAGCCGCATCGAGCGGCGGTTGCAGACGCGCTACCTCATGCGCAAGACCGACTCGCTCGATCAGGCGCTGGCGTGGCTCGACGAGGCCCGCCGCAGCCGCACCGCGCTGTCGGTGGGCCTGCTGGGCAACTGCGCGCAGGTGCTGCCGGAGCTGGTGCGCCGCGGCGTCGTGCCCGACGTCGTCACCGACCAGACCAGCGCGCACGACGAGCTCAACGGCTACGTGCCCGATGGCATGACGCTCGACGCCGCGCTGCGCCTGCGCGCCGAAGATCCCGCGGGCTACATCCGCCGCAGCATCGACGCGATGGGCCGACACGTCGCGGCCATGCGCGCGCTGCAGCGCGCGGGTTCGATCGCGTTCGACTACGGCAACAACATCCGCGCGCAGGCGGTGAAGGCCGGCGTCACCGATGCGTTCGAGATCAAGGGCTTCGTGCCCGAGTACATCCGGCCGCTGTTCTGCGAGGGCCAGGGTCCGTTCCGCTGGGCCGCGCTGTCGGGCGATCCCGAGGACATCCGTCGCACCGACGAGGCCATGCTCGCGCTGTTTCCCGAGAAGGAATCCCTGCGCCGCTGGATCACGCTCGCGCGCGAGCAGGTCGCGTTCCAGGGGCTGCCTGCGCGCATCTGCTGGCTGGGTTACGGCGAGCGCGAGCGCGCGGGCCTGCGCTTCAACGAGATGGTGCGCCGCGGTGAGGTCTCGGCGCCGATCGTCATCGGTCGCGATCACCTCGACTGTGGCTCGGTCGCGTCGCCCAACCGCGAGACCGAGGGCATGAAGGACGGCTCGGACGCGATCGCCGACTGGCCCATCCTCAACGCGCTGGTCAACACCGCCGCGGGCGCGTCGTGGGTCTCGGTCCACCACGGCGGCGGCGTGGGCATCGGCTACAGCCTGCACGCGGGCATGGTCGTGGTCGCCGACGGCACCGAGGGTGCGGCGCGACGGCTCGCGCGCGTGCTCGTCACCGATCCCGGCATGGGCGTGATCCGCCACGTCGACGCCGGCTACGACGAGGCGATGGCGTGCGCGCGCAGCCACGGCGTGCGCGTGCCCGGCCGCACCGTGTTCGAGGACGTGTGATGGCGCGGGTGTTCGCGCGTGCGGACGCGGTGCTGACGCTCGCGGGCCCGGACGGGCCGCGGGCCGGCGCCGCGATGTCGGAGCTGGGCATCGTCGAGGGCGGCAGCGTCGCGGTCGACGACGGCGGCGCGATCGCGTGGGTGGGTGCCCACGCGGCGCTGCCGTCGGCCTTCGCCGAGGCCGAGGTCGTCGACTGCCGCGGTCGCGCGCTCATGCCGGGCTTGGTCGACTCGCACACGCACCTGGTGTGGGCCGGCGATCGCAAGGACGAGCTCGAGCTGCGCCTGGGCGGCGCCGACTACGAAGCCATCTTCGCGCGCGGCGGCGGCATCCTCTCGAGCGTGCGCAAGACCCGGGCGATCGACGAGGACGAGCTGTTCGAGCAGAGCCACGTCCGCATCCGTCGCATGCGTCGCTGCGGCACGACCACGTTCGAGATCAAGAGCGGCTACGGCCTCGAGCTCGAGGCCGAGCGCAAGCAGCTGCGGGTCGCGCGACGGCTCGCGCGCCAGGCGGGCTACCGCGTGCGCACCACCTGCCTCGCCGCCCATGCGGTGCCGGCCGAGGCCCGCGGCAGCGCGGCCGATCGTGCGGCGTTCATCGATCGCATCTGCGAGCAGATCCTGCCGGCGCTGGTGCGCGAGCAGCTGGCCGACTTCGCCGACGTGTTCTGCGATCGCGGTGCGTTCGACGTCGAGGAGTCGCGCCGCGTGCTGCAGGCCGCGCGCGCGCTGGGCCTGGGGCTGCGCGTGCACGCCAACGAGCTGGGTCCGACCGGCGGCGCCGCGCTCGCCGCCGAGCTCGGTGCCAGCTCGGCCGATCACCTGCTGTACCTCGACGACGACGATCGCCGGCGGCTGCGCGAGGCCGGCGTCGTCGCGACGCTGCTGCCGGGGACCTCGGCGGTGCTGGGCAAGCCCTACGCCGACGGGCGCGCGCTGATCGAGGCCGGTGTTCCGGTCGCGGTCGCGACCGACTGCAACCCGGGTTCGTGCGCGTTCGAGAACCTCGCGATGGTGTTGGCGCTGGCCTGCTACGGCAACCGCTTGCTGCCGGCCCAGGCCGTCTGCGCCGCGACGCACAACGCTGCGGCCTCGCTCGGGCTCGCCGACCAGGTGGGGTCGCTGCAGCCGGGCCGTCGCGCCGATCTGCTCGTGCTCGCGACCGCCGACGTGCGCGACCTCGTCTATCACGCCGGATCACCGCTGGTGGAGCAGGTCTGGCAAGACGGCGTCCGCGTCGCGTGATAGGGTCGCAGCCGCCATGGGTTCGGGACTCGAAGAGCTGGGCATCATCGACGATGGCGAGGAGTCGTCGGCACAGCCGGACGAGCGCCGCAAGACCCGCACGGCCGCGCCGGTGACCGAGACCGATCCCGAGAGCCGACTGTCCGCGCTGGTGCGGATGCTGCGACAGGTCTCGCTGTTCGAGGGCCTGCTGCCGCTGCACCTGCGCCGCATCTCGTCGCTGTGCCAGGAGGTGCAGTTCAAGGCCGGCCAGGCGGTGTTCAGCCACGGCGACCAGGGCGACGGGCTGTACCTGATCCTCGAGGGCGCGGTGCGGATCAGCCGCTCGGTCTCGGGCATCGGCGAGGAGGCGCTCGCGGTGCTCAAGCCCGGGCAGTACTTCGGCGAGATGTCGATCGTCGACGACGACATGCCGCGCTCGGCCGACGCCATCGCGCACGAGACCACACGGTTGCTCAAGCTGCCCAAGGACGATCTGCGCGACCTCATGTTCGTGGACCGCGAGCTGGCCTACGAGCTGCTGTGGCGCTTCGTGCGGACCTTGAGCGGCCGGTTGCGCGAGAGCAACGACCGCCTGCTGATGCTGACGGTCTCGTCGAAGTTCTGACGACGGCGTCGTCGGTGGGTGTCGCTGGCGATCGCGCCCTGACGCGCGATCATCCGCGCTGGGCCCACAGCCGCGCGGCCGGCAGGCCCAGCGCGTCGAGCTTGGGCATGATCTCGCGCTCGACGGTGGCGTAGAAGATCATCGCGTACTGCAGATCCGACAGCGTGCCGAGGTTGGGCACATCGGTGCGCGTGATCTCGAGCTGCTGACCCGCGACCTCCGCGAGCGTGATGCCGCAGCAGGTCGTGAGCTCGAGCGCACCCAGGCCGCGCGCGAAGCTGGCCTCGACGTGGTCGCGGCCGGCGGCGTCGAGCCGCGGCAACAGGCTCGCCAGCGCGTCCCAGCCGAACGTGGCGTGCAGGTGCTCGTCGCGTCCGATCTGTCGCGCGACCGCCTCGGCGACCGGGCACGTCGCCACCGTCGCGATCGCGTCGAGCATCGGTCGCGAGAGCGTCTCGCCCAGGCAGCACGCGATCGCGATGGCGCCGGCGGCCCACGCGAAGATCGCGGCCGCGTCGGCACCGGTGAGCGGCGGCGGCGACCACGGCTCGGTCGGAGGCGGCCAGCGCATCCACGCGGCGTGCTCGCGCTCGCCCTGCGGATCGCACACCAGCGCCATCTGAGCGCACAGCTCGGCGTGGCGGACCTCGTCGGTCACCAGTCGCGCGAGCGCGCCGTGCAGCTCCAGCGGTGCGCACGCATGCGTGAGCGCGTGGGCCAGCTGCGTGAACTGCTGCACCGAGCCGTGCTCGGCGCGCGCGCGGCCAGCCCACTGCACCGCCGCGGCCTGGCGCAGCGCGTGCGGCCACGCCGAGGGATCGAACGACGCGAACTCGGGCCACGGCGGTCGGTGGACCTGATCGATGTGGATCCGACGCAGCCGCGCGGTGGTCGGCGCGAGCATGCGGCGCGTGCCGACGACGTCGTCGTCGGCCGTGCTCACGGTCGCGGCGTGCCAGGCGGCGTGGTCGTCGGCCCGGGGTTCACGATGACCTTGGGCTTCTCGGGCGGCTGCGGCTTGGGCGGCGTCGTGGGTCCGGGGTTGACCATCACGACCGGCTTGCTCGGATCGCCCTTCGGCGCGGGGGGATCACCGATCGGCGTGATCGTCGGGCCCGTCGCGGTCGGTCCGTCGCCGTCGGTCGGCGGCGTCGTCGCGCCGTCGTCGCCCTCGGCCGGTGGGGTTCCTGCGTCGCCGGCACCGCCGCTGGTCTCGGGCGGCGTGGGGCTCGGGCCCTCGTTGACGTAGACGTGACCGGTGCTGCGATGGCAGCCCTGGGCGCCGAGCGCCAGCAGCGTGGTCGTGACCGTGAAGCGCAGCACGCGTCCGGCCTCGTTGGAGCGGTTGGGGTCGCGTGGGCCGCGGTGTCCAGTCGGCATCGTGGGATCGTGGCCCGGCTTTCGTCCCGCGGTCAACGGGTTGCTACACTGGAGCCGCTCGATGTCTGGCTGGCAAACCACGCTGCTGTGCTCCGCTTCGATCGTCGGTGTGGCCGTGCTCGCGGGCTGTCACTTCGACTCCGCGGGCGCGACGAGCTCGGCCAGCGCGAGCGTCGGCGGTGAGGACGGCAGCAGCGGCTCGGGCCACCACGGCGGCTCGGAGGTCGGCACCACCGATGGCGCAGGCTCCAGCAGTGTGGGCAGCGGCCTCGACTCCGGCGAGCCCGGCGTCGCGCAGCTGGTGATCGACGGCGAGCCGATGGTGGACTACGAGTTCGTCGCGCTGGGCGCGAGCGCGGACGCGATGATCTCGCTGCACAACGTCGGTCACGCCGACGCGGGCGCGATGGACGGCACGGTCATCGGCGAGGGCTTCGCGTTCGCTGGCGACGCCTATCCCGGTGACGGTGGCGACTGCGGGCCCTCGTTGGCCCCGGGTGCGAGCTGCAGCGTGGTCATCCGCTTCGCGCCGCCGTCGTTCGGTCCGACCATGGGCCAGCTGTTGGTCGACTACGACGATGGCACCGGCGGCTTCGCGCAGGTGATGGCCGCGCTGGACGGCGAGGGCACCGGCGAGAGCGCGAACCTGCTGCTCAACGGCGACGCCGAAGAGGCCGGCACGCCGCCGCCGCACTGGACCCCCGCGCCCAACCAAGGCACCGACTGGCAGACGTCGTACGAGTCCCCCTACGAGGGCAGCGCGTCGATCTGGGCCGGCCTCGCCAACGCGGACGGGGATGTGCACGCACTCGGCCAGCGCGTCGAGCTGTTGGACTGGGTCGGCTACATCGACGGCCCCGGAATCAGCCTGCGCTTGCGCGGTGCCACGCGGGGCGACGGCGTGTCCGACGATCCGCACGAGGTGCAGCTGCGCTGCCTCGACTCCGCCGGCACCGAGCTCGCTGCGATCGAGACCGAGACCTTCGACAGCGCCGAGTGGGAAGAGTTCGAGATCGAGATGGTCGTGCCCGAGGGCACGCGCGCCGCACTCGTGCGGCTGCGCTGCCACCACATGTCCGGCGATCACTGCGACGGCTACTTCGACGCGCTCGAGCTGGTCACGGCCTATCCCTGACTCGCCGCGACCACGCGCGTCGCGGCGCGCACCTGCACCGGCACGCCGGTCATCACGTGCTGACCGCTCAGGCGCTCGACCGCGGTCTCGCCGCTGGGCACCAGCGCGTTGAGGTTGTGCAGCGGCAGGCCGTGGGGCACGACCACGGTGCCGCGCAGCAGGCCCGCCTCGGCGCGCACCGGCAGCGTGAGCGTGCCGGCACAGGTCGTGATGTCGACGAGGTCGCCCTCGGCCAGCGACAGCGCCGCGAGATCCTCCGCGGCCATCGCCGCGATCGCGTCGGGGTTGCCGTCGCGCACGCCGCCGTGCAGCCAGCCGTTGTGTCCCAGCCGCCGACGCCGGCCGATGAGCGTGAAACCACCGCTGCCGGCGTCGAGGGGCCGCGCGCGCAGGCGCTGCAGCTCGTCGTCGAGCCGCGGGTGCCACAGTCGCACGGTGTGCCGCGCGGTCCAGCGACCAGGTCGCGGCGCCGGACCCCGCAGGCCCGGCGGCACCATCCGCGCCATCGCGCGGGTCAGCGCGCGCGGCCACGGCACGCGCCCGAGCCACCACATCGGGTTGCGCGAGCCCATCGCGATCGCGAGGTCCGCGAGGATGCGCGCGTCGTTGCGGGCCTCGCCGCGCGGCGCCATCACCGGTCCCGTCATCTGGATCAGGCCGCCGGCCTGCAGCGCGACGCTGGTGCCGGACACGTCCGCGCGCTCGAGCCAGCTGGCCGAGGGCAGCACCACATCGGCGGCGCGCGAGCTGGCGTTGTCGAACATGTCGATCGTCACCAGCGTGTCGAGCGACGCGAACGCGCGCTCGAGTCGCTCGCCGCCGGGGATCGAGCGCACCGGATCGCCGGCGATCACGATGAGTCCGCGCAGCCGCCCGGGTCCGGGTTGCAGGATCTCGTCGGCGAGGATGCCACCGGGCAGGGTCCCCAGCAGCGACTCGAACGCGCCCACGCGACTGGTGCCCTGCGGGTCGAGGTCGCCCGCGCCGAACACTCGTGCGAGCACCGGGCCCAGCGGGTGCAGCAGCGAGCCGCCCTCGCGATCGAGGTTGCCGCTGGCCCACGCGATCGCGTGCAACAGCACGTACGCGAGCGTGCCGAAGCCGCCTTGGTTCACGCCCACGGACATGTGCAGCGCGGTCGCGCGTGCACGGGCGATGCGGTCGGCCAACGCGACGATGCTGGCGGCCGGCACCCCGGTGTGCGCGGCCGCCAGCTCCGGCGTGACCGCGCGCGCGTGGGCGAGCAGCGTGTCGACGCCCTCGATGCCGCGACGATCGCCCGGAGCGTGCGGCGCGAGCTGGCCCAGCAGCGCGAGCATCAACCACGCGTCGGTGCCGGGGCGGATCGGCAGGTGGGTGCCGCAGCGGCGCGCGGACTCGGTGCGGCGCGGATCGATCCACACCACGTCGCCGCCGCGTTCGACGATGCGATCGAACACGGTCGCGCCGCGCGGCAGGTGCACGAAGCTCGACTGGCTCACGTAGGGATTGCTGCCGAACACCAGCGCCAGCTCGCAGCGCTCGAAGTCGGGTACGGGGTGGATCGCGGGCGACCCGTGCACCAACTTGGCGCCGGCGAACTTGTTGTTGCAGTCCTGGCTGCTGGCCGAGAACACGTTGCGGCTGCCGAGCCCGCGGATGAACGCCAGCAGCGCGGCGAGCCCCGGGCCGTTGAACGCGATGGGGTTGCCGAAGTACAGCCCGATGGCGTGCGGGCCCCAGCGTTGGCGCAGGTGCGACAGCCGTGACGCCGCGGTCGCGAGCGCCTCGGCCCACGTCGCGGGCTTGCCGTCGACGCGCGGCGTGAGCACGCGGGACGGATGCTGCGCGACCTCGTGGAAGCGCGTGCCCTTGGCGCACGCGTAGCCCTGGCTGTGCGGGTGATCGCGATCCGGTCGCAGTCGCACGACCGTGCCGTTGGCGTCGAGCTCGGCGACGAGACCACAGGCGGCCTCGCACACGCGACAGAACGTGCGGACTTCGTCTTTGGCCACGCGCGACCAGGGTAGCAGCGCCCGTCGCGATGCGCGATGATCCCGACACCGTGCGCGCGCTGTGGTCGCTGGCTTCGCTCGCACTCGCATGCACCGGCGAGTCGAAGCCCACACCCGGACCGACCGCGATGGAGGTCGCCGCCGCGGCCTTGGCACCGCCCGCGCAGGGAACCCAGGTGGTGGTCGAGGTGGAATTGCCGGGCGCGTCGCCCTCGGAGCTCGAGGCGCAGGTGGTGCTCCCGCTCGAGCACGCGCTGATGGCCAGCGCGACCGCCATCGATGCGATCGCGTGGTCCGGGCACGCGCGCGTGACGGTGACGCTGCCGGCGGGGACCGATCAGAGTGCCGCGTCCGCGCTCGTGCGCGACGCGCTGCCGACCCACGCGCTGCCCAGCGCCGCGCTCGCGCCGGTGGTCCGACGCAGTCCGCCCGGTCACGGCGTCCTGTTCGTGATCGCCGACGAGCTCGCGACCGATCCCGCGGCCGCCGACCTCGTGCTCGAGCGCATCGGCCCGATCGCCGGCGTGTCCTCGGTGGTGCGCTGCGGCGGGCGTGGCGAGCGGGCGCGCGTGCAGCTCGATCCCGCGGCGCTCGCGGCCTTCGGCGTCGATGCCGACGCGGTGATCGATGCCGTCGATGCCACCGACATCGGCGCGCTGCAGACACCACCTGCTGCGGCCATGGTCGCGCAGCTCGCCGCCACGAAGATCGGCCCGGTCGTGCTCGGGGAGGTCGCGCGGGTCGTCGTCGCGAGCGTGCCGTCGCCGTGCGCCACGCTGGCCACCGACGGTCGACAGCCGTACATCGTGCAGATCCGCGGCGACGACGGCGGCCTCGCGCACGTCGGCGCGGTGCTCGACGAGCTGGTGCGCAGCGATCCGCGCCTGCGGAACCTGCGTCGGTTCGGGCCCGGACCCGACACGGTCGCGCGGGTGTGGCCGTCGGCGCCGCTGCACGAGCACCGTCACGCGCTCGCGGCGTGGCTGTCGCGCAGCGACGGCGGTCCGGCGTGGTTGCTGCAAGAGGGGCCCGAGGACGCGTGGGTGCTGGGCGACGCGCCCGCGGCGAGCAGTCGGATGCTGCACGTGCACCGTGGCGCAGCGCCGCTGTGGGCGCGCGTCTGCGGTGCGGCGTTCGATCTGCTGCCGGACGCGGCGAATCGCGTCGCCGGGGCGCTCGCGGGCGACGCGACCCTGCACGACGTGGTCGCGCGCGTGCCGACGATGTTGCCGCGCGTGCGGGTCGACATCGATCGCGACGCACTCGCACGCCGGGGCGTCTCGATCACGGCGGTGCAGCGGGTGTTGCCGCTGTTGTCCGGCGAGCCGCTGCGGCTGGCGTTGGGCGCCGCCGAGGTCGCGTTGGCGCCCGGCGTCGACCCCAAGACCATCACCTTGCGCGGCAGCGAGGGCGCGCTGGTGCCACTGGCGGTGCTGGTCGCCGTCTCCGCCGCCAGCGAGCCCGGGGCAATCCGCCGCATCGACGCGATGCGCTGCATCGAGGTCGAGCTCGACGCGACCGACGCGACCGATCGCGCCGCGATCGCGTCGCGATTGCAGCGCGAGGTGCAGCTGCCCCGAGGTGTCGTCCTGACGCTGCCGTGACGCGCGCGGAGATCTGGCGCACTTGCACCGGCGGGGCCTTCGCGCAACCATGATCGGCATGAAGCGAACGACGCTGGTGGTGCTCTCGGGCTGGGTGGCCGCATGCGGAGGTGACGACGCCGGGCAGTCGTCGAGCTTCGGCTCCGGTTCGGCCAGCGCGACCGCGGACACCACCGCTGCGGCCGACGAGAGCTCGACCGCGGTCGCCGGCAGCTCGAGCAGCACGGCGGCCGGCAGCTCGAGCGGCGGCGACGGGCCCAAGCTCGACGTCGGCGCGGCCGACAGCGGCACCACCGAGCCGGCGATGGGCTGCACCTTCGTCGACCTGCTGTTCGTGGTCGACAACTCGCTGTCGATGTCCGAGTACCAAGCCGCGCTCGCGGCCGCGTTCCCCGGCTTCGTCGATGCGATGTACGCCGAGCTGCCGCCCGCGACCGATCTGCACGTCGGCATCACCACCACCGACTTCTACTGCCAACCCGGCGGCTGCTCGTGCAGCGAGGCCGTGTTCAACTGCGCGACCACGGCCAGCGATCAGCAGGTGATGGACCACTACATCACGCCGGACGTGCAGGACCTCGGCAGCAACGGCGGGCAGGGCCGCCTGTTCGAGTGGCAGGGCATGAGCTACTTCGCGACCACCACCGACGCCGACCCGGGCCCGCTCAAGCAGTGGTTCACCGGCGCGGCGACGGCCGCCGGCGAGGACGGCTGCTCCTTCGAGATGTCCTCGGCCGGCGCCGCGTGGGCAGCGGATCCCGCCAACGCGGCGACCAACGCCGGTTTCATCCGCGACGAGGGCGCCGTGCTCATGGTCTTCGTGCTCAGCGACGAGCCCGACAAGTCACCCGAGACGGTCGCGGCCTACCATGATCGCCTCGCGGCCGCGAAGACGCTGTGCGGCGGCGACGAGTGCATCCTCACCGCCGGCCTGCTCGATGGCTGCGTCGAGGCCAGCAACCAGACGGTGTGGCAGTTCCTCAACGCGTTCGGCGAGGCGCCGACGTGGGGCGACATCGACGACACGCAGAACTACACCACCGTGGTCGGCAACGCGCTGGCGCAGATCGTGGGCGAGACCTGCGATCAGATCCCGCCCGCGGGGTGATCAACCCGGCAGCGCGCGCGGGGACGCTGGCGCGGCCAGGGCCATGCGCTGCTTGAGCGCGACGAGCTCGTCGTCGACGCTGCGGGCCGCGAGCGCGCGGAACTGCTGCTCGAGCGAGAGCGTCTCGCTGCCGCCGAGCTCGGCCGCGGCGTCGGCCTCGGCCTCGAGCTGCACGACCTTCTGTTCGAGCCGCTCGAAGGTGGAGAACGCCGACATGCCGTCCGCCGCGCCCTGCAGGTTGGCCAAGGTCGTGGCGATCGAACGCTGCGCCTGCGCACGCGCGAGCCGGGCCGCGAGCATG
Organism: Nannocystaceae bacterium; assembly: GCA_019694555.1. Taxonomy (GTDB): domain Bacteria; phylum Myxococcota_A; class Polyangia; order Nannocystales; family Nannocystaceae; genus Xiheibacterium. The sequence continues at coordinate 22,673 of JAIBBS010000073.1, forward strand.
GTCCGCTGGCGCGCGGCCTCGTCGATGCGCAGCTGCAGGCCCGCGAGTGCCTGTCGCAGCGCCTCGACCGAGCGCTTCTGCTCGAACCACTGCGCCTGGTAGCTCTGCGCGATCTCGTCCTGATCACGCTTGCGCAGCAGCGCGGCGCGGGCCAGCTCGTCGTGGCCGGCGCGGATCGCCAGCATCGCGCGCTGCTCCCACGCCGCGGCGTCGCTGGCGTGGTGCTCGGCGCGGCGCTGCAGCGCCCGTTCGTCCGCGATCGCGATGCAGACCGCCTTCTTGGCCTCGACCAGCTGCGTGCGCATCTCGAACAGCAGGTGATCGAGCATCTTGGCCGGATCCTCGGCGCGATCGATGCGGTCGTTGATGTTCGCGCGCAGCAGCGTCATCCACCGATTGGGCAGTCCCATGGCGTCGTCCCCCGTCCGGCGTCGCGCGCGGCACCACGCCGCTGCCCCGGACCGTCGCTCGCCAACCCAGGACCTGGCGGCAGCATTTCCACGCTCGTGCTCGCGGGCGTGCTGCGGCTCACCCGCCGCGGGCGCACGCGCCGTCGTCGTCGTCGCCGTCGCACCACGGGCCGGCATCGAGCTCCGCGGGCCAGCGCTTGACCAGATGCCCGTTGGGTCGCGCGCCGGGTGGCTCGAGGTACGCGCGCCGGTGCTGCATCGTCCGAGCGGCGTTGTCGTTGGCGATGAGGCGGCTCTCGCCCAGGCGCCACGGCTCGCGCCACGCGCCGACCTCGACGTCGACGTCATCGAAGTACGCGCGCGCGTCTGCGGCCGAGAGCTCGCGCCGCACCATCCGCGTGATCACGCCCTGGGCTCGGTTCCACGCGTCGACTGCACCGAGCTCCGGTGCCAGTGCCCGCGCCGGCGCGAGCTCCTCGCGGCCGCGCAGCGCCGGTGGCAAGCACTGCAACATCGCGATCACGGTGTCGGGAAACGGTGCGATCGCGGTGCGAGTGTGACGCAGCTGCGGTTGATGCGGGCAGCGGATCTCGACGATGCGCGGTGGTCGATCGCTCGAGCACCCATCGTGGTGGTAGTACTCGCCCTGCGACAGCCGTCCGCGACTCGAGCGCCCGCGGACGTCGCGGTAGCTCGGGTGCGCGGTGTCGATGTCGAGGCACACCACCAGGCCCTCGCGATCGACCAACGTGAACAGGGCGTCGCGCGCGTCGGGCTCCGCCAGCAGCCGCTGCAGCCAGTCGCGATCGCCGTCGGTCACCGCATCGCCGCCGGGCTCGAGGCCCGCGAGCTCGAGGCCGAAGCGCGGCAAGCGGCGCGCGTGGGCACGGTGGCGCCCGAGCGACAGCACCAGCGGGGACGCGACGTCCATGGGTGTGCTCGAGCCTATCAGCGCGCCGGCGTTGCCGGGTCCGCGAGCAGCGCGGCCAGCTTGGTGCCGAGATCCTCGGGCGTGAACGGCTTCTGCACGAAGCCGGTCACGCCCTTGGCCACGAAGCGACGCGTGGCCTCGATCTCGTTGTAGCCGCTGGTCAGCAGCACCGGCACCTCGGCCCGGATCGCGCGCAGCTCGCGGTAGGCCTCCTCGCCGTCCATCACGGGCATCGTCATGTCGAGCAGCACCAGCGCGATGTCGTCGGCGCGGTTGCGGAACACCGCGACGCCCTCCTCGCCGTTCTCGGCCTCGAGCACCGAGAAGCCGAAGTGGGTGAGCATGCGTCGGGCCGCGCGGCGTACCGCGTCGTCGTCGTCGATGACGAGCACCAGACCGCTGCCGCGAAATGGCGCCGGCGTCGGCGCGCGCGGGGCCGGGCGCGCCTCGGTCGAGGGCAACAGCACCTTGAAGGTCGTGCCGCGGCCGGGCGTGGAGTAGACCCGGACCGCGCCCTTGTGCGAGCGCACGATGCCGAGCACCGCAGCCAGGCCGAGGCCGCGGCCGGTGAACTTGGTGCTGAAGAACGGATCGAAGATCTTCGCGCGCGTCGCCTCGTCCATGCCGCAGCCGGTGTCGTGGACCTCGACGTAGACGTAGCGCCCGGGCTCGAGCCGCTCGGCGGCGAAGACCTCGCCCGAGTACTCCGCGTCGATCTCCTGCAGGCCCGTCGTCACCAACACCGTGCCGGTCGCCTCGCCGATGGCCTCGGCGCCGTTGATGACCAGGTTCATCACGACCTGCTGGAGCTGCGCGGCATCGGCCTCGACCGCCGGCAGGCCGGCCGCGAGCTCGAGTCGCAGCTGCACCTTCTTGGGCAGCGTGGTCTCGAGCAACATCGCCAGCTCGCGCACCATGGTCGACAGATCCATGGGCTTGATCTGGAAGTGGCCCTTGCCCGAGTACGCCAGCAGCTGACGCGTGAGCTCGGCCGCGCGACGGGCCGCGTTCATCACGTGGTGGATGTCGGTGTGCGCCGGGTTCTCCTCGGGCAGGGCCAGCAGCGCCGTGGCGGCACCGCCGAGGATCGCCGTGAGCAGGTTGTTGAAGTCGTGTGCGATGCCGCCGGCGAGCAGGCCCAGGCTCTCGAGCTTCTGCACCTGCAAGAGCTTGAGCTGCAGCTCGTCGCGCTCGCGGTCGCGTCGCCGTCGCTCGGACAGGTCGACCATGAAGGCGACCCCGGCGCTGCGGTGACGTTCGAAGCGAGAGCCGCCGACCAACACCGGCACCGCGGCGCCGTCACGATGGCGCAGCGTCTTCTCGTAGGGCGTGATCGTGCCGCAGGCCTCGATCTCTTGCAGCGCCTGCGCGTCGGCGGCCTCGTGGCCGGGCTGCTGCAGGGCGCTCCACGTGATCTGCCCGCGTCGCAGCGCCTCGCGGTCGTAGCCCATGAGCTCGAGGAACGCGTCGTTGGCATCCGTGATGATGCCCGCCTCGTTCCAGAACATCATCGGCAGCATGTTCGAGTCCACGATGTGGCGCAGCCGCGCCTCCGACTCGACCAGGCGGCGCTCCGCCAGCACGCGCTCGGTGACCAGCGTGCCCACCAACAACGCGCCGCGGACCGAACCGTCGGGTCCTGCGATCGGCGTGCCGACGATCTCGAAGGTACCGTCGCCGACCTCGTCCAGCCACCGCCGCGTCTGTCCCGCCAGCACGGCCGCGAGCGGCTCGAGCATCGGATGTCCCGGCAGCAGGTCGTGCACGCGCTGGCCGACGATCTGCGGGCTGGTGGTCGAGAGCTGGAATCGACCGTCGGCATCGACGATGCCGACGCGGACCGGGGCGTGGCGCGTGATGGCCTCGAACAGCGACTTCCAGGAGAGGCCCAACGGCGCCGGGTCGTCCACGCGGCCCCAGCATACCGCAGCGTCGCGCTTTGCCGTTGGACCTGACGGTACGGCATCGGGGGCTCCCCGAAGCTCGAGCGGCAGTCCGGCCGCTCAACCGGGGATCGGGCACGCGGCGCTCTGGGTCGCCGCGTCGTTGTTGTCCTCGTCGCACTCGGCGACCACGCCCGCGTCCGCGTCGACGCCGTCGACGACGACGTAGAAGCTCTGCGCATCCGCGCCGGGGACGGCGTCGACCGGCCACACCAGCTGCGCCGACGCGCCGGGCAGCAGCGGGTCGGGCGTCGCCATCGTGCCGATGAGCATGCCGCCCGCGTCGGTGCCGGCGAACAGACTCGCCTCGACCCCCGCGGGCACGCCGAGCGCACCGACGTTGCGCACGGTGGCGATCAGCAGCAGCTGCATGTCGAGGCAGTCGCTCACGCCGACCGCGAGCTCGACGGTGAGATCGGGGGCATTGAACACGCCCTCGCCCTGCACGTTCTGGCGATAGTCGTTGAGCCCCGGCACGGTCCAGTTGTCGGTCTCGACCGCAGGGTAGTTGCCGGCCGAGGTCGCGTTGGTGACGTGGTACGTGTGCGAGGTCCACACGCGGCGGGTCTGCACCCAACGATCGAACGCGTCGCCGTAGAGGAACACGCCGTGTCGCGGCTGGTAGCCCTCGATCGCGGCGCAGTTGTTGCTGTCGTCGTTGGCGACCACGAGGATCTCGGAGTTGCCGTCACCATCGGCGTCGACCACGAGCGGATACTCGTGGATCGTGGCGCTGCTGTTGGGTTCCTCGAGGATCACGGTGCCGTCGGCACCCGAGTACACGCGCATGTAGCACTCGTCGGCGTAGACGACCTCGGCGACGCCATCGCCTTGGAAGTCGAACACCGAAGACCCGGTGGCGTTGCTCGACTGATCCTGGGTCTGCTGCGACCAGCGCACGAACACGGCGCCGTCGGCGGGCTGCGGATCGCCCATCGGCACCTGGATCACCTCGCCCGCGCGCGCGAGGTCGTAGACCGAGTACGAGCTGCCACCGGCGGCCGCGATCTCGGGCCTGCCGTCGCCGTCGAAGTCCGCGATCGTCGGCGGGCCACCGCGGCCACCGCCGGGGATGTCGATCGCGGCCGTGCGCAGCATCGGATCCGCGTCGCACATCGCCTGGGTCGGATCGACGCCGCACCATGCCAGTCCGCTGTCGCCCTCGAGCACGCGCACGGTGCCGCTGGCGACCAGCACGACCTCGGGATCGCCATCGCCGTCGAGATCGGCGATCGCGGGATACCCGTCGGGCGCGCCCGCGTCCCACAGCGGCGCGAGCGTCACCGTCGGCGGTGCGCCGGCCTGCCAGTCGACCGACCACGCGTGGCGCCCCGAGACGATCTCCGCGACGCCGTCGCCGGTCAGATCGACCACCGCAGAGATGCCGCCGGTGTAGCTGCTGTTGGTGCCGTAGGTCGCGCCGGCGCCACCGCCACCCTGATCCCACACCACCAGCCCGTCGTGATCGATCACCGCGGCGCCGAAGACGATCTCTGCGCCGGCGTCGGCGTCGAAGTTGGCGAAGCTGGGCGCGCCGTTGACCACGTCGAGGCCGTGGGCGCCGCCATCGTCGTCGTGCGACTGCCACAGCAGGTTGCCCTGGCCGTCGTAGGCCTGGATCACCGACACGCCGCCGCTGGGGCGGCCGGCGTAGACGATGTCGGGCGCGCCGTCGCCGTCGACGTCGGCGATGCCTGCGGTCGAGCGCCCGTGCGGGCCGACCGCACCGCCGACGCCGTGGTCGACGCGCCACTTCGCAGCGCCGGTGGCCCCGTCGAGCACGACGAGATCGCCGGCCTCGTAGCCGCCACCGCCGTCGACGGTGGTGACGACGACGATCTCCGGTACGCCGTCGGCGTCGAGATCCGCGACGGTCGGGATCGAGATCGATTGATCGTCGGTGTACGACCACTCGAGCGTGACCTCGATCTCCTCGAAGTCGGGATCGTACGCGCAGGTGACGGGGTCGAACTGCGGCAGGCACTGACCGAGGGTCGGCTCGCAGAATTCGCCCAGCTCGCAGTCGAACGAGTCGACGCAGCTGCCCGTCGGTGTCACGCACGCGTCGGAGACACAGACCTCGCCGGCGTTGCAGCACGTCGATTGATCCGCACCGCAGCGCACGCCCGAGTCGCACGCGGGCACGCAGGTGCCGGCGGCGCAGTCCTCGTCGGCGGCGCAGCAGACCGCGTCCGCACCGCACAGCACCGTCTCGCACGGGCCCGGCGCACCGGTGGTCGAGTCGGCCGCGCCGCTGCTGCCGCTGCTGGAGGTCTCGCCGGAGCCGCTGCCGTCGCTGCTGCCGGCGGAGACCGACGCGATGCCGCCGCTGGTGTCGGAGCCCGCGTCGCCGTGGCCCGCGCTGCCTGCGGTGCAAGCGAAAAGCGGCGCGGCGAGGGTGAGCGACAGCAACGAATGGGGCGGGAGCGCGCGGGGACTCGGCATCGGCGGGGCAGGGGCTTGGACACCGCGCCGCTGCAATTTGCCGGCGCGCGCGAAGCCGCGACGCGGGTGCGGTATCGTCGCGCGGCGAGATGGGCGCGGCCGAGCAGCGGGGACGGACCTGGACCGGTTGGCTCGCGCTCGCACTGCTGGGCCTGGTCGCGCTGGCCTGCGGCGCGCAGCGGCCCGATCGCCTGCGCATCGCGACAGGCCAGCGCGGCGGTACGTTCCTGCCGCTGGGCGAGACGCTGGCGGTGAGCTTCGCCAAGGATCTGCCGGGGATCGAGTTCACGGCGATCGAGAGCCCCGGTGGCCGCGCCTCGATCGAGCTGATCGAGCGCGGCGAGGCCGATCTCGCGCTGCTGTCCAATCACGTCGTCGGCGAGGCGGAGCTGCAGCTGGTCGCGCCGCTGTACCAGGAGACGCTGCAGGTGGTGGTGCGGCGCGGCGCGGACGGCAAGGCGCTCATCACCGATCCGCTGGAACTGGCGGGCAAGCGCGTGAGCGTCGGCGCTGCCGGCAGCGGCACCGAGACCATCGCCGACGCCGTGCTCAACCACTTCGACATCGGGCCCGACATGATCGACCGACGCAACATGGCGCTGGTCGACGCCAAGGCCGCGCTCGAACGCGGCGAGCTCGACGCCGCGTTCATCGTCGCGGGCATGCGTACGCCGGCGGTCGACGATCTGTTGCGTCGCGACGACATGGATCTGCTGTCGCTGGGCGAGCCCGGACGGGTGGGTTCGGCGCTCGACGGCATCCGTCTCGACGCGCCGTTCTTCACCGTCACCGCGATCCCCGAGCACGCGTACGGACGCAAGCCCGAGCAGCCGGTCGGGACCATCTGTGTGCACGCGCTGTTGGTCGTGCGCGCCGACCTCGACGAGGACCTCGTGCACGATCTGACCGAGTCGTTGTTCACGCACAAGGTCGATCTGTCGAAGCAGGAGCGGCTGCTGTCGCACCTCAGCGAGCGCTACGATCCCGCGCTGTCGCCATACCCGGTGCACCCCGGCGCGGATCGCTTCTACCGCCGCGACGAGCCGACGTTCTTCTCGCAGCACATCGACGAGATCAGCTTCGCGCTCACGATCGGCGCGCTGCTGTTCTCGGCGTTCTCGGCGTTGCGGGCGGCGCGGCGTCAGGCCCGGCGCAGCCGCATCGAGACCCACTGCCAGGAGGCGCGCAAGATCGTGGCGGAGCTGGTGCCGCAGCAGTCCGCGTCGGTGCAGCGCACGCGCGACGCGCTGTTCGCGGTGCGCGAGCGAACCCTGGGCGAGATGGCCGACGAGCGGCTCGACGCCAACGAGGCGTTCGCGATCCTGCAGGCCTACTTGACCGCGCACATCCGTGAGCTCGACGCGCAGCTGCGTGTGCACGCCGACGCGGCGGAGCCGTGAGCCGCCGATGACCGAGCTGCTGCAGCCTGCACCCACCGGTCGCGCGAAGTGCCGCGCGTGTGGCCGCGCCATCGCCAAGGGCGAGCTGCGGCTGGGCGAGCGCGCGCCCAACCCCTTCGGCGAGGGTGACGCGACGTTTTGGTTCCACCTGCGCTGCGGCGCGTGCAAGCGCCCCGAAGCCGCCCGCGCCGCGCTGGCGCAGACGCCCGGCGCGGATGCGGACGGCACGCTCGCGGCCCTGGTCGAACGCGGCCTGGCCCATCCCCGCCTGACGCGAATCCAACGCATCGAGCGCTCACCCTCGGCACGCGCGCGCTGTCGCCACTGCCACGAAACCATCGACCGCGAGCTGTGGCGCCTCGCGCTGGATTGGTGGGAAGAGGGCCGCTACAGCGCGTCGGGCTTCGTGCACCTGGGTTGCGCGCGGGCATGGGCCGGCGCGCTCGACGACGTCGTCACGCGCGTCGAGCAGTGGATGGGCGCGCTGGATCCCGACGCCCGCGCGGCGCTCGAGCAGGCCGCGGCCGACACGTCGCCGCTGCCCGCCCGCGACGCGGGCGAGGACGACGCGCCGCCGCAGACGGACGACGGCTGAGGAAGCGGAGCTTCCTCTTGGAGACTGAGCCCGGGAGCGTCGCGGCCGTGCCCGCGCGCCGCGATCACCGACGCCGACGTCGACGCAGCGCCGCGAGGACGAGCAACGGCAGCGCCGCGAGCCCCGGCTTGCCACCGTCGCCGTTGCACTGACAACCGCTGCTGCCGTCGTCGGTCGCGTTGCCGCCGTCGCTGCTGCTGTCCGAGCCGCCGCCGCCCTCGCTGCTGCCGGGGCTGCCGGTGGTGTCGTTGCCGCCGCCGGAGGTGTCGGCCGCGGTCGTGCCGCTGCCGCCGGTGTCTTCCGAGTCGACGCCGCCGGAGCTGCTCTCGCCGGCTGCGGTGGTGGTGCTGCCCTCGCCGCCGCCGGAGCTGCTCTCGCCGCCGCCGGAGCTGCTCTCGCCGCCCATGTCGACGTTGCAGTTGGTGCAGCCGTCGCCGTCGACGTCGTTGCCGTCGTCGCAGTCCTCGATGCCGGTGTGCAGGAAGCCGTCGCCGCAGCTCGCCAGCTGGCAGCTGTCGCCGACGCAGATGTCGCTGTCGTCGGTGTTGCCGTCGTCGCAGGCTTCGACGCCGGCGTTGACGAAGCCGTCGCCGCAGGTGTTCTCCACGCAGCCGACCAGGCAGGCATCGTCGTTGCTGCCGTTGCCGTCGTCGCAGGGCTCGACCCCGGCGAGCACGTAGCCGTCGCCGCAGACCGCGGGCTGGCACGACAGCGGGCAGTCGTCGGTGGTGACGAAGTTGCCGTCGTCGCAGGTCTCGACCCCGGCCCACAGCAAGCCGTCGCCGCAGATCGCCGCGACGCAGCCGTCGATGCACTCGTCGGTGTCGTCGCCGTCGTTGCCGTCGTCGCAGGGCTCGACCCCGGCCTGCACGAAGCCGTCGCCGCAGCTGGCGGGGATGCAGCCGATCAGGCACGCGTCGGTCTGATCGAGATCGCCGTCGTCGCACAGCTCGATGCCGGCGTGGACGTAGTGATCGCCGCAGGTCGGGACGACGCACTGCCCGACGCAGTCGTCGGTGTTGACGAAGTTGCCGTCGTCGCACTCCTCGCCCTCGTCGAGCACGCCGTTGTGGCACGGGCCCGACTGCGCGCCGGCCTCGAGGTAGGCGATGATGTTCGCGCGCAGGTTGGCGGCGTCGGGTTGCGGTGCCCAGAAGTTGTCGGTCGTGAGCCCGCCGAAGATCACCGTGCCGCCGCCGAAGGGCATCTCGGCGAGGTTGGGGTCGCCGCCGTTGTCGCTGAAGATGAGCGGGTTCAGTCCGACGCCCGCGATGCTGGCATGCGCGTACGAGCCGCCGGTGAACATCGTCGCGCAGGGCAGAAACGGCCCGTTCCAGATCGGGTGCGTGCCGTCGGCGGCGCTGCCGGAGCCGGCGGGGTTGGGGTAGGTCAGCGTGACGCCGCCGAAGCCCCAGTTCATGTTGCCGCCCTCGTTGGGCGCGGCGTTGAGGAACAACGTGCCGCCGCTGCCGACCCAGGTCTCGAGCGCGTCCTGGTTGGCCATGAGGAACGCGTCGAGCTCCTGCGCGTTGCTGTCGCTGCCCTCGAGGTAGATGAAGTGATAGAAGCCCGAGAACAGCGTGTCGGGATCGACGGTCTCGAAGCGCAGATCGTCCCACGCACCGCCGCCGAACACCGCGTCCATCGCAGCTTCGTTGGTCGCGACACCCCACGGCGGCGAGACGGTGGAGCGGACGTACGCGGGGTACGCCGAGGCGATGGCGGGCAGCGCCGAGGTCAGTGCGAAGGTGGCGAAGGCGAAGCGGCGGGGACGTGCACGCAGGGTCATGGGAGTCTCGCGCTCGGCAGTGTATGCCGGGCGCGAGCACGCCGTGCGGCGGTGACTACGCGCGCTTGCGTCGACGCAGACACAACAGCACCGGCGCGATCAGCCACGCCGCGCGTCCGCGCTCTTGGTCCTGCGCGCAGCCGCAGCCCGAGCCCGCGCCGTCGCCACCGGCGGTGTCACCGGTGGTGGTGCCGCTGTCCTCGCCGCTGCCCGCGCTCGCGCTCGCGTCCGTGACGCCGGTCGTCGCGGTGCCGCCGCCGCTGCTCTCGTCCGCCGCGCCGCTCGAGCCCTGGCCGCCGGTCGAGCTCTCCTGCGCGCCGCCCGAGCTCTCCTGCGATCCGCTGGTGTTGCTGGTGCTGCCGTCGGTCGTGGTCGTGCCGGTCGAGCCGTCACCGCCGCTCGAGCTGCTCTCGCCCGCGGGATCGATGTTGCAGCTGCTGCAGCCGTCGCCATCGATGTCGTTGCCGTCGTCGCAGTCCTCGATGCCGGTGTGCACGTAGCCGTCGCCGCAGCTGGCGAGCTCACAGGTGTCGATGCAGATGTCGCTGTTGTCGCCGTTGGCGTCGTCGCAGGGCTCGACCCCGGCCTGGACCAAGCCGTCGCCGCAGCTGGCGGCGATGCAGCCGATCAGGCACGCGTCGGTCTGGTCCATGTTGCCGTCGTCGCACTCCTCGATGCCGGCGTGGACGTAGTGATCGCCGCAGGTCGGGACGACGCACTGCCCGACGCAGTCGTCGGTGTTGACGAAGTTGCCGTCGTCGCACTCCTCGCCCTCGTCGAGCACGCCGTTGTGGCACGGGCCCGACTGCGCGCCGGCCTCGAGGTAGGCGATGATGTTCGCGCGCAGGTTGGCGGCGTCGGGTTGCGGTGCCCAGAAGTTGTCGGTCGTGAGCCCGCCGAAGATCACCGTGCCGCCGCCGAAGGGCATCTCGGCGAGGTTGGGGTCGCCGCCGTTGTCGCTGAAGATGAGCGGGTTCAGTCCGACGCCCGCGATGCTGGCATGCGCGTACGAGCCGCCGGTGAACATCGTCGCGCAGGGCAGAAACGGCCCGTTCCAGATCGGGTGCGTGCCGTCGGCGGCGCTGCCGGAGCCGGCGGGGTTGGGGTAGGTCAGCGTGACGCCGCCGAAGCCCCAGTTCATGTTGCCGCCCTCGTTGGGCGCGGCGTTGAGGAACAACGTGCCGCCGCTGCCGACCCAGGTCTCGAGCGCGTCCTGGTTGGCCATGAGGAACGCGTCGAGCTCCTGCGCGTTGCTGTCGCTGCCCTCGAGGTAGATGAAGTGATAGAAGCCCGAGAACAGCGTGTCGGGATCGACGGTCTCGAAGCGCAGATCGTCCCACGCACCGCCGCCGAACACCGCGTCCATCGCGGCCTCGTTGGTGGACACGCCCCACGGCGCACCGACGTTCGATCGCACGTAGGCCGGGTACGCGCCCGCAGCGGTGGACCACAGGCCCACCAGCACGGCGGGCAACACGAAGGGGACAGCGTTGAATCGTTTCATCGGCAAGCTCTGTTGCCGATGCTACGTCATCGCGCGGCGACGCGCTGCGTCCGGCGACGCCGCCCGAGGGCCACGAGCGCGAGCCCGGGCAGCCACAGCCACGCGCGGCCTCGCGGATCCGCGCGGCAGCTGCAGCCGCCGTCGTCGTCGAGCGCACCCGCACCACCGCCGTCGGAGCTCGAGCCGCCGTCGCCGGTGCTGCCGTCGGTGGGGTCGACACCGGTGGTGCCATCGCCACCGCTGCCGCTGCTGTCGGCCGCCGGCGGCCCGCCGACCTGGATCGTCACCGCCTGGCTGTAGCCCTCGTTGCGGCCGTCGCTGGCGATCACCCCGAACTCGTAGGGGCCCGAGGGGATGTTGGTGACGTCCCACTGCCACGGGGGCTCGAACAGACGGATGAGTGGCTCGCCGTTGAGATACAGCACCACGTCGGACAGCAGCCGATCGTCCATCGCATCCGCGGTGATGGTGAAGTCCGAGCCGGGCTCGAACACATCGCCGTCCGCGGGATACGTGATCGTCACCGTCGGCGCGGCGTCATCGGCGGGATACGGCGCGCGTGCGCACGACAGCGCGCCGACGGCTCCGTCGGCCATCTCCGGCGCCGCGCCGTCCTTGCAGGTGGGCGCACCGCTGCCGCCATCGGGGAAGGTCACGCTCACCACCGCGTGGGTCGCATCGGCGCTGCTGACGGTGAAGCTCACCGCGCCCATCGGGTCGGTGAAGCTGTCGCCCTCGTGCATGAGGCCGTTGCCGTTGATGTCGAGGTAGTAGGGGCTGGGGCCGAAGTTGCCCAGCTCGTCGGCGACGTGGACGACCACGCCGTCGAGCCCGACGTCGGCGTCGAACTGGCCGATGGGTTGGCGGTACTCGAGGTAGTAGAAGCGCCCGTCGAACGCGGGCACCCGCAGCACCTGCGTGCCGTCGCACGGCAGCTCGAGCGGCGAGAGGTTGAAGTCGCCGTCGGCGGTGGCCTCCACGAGGTTGCAGCCGTCGAGCCAGCCCATGTAGAGCTTCTGCACCGCGTTGATGTGGGCACAGCCGCCGCCCATGGGATCGTAGGGATCGCCGTACTCGATGTGCGTGCAGTTGTCCGCGAAGACGATCTCGTTGCCCATCTCGTCGACGCCGCAATCGTAGGCGTGCGAGTGGCCCATGCCGTAGTTGTGGCCGAGCTCCTGCACGCGCACGACGCAGTCGAGCGAGGCCTGGTACCAGCTGTCGCGCGCGGGGAACTGTGGCGCGCCGATGTCCGCGAGCCCGGCGAAGTCGCAGCCGGCCTGCGGGAAGTGGTACATCAGCTGGCTGTACTTGGTCGGGTCGTGGCCCTTGTCGATCATCGCCTGGCGCGCGCTCGCGCCGATGCCGTAGGGATCGCAGAAGCCGGGATCGTCGATCTCGTAGGGCCCGAAGACCTCGCCGATGAAGCGCTCGCGCCCGTACGACGCCTCGCCGTAGAACACCGACACCGCCTCGTCGCCGGTGAACAGCGCCTCCTTGCCGTAGCCGTTCATGAGCCCGGCGTTGTCGCCCCACTTGAGCAGCACCAGGCCGACCTCGCGCGGCGCGAAGGGCTCGGCGTCGATGAGCGGCTGTGGTGCCGGCAGCACCACCGTGATGTCGTCGACGTCGAAGCGACCGTCGTCACCGAATGCACCGCTGGCGCGCAGCAGGGTGTCGCGCGGCCACGGCACGTCGGCGACGGCGCTGGTGCGCGGCGCGAGCGTGGGCGGCAACGTCAGCTCGATCTCGCCGTCGTCGAAGACGAGGTGGTGGCTCTTGCGCGTGGTGCCGTCGCTGCGCGTGGCCATGCGCGCGACGTAGCGACCCTGCATGCTGCCGTCGTCGAGCAGGCCCAGCGGCATCGCGACCGCGCCCTGCTGCGGTGTGGCCGCGTCGGTCGGCGTGATCCGCAGCGTCGGCGCCTCGCCCCCCGGCGTGCTCGCAGCGTCGGCTGGATCACAGCCCGCAGCGAGGAGTGAAAGTGCGATCACAGACGCCGAGGACGTCGGAAGGCTCCGCGCGGGGGGAAACGGCCGGAATGTTGGCATCGTGGGGTCTCGGGCGGCCGATGGTAGCCGTGTCGCTGCCCACCCGGTAGTCGGCGCTGCAGGCCGGGCTCTGCGGGTGGCCCACGCGCGCGATCGCGTGCATCGGCATCGGTGGCCCCGCCGGCCGCCGACCCGCGAGGGTGGTCGCGACCTCGCCGTCGCGCGCAGCGCCGCCGCGTGATCGCACGCGGCGACACGACGTATCGCCACGCGCGCACTCTTTACGGATGCGTGGCCTCACCACTACGCTGCCGTCGTGATCCGCAGCTCCGCCTCGAACTCGTCGCCTGCGTTCCTCTTGATCGTGACGTCGCTGGCGTGTGGCGTCGACGGTCGCAACGACGCGGCGCAGACGGCCGGCATCGATCCGACCGTGGGCTCGGCCGGTGGCGGCACCGAGGCCGGCGACAGCAGCACCTCGAGCACCGGCGCGGCCGATCCGTCCGGCCCCGACGAGGGCGAGGGCGACGGCTCCGAGTCCGCCGGCGCCGACGATCCGCTGCTGCCCAAGTTCGACATCGCCTACAACCCCGGCGATCCCGCGGCCGAGTGCATGGCGGGTCCCAACGACGATCAGGACAACGACGGCTGGACCAAGGCCCAGGGCGATTGCAACGACTGCGACGAGGACGTCAACCCGTCGGCGGTCGAGGTCGTGGTCACCGAGCCCGACGACACCGGCATGATCCCCGCGCCCGCGGACGAGAACTGCGACGGCTTGGTCGACAACCTCGCGCCGCCCTGCGACGACGGCCTCGATCTCGACGAGAACGATCCGCTGCGTGCCGCCAACGCGATCGGCCTGTGCCGCGTCGCGGCCGGCCCGACCGACTGGGGCATCGTCGATGCGCAGTGGGTCCGCGCCGACGGCTCGCCGCTGGGCGGCGGCAACCTGCAGTACGGCTTCCAGACGCAGTGGGGCGACAACGTCGCGGCGCAGGAGGGCGAGACCATGCTCGTGCTCTCGTCGGGTCACGCGCGCACGCCGGGCCAGCAGGGCTCGTGCGACAGCCTGACCTGCTACGGCGTCGGTGCCGGCAACGCGCCCAACGGCTTCCCGCAGGACGTGCCCGCCTGCGCCGGCTCGCTCGACATCAACGACGACGTCGCGCTCGAGGTGACGCTGCGCGCGCCCAGCAACGCGACCGGCTTCTCGTACAACTTCGACTTCTACTCGTTCGAGTACCCCGAGTGGGTCTGCACCAGCTTCAACGACCAGTACATCGCGCTGGTCGAGCCGGCGCCCGAGGGCTCGGTCAACGGCAACATCTCGTTCGACTCGATGCTCAACCCCGTGAGCGTCAACATCGCCTTCTTCGAGGTCTGCCAGGCCTGCAACCTCGGCACCGCCGAGCTCGACGGCACCGGCTTCGACGTGTGGGACGACGCCGGCGCGACCAGCTGGCTGGTCACCACCGCGCCGGTCGAAGGTGGCGAGGAGTTCACCATCCGCTTCGCGATCTGGGACACCGGCGACGCCGCGTGGGACTCGACGGTGTTGATCGACAACTTCCGCTGGCTCGCCGGCGGCGGCACCGTCGACGTCGGCACCGAGCCCGAGGGTTGATCGCGGC
>JAIBBS010000074.1 GCA_019694555.1 Nannocystaceae bacterium
GCGGTCACACGTCGAGGGCTTCGGCCTCGGCCGCGCGCTCCATGATGAACTGGTAGCGCGCCTGCGTGTCCTTGCCCATCAGCTCGCTGATGGTGCGGTCGGTCGCGAGCTCGTCGCGGATGCCCACGCGCAGCAGCTGCCGCTTGCGCGGATCGAGCGTGGTGTCCTTGAGCTGCTGCGGCATCATCTCGCCCAGCCCCTTGAAGCGCTGGATCTCGGGCTTGGCGCGCTTGGGCTGCGCCAACAGGGCCGACAGCGCCGCGTCGTCGGAGACCCAGTGGCTCTCCTTGCCGATGTCGACGCGGTACAGCGGCGGCTGCGCCAGATACACGTGGCCGCGGCGGATGAGCTCGGGCATGTAGCGGTAGAAGAACGTCAGCAGCAGCGTCGCGATGTGGTGGCCGTCGCTGTCGGCATCCATCAGCAAGATGATCTTGTGGTAGCGCAGGCGATCGAGCTCGAAGTCCTTGCCGATGCCGCAGCCCAGCGCCTTGACCACGTTGCCGAGCTCTTCGTTCTCGAGCACCTTGGCCAAGCTGGCCTGCTCGGCGTTGAGCACCTTGCCGCGCAGGGGCAGGATCGCCTGGTGCTCGCGGTCGCGGCCCATCTTGGCCGAGCCACCGGCGGAGTCGCCCTCGACGATGAACAGCTCCGAGCGGCGCGGGTCGTCGCTGCCGCAGTCGGCGAGCTTGCCCGGCAGGTTGAGCCGCACGCCGCCGGCGGTCTTGCGCGAGACCTTGGCGCTGGCGGCCCGCGAGGCCGCGCGCGCGCGCGCCGAGGCGATCACGCGCGCGACGATGGCCTCGGCGCGGCTGCGGTTCTCGTTGAGCCACAGCTCCAGCGCCGGTCGGATCGCGCCTTCGACCTGGGTGGTGACCTCGGGGTTGTTGAGCCGGTTCTTGGTCTGGCTCTGGAACTGCGGCTCGAGCACGTAGGTCGAGAGGATCCCGGTCATGCCCTCGCGGATGTCCTCGAGCGCGATGGTCAGGCCCTTGGGCTCGAGGTTGTGCGTGGTCATGTAGTTGCGCAGCGCCTTGTTGAGCGCGTTGCGCAGGCCCTGCTCGTGGGTGCCGCCGTCGGGCGTGGGCACGCCGTTGACGAACGACATCACCGAGTCCTCGGTGGCCTCGGTCCACGCCAGCGCGACCTCGATCTTGGGGTCGTCGGCGCGTTCGAGCGAGAACAGCCCCGGGTGCACCGCGGGCTTGCCCCGCACCTGGATCAGCTTGCCGAGGTACTCGACGATGCCCTGCGCGTGGTGGAAGTGCTCGGGCGCCGGCGCCTTGGGATCGACGAAGGTGATCTTGAGGCCCTTGTGCAGGTAGCTCTTGGCCTCGAGCCGCTCGCGCAGCATCGCGGGGTCGAGCGTGATCTTCTCGAACACGCTCGCGTCGGGTCGCAGGTGCACGGTCGTGCCCGAGCCGCGCGCGGCACCGAGCTTGACCAGCTTGCCCTGCGGCACGCCGCGCACGAAGCTGCACTGCCAGCGCGTGCCCTCGCGCCACACCGTGGCGGTGAGCTTCTCCGACAGCGCGTTGGCGACCGCCGCACCCACGCCGTGCAGACCGCCGGAGTGCTTGTAGCTCTCGCCGTCGAACTTGCCGCCGGCGCCGAGCTTGGTGAACACCGCGATGACCGCGGGGATCTTCAGCTGCGGGTGCAGATCGACCGGGATGCCGCGGCCGTTGTCGGTCACGGTGATGCCCTTGTGATCCTCGTCGAGCGTGACGACGATCTCGGAGGCGTGACCGTTGATGACCTCGTCGACGGCGTTGTCGAGGATCTCCCACACCAGGTGGTGCAGGCCGTCCTTGTTGACGCCGCCGATGTACATGCCCGGGCGCTTGCGGACGTGGTCGACGCCCTCGAGCACCTGGATCGCCGAGGCGTCGTAGCTGCCCTTCTTGCCGCTGTTGCCGTTCTTGGAGCTCGCCATCGCTACCTCACTCGTCCTGTTCCCCGCCGAGGTTGGGCACGCTCGGGGGCTCGAACTTCAGCTTCTTCACGGTGCCGCGCTTGAACGCCGGGCGGCCCTTGCCGCCGCGGGCGACCCGCTCGCGATCGTCGGCGCTCAGCTTCTGGTTGCCGCCGGAGGACTTCTCGATCAGCACCGACGTGCTCGCAGTGAAGGCCGCGACGACCGCGTCGTCCTTGTCGAGCTTGATGAAGATGACGCCCTTGCCCGGGCCCGACAGCAGGTTCACGTCCTGCGCGTTGCAGCACAGCACGCGGCCCTCGTGGGTCAGCGCGCACACGTCGTCCTCGGCGTAGACCTTGAACGCCGACACGAACTCGTCGCCCTCGCCGAGCTTGCCGAACATGCGGCCGCGGCTGGTGCTGGGCTCGCGGTGCGGCCACAGCGTGAAGCGCAGCGACAGCCCCTTCTTGGTCACCGCGAGCACGTGCGGGTACGGGTCCTCGTAGGCCTCGCCCAGCTCGGGCTTGGGGTGGCCGAACTCGGGCATCACGCGCGGGTCGGTGCCCAGCGCCGCGATGACGCGCTCGCCGTCCTTGAACTTGAACAGCTTCTGCACCGGCACGCCGTGGCCCGAGCTCGCGGGCACGTCGTTGATGCGCGCGACGTAGGCCGAGCCGAGGTTGGTCAGCAGCACGATGCACTCGCGGGTGCTGCCGCCGACCAGCGCGAGCGGCTCGTCGCCCTCGCGCATGCGCGTGGTCTCGAGGTTGATGGTGCGCTGACGCTTGAGCCAGCCGTCGCGCGTCACCAGCACGACGGCATCCTCCTCGACGATGAAGCTCTCGGCGCTGAATTCCTCTGTGACGTCGTCGTCGCTGATGCGGGTGCGGCGGGCGTCGCCGAACTGCTCGGCGACCTGCTCGAGCTCGGCCTTCACCAGCGCCTGGAACTTGGCCTTGCTCTTGAGGATGCCTTCGATGCGCGCGACCTCGGCGCGCTTGAGCGCCAGCTCCTCGCGGATCTTCTGGATCTCGAGCTTGGCCAGGCGGTACAGCTTGGTCTCGAGGATGGCGTCGGCCTGGATGTCGTCGAGGCCGAAGGCCTTGCACAGCTTGGCCGCGGCGTCGGCCTTGCCGTCGCTGCCGCGGATGATCTTGATGGCGCGATCGAGGTCGTCGAAGATCTTCTCGAAGCCCTCGAGGATGTGGATGCGGGCCCGCAGCAGCCGCAGCTCGTGCTCGAGCCGCCGCCGCACGGTCGCGAAGCGGAACTCGACGAAGTGCTGCAGCACCTCGCGCAGGTTGAGCCGCGCCGGCGCGCCGACCTCGACGTTGGCGGTCGGCACCAGCACGGTCATGTCGACCTTGACCGAGACCTGCAGCCGCGTGTGCTTGAACAGGTAGGCCATGACCAGCTCGGGGTCGACGGTGGCCTTCTTGTCGAGCTCGAGCTCGATGCGCACGTCGGTGGTGCTGAGGTCCTGCACGCCGATGAGCGGCGGCAACTTCTTGCCCAGGATGACCGCACCGATCTCCTCGACGATCGCGGCCTTCTCCACGCCGTAGGGCACCGCCGAGATGACCAGCCGCGGGCCGCGCTTGCCGTCCTCGAGCTTCCAGCGCGCGCGCAGCTTCACCGAGCCGCGCCCGGTCTCGTAGATCTCGGTCAGCTCCGCCCGCGTGGCGACCAGGTCGCCGCCGGTGGGGAAGTCCGGTCCCTTGATCCACTTCATCAGCTTGCGCACCGTCAGATCGGGCTCGTCGATGAGCGCGACGGTGGCCTTGATGACCTCGGTGAGGTTGTGCGGCGGCACGCTGGTGGCCATGCCGACCGCGATGCCGGTGCCGCCGTTGACCAGCAGCTGCGGGAACCGGGCCGGCAGCACGATCGGCTCCTTGCCGGTGCCGTCGAAGGTGTCGCGGTAGTCGACGGTCTCGGCGCCGAGCTCGTCGAGCAGCTGGCCCGCGATCGCGGTCAGGCGCGCCTCGGTGTAGCGGTAGGCCGCGGGCGCGTCGCCGTCGATCGAGCCGAAGTTGCCCTGGCCGTCGACCAGCGGCGCGCGCATGACGAAGTCCTGCGCCAGGCGCACCATCGCGTCGTAGACCGCGGTGTCGCCGTGGGGGTGGTACTTGCCGATGACGTCGCCGACGACCTTCGCGCTCTTGCGATGGCGCGAGTCGTGCCGCAGGTGCAGCTCGTGATCCATCGTGAAGAGGATCCGGCGCGCGACCGGCTTGAGACCGTCGCGCACGTCGGGGATCGCGCGCGCCGTGATCACGCTGATCGCGTAGTTGAGGTACTTGCGTCGGGTCTCGTCGGCGAGGTCGCCCTCGGTCGGGTCGAGGCCATCGCCGTCGCCACCGGGCGCGCCGGCGGTCTTGTTGCCGCGCGCCGAGGCGATGGTGCTGCCCTGCGGCGGGTCGTTCGGCGTACCCGCGGTGAGCGCGGGCGGCAGGAGCTCGAGCTGGGACATCACGCTTCTCCGCAGTCCGTCGGCCGAAGCGGGCGCCTGGGCGCCCGGGCCGGCGCCACCATACCGTGGGCCCGATCCCTGTCAAAATCTTGCGGCAAGCGACCGGTTGTGCCTCCGCTTCTGCGACAATCGCGGCATGAAGGCGCAGGGCGTGCTGGTCTGGCTCACGGGGTTCTCGGGTGCGGGCAAGTCCACCATCGCCGAGACCGCGCTGCAGCAGCTGCAGGCGCGCGGGCGGCTGGCCTACGTGCTCGACGGAGATCGCGTGCGCAAGGGCCTGTGCTCCGACCTCGGCTTCTCGCGGGACGATCGCGCCGAGAACGTGCGCCGCATCGCCGAGGCCGGCCTGCTGATGGCCGATGCCGGGGTCGTGGTGCTGGCGGCCGTGATCGCGCCGTTCCGGCTCGACCGCGATCGCGTCCGCGCCCGGGCGCCGCGCGGCCGCTTCCTCGAGGTCTTCGTCGACACGCCGCTGGACGTGTGCGAGGCCCGTGATCCCAAGGGCCTGTACAAGATGGCGCGCAAGGGCCTGCTGCAGGACTTCACCGGCATCGACTCGCCCTACGAGCCGCCGCTGCACGCCGAGCTGGTGCTGCGCACGACCGAGACCGACGCGCTCGGCCTCGCGCAACGACTGGTCGACGACATCGAGCGGCGGCTGTCGTCGAGCCCGTGAGCCATCGCCGAGGCGCCGTCGCGAGCTTTGCCGCAGCCCGCCGCGCTATCGTGGGGACATGAGGATCCTGCTCGTCCGCCACGGCCAGTCCCGCTCCAACGTCGACGCCAGCGAGAACGTGCGCGTGGCCGACCACGCGATCGCGCTGTCCGAGGAGGGCGAGGCGCAGGCCCGGCAGTGCGGCCAGTTCATCGCAGGGTGGCTCGATGCCCACGCGATCACCGACGGCACGCCGCCGCGGCTCGCGGCCGTGCGGCTGTGGCACAGCCCGTACCTGCGCACGCGGCAGACCGCAGCGATCCTCGAGGCCCACTGCCGCCTGCAACGCGACGTGCTCGTGACCGGTGATCGCGGGCCCCGGGCCGCGGGCGATTCCTGCTTCATCGATCGCAAGGAGCACGTGCTGCTCGCGGAGCAGCAGTTCGGCATCTTCGACGGCCTGTCGGACGCCGAACGCGAGGCCCGCTACCCCGACTTCCATGCCTACTACGAGAAGTGCAAGCGCTTCGAGGGCAAGCTGTGGCCCAAGATGCCGCTGGGCGAGTCGCGCTTCGAGGTGTGTCAGCGCGTGCACCAGTCGTTCGGTACGTTCCAACGCGATGCCGCGCGTCATGGCATCGAGACCATCGTGGTCGTGGGCCACGGCACCACGAACCGCGCGTTCGTGATGATGTGGCTGCACCTGCCCTACGAGTGGATGCACGAGGAGCCCAACCCGGGCAACTGCAGCGTGCGCCTGATCGAGGACGGCGAGGATCGCGGCTACGTGTTCGACGGCTTCGCGAACCCCGAGGCGTACCTGCGCGCGCCGACCAAGGAAACCGAGGAGTGACCGGAGCCGCTCGCCTGGTCGAGCGCCGCCCGCCGTCGCGCGCTCAGGGAATCAGCGCCTGGCGTCGCAGCTCGCGGCGAATCTTGTTGAGCGCCTGCTCCTGCAGCTGACGGATGCGCTCGCGCGAGAGCGAGTACTGCTCGCCGATCTCGCGCAGCGTCATGGGCTCGGCCTCGTCGAGGCCGAAGCGCTTGCGCAACACGTCGGCCTCGATGGTGGGCAGGCGGTCGACCAGCTCGCGGATCTTCACGTCCATCACGCGCGAGGCGATGCCCTCGATCGGCTGCGGCGTGGTCTCGTCCTCGAGCAGCTCGCCGGCGGTGCGCGCGTCGTTGCCGGAGATCGGGCTGTCGAGGCTGGGCGCCTGGTCGAGCAGGCACATCCGCAGGCGACGCACGCGCTCGACCGGCACCTCGGCGCTCGCGGCGAGCTCCTCGTCGCCGGGCTCGCGGCCCTGCGTGACCTCGAAGCGCTGCTTGGTACGACGCAGCTTCTGGTGCACGTCGAGCATGTGCACCGGCACGCGGACCTCGCGGGCCTTGTCTGCGACCGCGCGGCTGATCGCGTGACGGATCCACCAGCTCGCGTAGGTCGAGAAGCGATAGCCGCGATCGGGATCGAAGCGATCGACCGCCTTGAGCAGGCCGATGTTGCCCTCTTGGATCAGGTCGGGCAGCGCCATGCGGCCGTGGGCGTAGCGTCGCGCCATGGTGACGACCAGGCGCAGGTTGGCGCGCACGAACGCGTGCTTGGCTGCCCACAGCGACGCCGCGGCCTCCTCGACCGACTGCACGTAGCGACGAAACGGCGCCGAGTCGGTGCGCGGCAGCGTCACCGACAGCCGCACCTCGGTGCCGCGGCCCGCCGCGATCGCGCGCAGATCGCCGGTGATGGGCTCGGTGGCCTCGCCGTCGGTGTCGAGCCGCGACATGATCTTCGCCAACGCGTCGGCATCGACGGTGAAGCGCTCCTCGTGCGCGCGGGT
Source organism: Nannocystaceae bacterium (assembly GCA_019694555.1). Taxonomy (GTDB): domain Bacteria; phylum Myxococcota_A; class Polyangia; order Nannocystales; family Nannocystaceae; genus Xiheibacterium. The sequence continues at coordinate 6,885 of JAIBBS010000074.1, forward strand.
CTGGCGATCCCGGAGGTTGCGCGACGAGGCCGACAGCGCGTCCATGGCCTCCTGCGGTCGGTCGGGCGCGTGGAAGGTGCGATCGATGACCTCGATGATCGCGGGCACGAACGGCGGGTAGGCGAGGATCGCCCGCCAGTAGAACTCGCGACGTCGCAGGATCTCCTGCGCGGCGTTGAGCTCTTCGGTCGGCGACATCAACTGCGCCGCGGCCATCTCGCGGAAGTAGATCCCCAGCGGCGAGTTGTCGGCACCTTCGGCGCGCGGCTCGAAGCGCTCGGGCTCGACCGGCGGCTCGTCGAGCTCGCGCGGTCCACCGCGCAGCGCTTGCTCGCGCACGTGCTGCCCGGCGAATTCATCCTCGGGCTCGGGCGCGCGCGTCCGCGGAGGTGCTTCTTCCTCCTCGCCGGGCCGCTCGCGCGTACGCATGCCCACGATAGGCCGAGAGTGTGTCCGATCCTGCGGGCAGCCGACAACCCCCCAGGGGCGAGGTCGGGCGGGCGCTGGGCTTTCGCGTGGCCGCGCGCGAACGGGCTTCGCAAATCCGGCGCTGGGCCGCGCACGGCGGTGCGGTGGCCCGGTGCGCAGGTGCGCCGGCCGCTGCCGACGAGGGCACGAATCGCGGCCGGTCGCGGGCCGCGCTGGCGGCCGCACGCGCTGCCGGGCTAAGGTGGTGTCCGGTGGGCGCGAGCGAGGTCGGCGGCAGCGGCGGCACAGCCATGCGCGATGGCGCGGTCCGAGGCGGCGACCGCGGTGGCATCGGTGCGGTGATCCTCTTCGTGTGGCTCGTGGGCGTCGACGCCTGGGTCAAGCTCGTCACGCGCTTCGGCTGCTGCAGCCGCGACACCCCCGGCGCATGGGACGGGCCGTGGACCACGCCGGGCCAGTGCGAGTCGGTGACCATCGCGGGCAGCCTCGCGATCACGCCCGCGCGACGCGACGGCCTGCTCGGTGTGTCGCTGTCGTCCGCACTGGCGCGTCAGCTCGGCGCGCTCGCGCTGCTGGGCCTGGTGACCGTCGCGCTCATCCTCGTGGCCCGCGCACAGCAACGCGCGCATCGCCGCGGCACCGAGCTCAAGGCGCTCGCGGTGCTCGGCGCGGGCGCGTGGATCGCCGCCGCGCCGTGCCTGCTGGGCCCGGGGACCTCGTTCACCGAGTTCACGCTCGGCGGCAGCGCCTTGGGCGTGGGCGATCTCGTGTTCGCCGTCGGCGCGGCGTGGTTCGCGGTCTCGCGGCTGCGCGGCGACGACTGACGCGCCGGCCGGCCAGCGTCACGGCGCCGACGTGCGCGGGCCGATGCGATCCTTGCCGACCCAGCGCTGCAGTGCCTGCGGCACCGCGATGCTGCCGTCGCGCTGCTGGTAGTTCTCGAGCAGCGCCACGATCGCGCGGGTGTTGGCGATGGCGGTGCCGTTGAGCATGTGCACGAACCGCGGCTTGCGGGCCTTGCCGCTGCCGTCGTCGCGCGGGCGGTAGCGGATCCGCAGCCGTCGCGCCTGGTAGTCGGTGCAGTTGCTGGTGCTGGTGACCTCGCCGTAGGCGCCGCGCCCCTGCCCCGCCGCGCGGCCGGGCATCCACGCCTCGATGTCGAACTTGCGGAACGCCGGTCCGCCGAGATCACCCGAGGCGATGTCGAGCACGCGGTACGGCAGGCCCAGGCCGGTGAAGATCTCTTCCTCGATCGCGAGGAAGCGTGCGTGCATCGCCTCGCTGACGGCGAGCTCGCCGGTCACGAACGCGAACAGCTCGACCTTGGTGAACTGGTGCACGCGATACAGCCCGCGGGTGTCGCGGCCCGCGGCGCCGGCCTCGGTGCGGAAGCAGTGCGACAGGCCCGCGACCAGCAGCGGCAGGCGCTCCTCGTCGATGATCTCGTCGGCGAGCATGCCGCCCAGCGTGATCTCGGCGGTGCCGACCAGGCACAGGTCGCTGTCGGCGATGCTGTAGACCTGCGTGCCCGCGCCGCGGGGGTTGAAGCCCAGGCCCGCGAGGATCTCGATGCGCGCCAGATCGGGCGTGGTGTGCAGCGTGAAGCCGTGACGGGCGGCCACGTCGAGCGCGTAGTGCTGCAGCGCCAGATCGAGCAGCACCGCGTCGTTCTTGAGGTAGTAGAACTTCTGCCCCGCGACCTTGGCGCCCGACGCCAGGTCGCACAGCTCGAGGCGCTCGCACAGCTCGACGTGATCGAGCGGCTCGAAGCCCTCGGCCGCGAAGTCGCGGATCGTGCCGACCTGCCGCAGCACGCGGTGATCGTCGTCGGTGTGTCCGCGCGGAACCTCCGGGTGGGTCGTGTTGGGCAGCTTGGCCCAGACGGCATCGCGCGCGGCCTCGGCGGCCTGCACCGCGGCGGTCTGCTCGCGCTCGGCCTCCCGCAGCGCGCGACCTTCTTCGAGCAACGGCGCGCGCGCGGCGGCCTGCTCGTCCTTGGGCAGCTTGCCGACCGCCTTCATCGCCTCGGCGTTGGCGTTCTGCCGCCGCCGCACCTCTTCGGTCGCGGCCAGGGCCTCGCGCCACGCGACGTCGAGCGCCACCAGCCGATCGACGCTGAGCCGCGCCCACCCTGGTCGGTCGGGCGTGAGGTCGTCGAACACGACCACGCGTCGGGCCTCGAGGTTGTCGACCACCGCGTCGGGGGTCTCGCGCAACAGCTTGATGTCGAGCATGGGCGGCCGAACGCTACCCGATTGCCGCGGCCGGACCCGCCCCCCGACCCGCCCGGGCGACGCCGGTTTCTTGGGGCCCGCCGGGGGGAGGTGTTAGTGGGAAGATAGGCGAGGTTATCCTACATGGGCCTTCGACTCGCGGTGGTTTCCCTGGCGCTGCTCTCGGCGGGTCTTCTGACGCGTGGCGGGCCCGCGGAGGCCGCCCAGGGCCACCTGCGGCGGGCTGCACCCCGCCCGACGGCTGCAGCGCGCGTTGCGCAGCCGAGCGTGCCCGCGGCGACCGCCGAGCCCAGCTGGCCCGAGCAGATCCAGCAGCGGCTCGCCATGCTCCCGCCCGCCCCGGCCCGCGCGCCGCAGACCCCTGCCCTCGCCGCCGGCGTGGGCGAGGCGCTGACGAAGCTGCGTCGCGCGCTCGGACCCCAGGTGCGCCTGGGCATCCACGTGCGCGCGCTCGACTCGGGCGATGCGTTGATCGACGAGGACGGCGACGTCGCGCTCAACCCCGCGAGCAACCACAAGCTGCTGACCTCGATCGCCGCGCTCGAGCTGCTCGGACCCGAGTATCGCTTCACCACCACCGTCGCGCTCGACGGCGACGCGCTGGTGCTGCGCGGCGGCGGCGATCCGTCGCTGCAGACCGAGGACCTGCAGCGACTCGCCGCGGCGGTGCGCGACCAGCTCGACGTCGCCGACGTGCGGCGCATCGTGATCGACGACGGCATGTTCTCCGCCGATCGCGTCGGCCCCGGCTACGACGACCCCGAGGGCCCGGGCTACAGCTACCTCGCGCCCTCGGGCGCGCTGTCGGTGCAGTGGAACACCGTCGAGATCACGCTGGCCTCGCACGCGGGTGCAGTGGAGGTCTTCGTCGACCCCCCGTGCGCGCACGTCGTGGTCGACAACCGCGCGCAGGTCGGTCGCGGCGAGCCCACCATCGTGAGCGAGGCCGCGGGCGAGAGCACGCGCGTGCGCATCGACGGCAAGCTGCGGCGCGGCGAAGTCCACACCCAGCGTCGCCGCGTCGCCGATCCCGGCCGCTTCGCCGCGTCGGTGTTCGCCGCCGCGCTGGCGCCCGAGCGCACGCTGCCGATCGAGCGCGGCACCGCCAGCGACGCCGCGCTGCCGATCGCGGAGCACCGCTCCGCGCCGCTGCTCGAGGTGCTGCACTCCGCGCTCAAGTTCTCCAACAACTTCACCACCGAGCAGGTGCTGCGGACGCTGGGCCACCACGCCAGCGGTCAGCCGGGCGACTGGCACAACGGCACCGCCGCGGTGCGGGCGTTCTGGCGCGCGCTGGGCCGCGCGCCCGAGGAGATCGTGTTCGAGAACGCGTCGGGCTACAGCCGTCGCGGTCGCATCAGCGCCCGCGCGCTGGTCGATCTGCTGGCGTGGTCGCAGCGCCCCGGCAGCCGCTCCGCCGGCCTGGTCGGCGCGCTCGCGATCGCGGGCACCGACGGGACCCTGCGCGATCGCCTGCGCGACGGCGCCGGCCGGGTCTTCGCCAAGACGGGAACGCTCAGCGGCGCGAGCGCGTTGTCGGGGATCGTGGTCGATCGCAGCGGCACGCCGCGGATCGCGTTCTCGGTGCTGGTCAACGGTCCGGTCACCGGGCACGCCGCGCACGCCGTGCAAGACGGCATCGTGCGCATGTTGATCGACCATGCGTGAGGTACACTCGGCCGCGACGATGGCCGACAAGACCCGCGTGTTGATCCTCTTCGGCGGGGTCTCCTCCGAGCACGAGATCTCGCTGCGCAGCGCCCGAAGTGTGCTCGACGCCATCGACCGCGAGCGCTACGAGCCGCTGCTGTGCGGCATCCATCGCGACGGCAGCTGGCGCACCGGCCCGCTCGACCGGCCGCTGGCCGACATCGTCGCCGCCGGCGAACCGGTGCCCGACGCCCGCGCGCTGCGGCCCGACGTGGTGTTCCCGGTGCTGCACGGTCCCCACGGCGAGGACGGCACCATGCAGGGTCTGCTCGAGATCCTCGGCCTCGCCTACGTCGGCTCGGGCGTGCTGGCCTCGGCGCTGTGCATGGACAAGATCGCGCAGAAGCACCTCGTCGCCAGTGCGGCGCCGTCGCTGCCGCTGGTGCCGTGGCGCGCGGTCGATGGCCGGCGCCTGCACGAGGAGCGCTACGCCACGCGCACGTGCGACGAGATCATCGCCGCGCTCGACGTGCCGTGCTTCGTCAAGCCCGCCAACCTCGGCTCGTCGGTCGGGGTCGAGCGCGTCGATCACGAGGCGGGCCTGCTGCCGGCGATGCAGCGCGCGGCGAGGTTCGATCACGCCATCGTGGTCGAGCGCGGCGTCGATGCCCGCGAGATCGAGGTCGCGGTGCTGGGCGACGGCGGCCCCAGCACCATCGCCTCCGCGCCCGGCGAGATCGTGCTGCCCGAGGGCGTCTGGTACGACTACGACACCAAGTACGTCAACGACGTCGCGAGCCTCGCGATCCCGGCGGCGTTGCCCCCGGCGCTGGCGCGCACGATCTCGGCGCACGCGATCGAGGCGTTCCGCGCGACCGGCTGCCACGGCCTCGCCCGCGTCGACTTCCTGCTCGACCGCGGCAGCGGCACCGCCTACCTCAACGAGCTCAACACCATGCCCGGCTTCACGTCGATCAGCATGTACCCCAAGCTGATGGCGCACGCCGGCGTCGGCTACGCGGAGCTGATCCACCGCCTGTGCCAGCTCGGGCTGCAGCGTCACGCGGCGCGACGGCAGCTCTCGGTCGAGCGCGCCTGAGCAAGCAGCGAGGCGATGAGGGATCGGCAGGCTCCGGCGGGCTTCGCCCGACGCAGGGGAAGCGCGGGCCGCCCTTGCCCATCGCTTGCTCGTCCGCACACGCGTCGCAGCCCGGCCCGCGGCCCAGGGCCATGCACACCCGCCACCGCGGTGCGTCACCGCTCGCGGCCGCGCGGGTTTGCCGGGCCGTGCCCGTTCGTGCCACGCTGCGGACCCGGCCATGAACCTGCCCACCCGCGTGCTGTCCGGCATCCAGCCCACCGGCGAGATGCACCTCGGCAACTACTTCGGCGCGATCCAGCAACACATCGCGCTCGCCGACGCCCATCCGCACGAGTGCTGGTACTTCATCGCCGACTACCACGCGCTCACGACCGTGCACGACGCCGAGGCACTGCGCCGGGGCGTGCGCGAGATCGCGGTCACGTACATGGCGCTGGGCCTCGACCTCGAGCGCGCGACGCTGTTCCGTCAGTCCGACGTCCCCGAGGTCACCGAGCTGACGTGGTTGCTCAGCTGCGTCACCGGCATGGGCCTGCTCGAGCGCGCGCACGCATACAAGGACAAGGTCGCCAACGGCCTGCGCGCGTCGATGGGCCTGTTCTGCTACCCGGTGCTGATGGCCGCGGACATCCTGGTCTACGGCTCGTCGCTGGTGCCCGTGGGCAAGGACCAGGTCCAGCACGTCGAGATGGCGCAGGACATGGCGACCTACTTCAACGAGGCCTTCGGGCGCCCGGTGCTGCGCCGGCCCGAGTGGCAGCTGTCGCGTGCGCCGTACGTGCCCGGGCTCGACGGGCAGAAGATGAGCAAGAGCTACGGCAACACCATCCCGATCTTCGCCAGCGGCAAGACGCTCAAGAAGCTGGTCGGCAGCATCGTGACCGACTCCACGCCGCTGGGCCAGCCGCTGCCGACCGAGCGCGACAACGTGCTCGCGCTGCTCGATCTGTTCCTCGACGAGGGCGAGCGCGAGACCGTGCGCGGCTACTACCGTGCCGGCGCCCGCGACGGCGCGCCGTTCGGCTACGGCCACGCGAAGATGATGCTGGGTGAGCGCATCGACGCGCACTTCGCCGCCGCACGAGCGCGGCGCGAGGCGCTGCTCGCCGATCCGCAGCAGGTCGACGACGCGCTGGCCCGATGCGCGAGCCGTGCCCGCGCGCTCGCGAGCGAGACGCTGGCGCGCTGCCGCGAGGCCTGCGGCCTGCGGTGACGCCCGAGTCGATCGCGATCACCCCCGCGGCCTCGCTGGCGCAGCTCGCCGCGCTGCAGCCGGTGGCCGAGGCCATCTTCGGACCCGGCGATCGTCGCCGCGACTGGCTCGCGCGCAAGCTCCGGCGCGAGTGTGTCGAGCCGCGGCTGTGTCGCATCGCCGTGGCCAGCGGCGACGGCACCGATCGCGTGCGCGGCTACGTGCTGGTCGGGCGCCCGCCGTCGCTGCCCGGGCTCGCGCGCACCGCCGGCACCGGCGTGCTCCCGACCGCGCAGGGCCACGGTGTGGGCACCGCGTTGCTGCAGGCCGCGGCCGCCGCGGCGGCGGACGACGGCTGCAGTGCGCTCGAGCTGTGGGGCACGCCCGCGCGCGAACCCTACTATCGCGCGCGCGGCTTCGAGGTCGTCGCGCGCGTGGTCACGCTGCGCGCCGACGGCTGCGGCGACGCGCAACACTGGCGCGACGGCCTGGACGAGCCCGACGACGCCGAAGGCATGTCGTCGCTGCCACATGGCTACCTCGACGAGGCGTGGCGCCGCACCGAGGACGAGCACCGCGGCGTGCTGTGGGTCGATCGTCCGCGCGCGTGGATCCGGATCACGCGCGAGGGCGTGGCGTTCGTGCTGCACCGCATCGTCGTGCAGCGCAGCGCCGACGCGGCCGCGGTGCTGCAGCGCGTGCGGCAGCGGCTGCCTGCCGGCGCGCCGATCCTCGCGCTCGCGCTGCGCGAGCCCGGCCGCCCTGGCGATGCCGACGCCGCGCTCGGCTCCGACGAGCCCACCACGCGCGAGGCGGTGAGTTCGGTCACTGCTTCGCTGCGTCGCCGCGGCTGGCGAGATGCCCAGCGCGCGACGATTCTCCGCCGCCCGCTCGTCGCCGACGCTGGACAACGTGCGCCGCCGCTCCGATGATGCGCTGCCGTCTCTGTCGGCAAGGTGGGCCCATGACCTTCGCACGCTCGACTTCCTTCGCGACGTTGTCCCTCTGGCTGCTGGCGCTGCCCTCGTGCAGCGACGACGGCGACGCCGGCGCGGCGGGCTCGAGCAGCAGCGGCGGCGAGAGCACCGGCGGGCTGTCGGCGACCGCGGGCATGAGCTCGACCTCGGCCGCGACCACCGTCGGCACCTCCGCGGGCAGCGGTGCCGACAGCGGCAGCAGCGGGGACAGCGGCGCCGACAGCAACGGCTTCGTCAACCCGCAGGACACCGGCAGCGACGGCCCCGCGATGCCGCAGCCCAACGGCGGGCAGTGTGCCAACAACGAGGGCTGCGAGTCGGGCTTCTGTTACACGATCCCGATGCTCGGCGGCATCTGCAGCGAGTGCCTGGTCGACGCCGACTGCGAGACCGGCACCTGCAGCCTCGACCCCGTGGCGATGTACGCGATCTGCACCGACGGCTCGCTCGGCAAGCAGTGCAACTCCGACGAGGGCTGCATGGGCGATCTGGTCTGCAGCGAGCTCATCGACACCGGCGGCCTGTTCAACGCCAACTTCTGCTCGGAGTGCGGCCCGCAGGCGCCGTGCGCCGGCGAGCAGGTGTGCACGCCGGTCTACGAGCTGGCCAACTTCGGCGGCTACATGGCGTGCGTCGATCCCGGCACGATCAACAACGGCGGCGGCTGCCCGCTCGAGGGCGGCATGGGCGACGGTACCGCGTGCATGTCGGGCCACTGCGGCGTGGCGGACGTGTTCATGGGCCTGTTGCAGCTGGGCATCTGCGGCGAGTGCGACACCGACGCGGACTGCCCCGACGGCATGACCTGCACGCCGCCGCAGGTCGGCATGGGCGGGGTCAGCGGCGCGACCTGTGGCTGACGCCCTGCTACCATGCCGCGGCCGATGACACTCGCTCGCGCGCTCGTTCCGTTGTGGCTCGTCTGTCTCGCCTGCGGCGCCTCGCCGCCGCCGGCCGCCGGGGGCGACGCGAAGTCGAGCCCGCCACCGGCGAAGGCCGAAGCGAAGACGCCCGAGGGCAAGGCCGGAGCAGCCAACCCGCACGCGGGCGGCATGGTCTCGACCGCGGTCAAGCCCAAGGGTCCACCGCGGGAGATCACGCCCAGCGGCGAGCGTCGGGCGGAGAAGGCTGCGGAGCTGTCGTTCGAGGTGCCCAAGGAGTGGGAGACGCAGCCGGTCACGAGCCCCATGCGCGTGGCGCAGTTCGTGGTGCCGGGTCCCGGCGGCGACGCCGAGATGGTCGTGTTCCGCTTCGCCGGCGGCGCGGGTGGCATCGACGCCAACATCGCGCGATGGAAGGGCCAGTTCGTCGCGCCCGAGGGCAAGACCATCGACGAGATCACGCAGACCTCGAAGTTCGAGGCCGGCAAGCTCAGCGTCACGCTCGTCGACATCAGCGGCCACTACAAGGCCGCCGAGCGCCCCGGCAGCACCACGATGATCGACGAGGACGACTACCGCATGCTCGCGGCGATCGTCGAGGGCGCCGGCGATCCGTTCTTCTTCAAGCTGCTGGGCCCGGGCAAGACCGTGACGCTGTGGGCCAAGCCGTTCGAGGACGGCCTGCGCGCGGCGTCGGCCGGCGCCTGATCGCGCGGCTCAACAACCGCGGCCGCAGTCGTCGCAGGCATCGCGGGCCAGCTCGCACTGATCGCGGGCGTAGTAGCACGCGTTCTCGTAGCGGGCCTCGCCCACGTGCGTGTCGGCGAGCCCGCAGATGCGCTGTTCGAGCTCGCACGCGACGTCGGCGAGCTCGCAGATGCGCTGACACGCCACGACCGGCTGCTCGGGCTCCGTGGTCGCGTGCGGGTTGTGTGGCGGCGGCTGCGGCGTCACCGGCATCGGCTCACCGTTGCCGCCGCCGTCGTTCTCGTCGCCGGTCGAGATCTGGTCGTCGGACGCGACCGGCTGCGCCGGGCGCCTGGGCGCCGCTCCGACGCCGAGCTGCCGCAGCGCCGCAGCGGTGCGCGCGAGCTCGGCCTCGGCCGCGTCGAGATCCTGCGCCTGCTTCGTCCCGGGCGTGGCGCTCGTCGGTGCGGCGGCCTTGCGACACGACGCCGCCGCGGCCACCAGCAGCACCAAGGCCCAGCGCGCGCGGCGATCAGCTGCAGTCGTCACAGGCCTCCTGCGCGCGACCGCAATCCCGCTCGGCGCGCTCGCACGCCGCGACGTAGTCGCGCTCGCCCTCGTGATCGCCCGCGAGCCCGCAGATGCGATCTCGCAGCTCGCACACGGTTTCGGACAACCCGCACACGCGGCCGCACGCGTCGTCGGCGTCGGCCGACTTCTTCGCGGGGTCGTCCGGCGGCGGCGTGCTCTTGGGCGTGCGCACCGGCGCCGGCCGCCGCGGCGGCTTGCTCCCGGGCTTGCGCCCTTGCTTGCGGTAGCTGTGCAGCCGCACGCCCTGCTCGCGCAGCGCGTGCTCGTGGGACTCGAGCGCGACCAGCAGCTGTGCGAGGTCCTCGACCGGCGCGGCGCCCAGCGCAGGTGCGTCGGGCGGGGCCGCCTCGTCGCTGGCGGGCGCGTCGCTGCCGGGCGCGTCGCTGCCGGGCGCGTCGCTGCCGGGCGCGGCGCTCGTGGGCGCCTGGGTCGACGGCGCCGCGACGGCCTCGCCGCGCTCGAGCGCGGCGTCGTCCTTGCGCGCGCCGGAGGGTGCCGCGCCCTTGAGCGCGCAGCCGGCGAACACGAACGCTGCGATCACGCTGCGCGCGTTCGCGGCGTTCACATCCCCTCGAGCTCGCGTTCGAGCAGCGTGCGATTCAGTTCGAGCGCTTCCTCGTAGGCCCCGAGCGCGTCGTCGTCGCGTCCGAGCGACTCCAGCACCTCGCCGCGCAGCGCGACCAGCCGCGCGGTGAACGGGTTGGCCTCGACCGCACGCGCGTCGGCGCCGAGCCCCTCGTCGAGCATCGCGAGCAGGGCCGCGTCCGGCACCGGATCGACGTCGGGGAAGTCCAGCCGCAGCCGCACCAGCCGCCCGTAGACGTCGTGACGCAGCTCGACGCCGAGATCGCCGCCGTCCTCGCGCGAGGGCCATCGTTGCTGCCGCAACGCCTCGAGCGTGGCGATCGCCGCGGCGGCGTCCCCTTGCTCGAGCAAGAGATCGACGCGACGGTGCGCGACCTCGACCTGCTGCGCGAGCGCGACCAGGGCGTCGGGCCGCGCGGGCGCGAGCCGACCGGCCTGGGCCAGCCCCGCCAGCATCGCGCCGCTGCCCAGCAGCATGCCCAGCACGAGCGTGAGCCCGCTGCGCTTCACGGCGCACCTCCGGCGGGTGCCGAGCCGTCGCCGCGCGCCGCAGCGAGCAGCTCGCCGCGCAGGGTCTGTCGCGCGCCGTCGACCCGCTTGGCCACGTCGGCGCGGGCGGCCGGGGCCAGCAGTGCGAACTGCTGCTCGAGCAGCTCGGCGGTGGCGTCGTCGCGACCGGGCCCGGCGTCGATCCGCACCGAGACCACCAGCAGCACCGCGGCCGCGGCCGCGAGCGCCGGCGCGGCCCAGAACACCCAGCGCGCGCGCCACCACGGCGTCTTCGCGGTCGCGCGGGCGAGCTCGGCCCAGATCGCGTCCTGCCGCGCGGCCTCCAGCTCGGCGGGCGCTTGCGCATGGAGCAGCAGCCGCACGATCGCGAGCTCGGGCTCGACGCTGCCGACGTGCGCGGGCTCGCCGTCGTCGCCGAGATCCTGCGCCGCCCCAGCGCGCAGCTCCGCCTCCCACCCGGGATCGGTCACGGCCGAAGGCTGTTGCTCGCGGGTCATGGCTTCGTGCTTCTGCGGGCCAGGAACGCCGGCCGTCGGGATGGACTTACGCTACCGCAAACTCCGCGTCCGGGGCGCGCGGGCGCGCGCCCGGGCTGCCGGGGGCACTGCGGCGCAAAGGCTCGAACCTGCTCGCTCATCCCTCACCTCGCAGCGTCACGCCTTGCTTCTCGCAGGCCTGCCGGAACGCGCGGCAGGCCCGGAACAACAGCACGTCGAGCGTGCCCAGCTTCACGTCCATCGCCGCGGCGCAGTCCTCGCGCGAGCGCCCCTGCAGCAGTCGCAGCCGCAGCACCTGGGCGTAGCGCGGGTTGAGCCCCTCGAGCACGACCTCGATGCGCGCGCGCAGGTGCTCGCGCTGCAGCTCCTCTTCGGTCGGATCGCGGGCCTGCTCGACCATGACGTCGACGTGCTCGGCGAAGGCCCCGCGCAGCCGCTGGCGCCGCCCCGACGAGCGCAGCAGATCGCGGGCCTTGTTCTTCGCCAGCACCTTGAGCCACGGGTAGAGCCCGGGCTCCTTCCACTCGTAGCTCGGCAGCGCTCCGAACGCGGCGAGGAAGGTCTCGCGCAGGCAGTCCTCCGCGTCGTCCTTGTCGCCCAGCATGGGCACGAGCACGTAGCCGTAGATCGCGCGCGCGTAGGTCCGGTAGATCTGCTCGAAGGCGCGGCGATCACCGGTGGCGGCGCGCTGGACCAACGCGCGCTCGTCCGCGAGGGCGTCGGGCCGGCGACTCACCGCGGGCGAGGGTACCGCGGCCCGAGCGCCACTTGCTACCATCGCGGCCGCGAACTTTGCCTCGGCTGGATCTGATCCTCGCGCGCAACCTCGGGCTGTCGCGCAGCGCGGTCACGCGGCTGCTGCGGGCGGGCCGGGTGCGCGATCCCGACGGCACCCGCCTCGACGACGGCCGCCTGCAGCTGCCACCGTCGACGCTGCCGCGCACGGTGTGGGTCGACGGCGAGCCGTGCACGCTGTCGTGCCGCGCCGAGCTGCTGCTGCACAAGCCCGTGGGGGTCGTCACCGCGCTGCGCGACGATCGCCACCCCACCGCGTTCGCGCTGGTGAAGGACGCTCCCCTGCCGCGCGAGCTGCGGGCGGTCGGTCGCCTCGATCTCGACACCAGCGGACTGCTGTTGTGGACCACCGACGGGACCCTGCTGCATCGCCTCACCCACCCGCGCTACGCGATCCCCCGCACCTACCACGCGGCGCTGACCGAGCCGTTCGGCTCGCCGCCGCCGGGGCTGCAGCTCGACGACGGCCACCGCCCCGACATCGTCGCGCTCACGGCCGAGCCCGCCGAGGCGATGCATCCCGCGCTCGTGGCCGTCGCCGGTGCGCGCTGCCACGCGAGCATCACGATCACCTCGGGCCGCTTCCACGAGGTGCGACGCATCTTCGCCGCGCTCGGCTCGCACGTGCTCGCGCTGTGCCGCGTGCAGTTCGGCCCGATCACGCTGCCGCACGCGCTCGCGGCCGGACGATGGATCCCGATCGACCTGCGCGCGCACTTCCGCGGCATCGCCCCGCGCGACGACGGCGATGCGATCGACGATCGCGACGACGACGACGGGCCTGCGCCGGATTCGTGAGCTGCGTGCGGCCGCCGCCCGGACGCGCGGGCCAGGCCCACCGCGGACCGCTTGGGGCCCGCGGCGGACCGAACGCGGGCCACGTGGACGGGAATCGACGGCCATGGCTCAAGTGGGGCCGCCACGGTGGCGATGGGGCTTACGCATGACGATCACGGCGAAGCGCATGGCCCTGGCGATGACGACGGTGTGGGCGCTGGGCTGCGACGTGCAGCTGATGCCCGAGACCGCGAGCTACTCGGGCGCGGTCACGCCGCGGCTCGAGGTCGTCGTGCAGGCCTCGGCGATGCCCGGCGGCGAGGTGGCCGCGGTCGACGTCGAGCTCGTCGACGTGCTGCTGCACCGCGACCGCGACGACGCGTGGGTGTGGGTCGCCGGCGATGCCGAGCGCGTCGAGCTCTCCGCGGTCTCGCCCGCGGCGCAGCCGGCGGTGCCGCTGGTCGCCGATCACTACGATCGGCTGCTGGTCGTCGTCGACGCGCCGCGGATCGCGTCCAAGGGTCACTGGCACAGCGCCGAGCTGGCGCAGGACGAGATCGAGATCGCGATCGATCTCGACCTCGACTCCGACACCCGCATCGAGCTCAGCTTCGACGTGTCCGACGCGGTCAGCGGCCACGGCAACAAGTGGCGCTTCGAGCCCAAGGCGAAGGCGCACGTGAAGCACGGCGAGCCGTAGTCCGACCTGGTCGCCAGCGCCTGGTCTCGGGTAGGCTTCGCCCCCATGCGAGCCCGCCCTTCGCTGCGCATCCCGTCCCTGTCGTGGCTCACCGCCGCGGCGCTGCAGCTGTCGGCGTGCGACGAGCCCGAACCCGCCGCCGCGGGCCGCGGCGCGCCCGCGGGCAAGGCCGCGGCGAAGGCCGAGGGCAAGACCGACGGCAAGGCCGGCGCACCGACGAAGACGCCGACACCCACGCCGACGCCGACGCCGACACCCACGCCGAGCACCGATGCCGTCGCGGCCGAGCCGGCACCGATCGCCGACACCGCGCCCCACGCCTTCGGCGTGCGCGACATGCTGGCGATGGATCGACTCAGCGACCCCGTGCTCGACGGCCGCGGCAACGTCGTGTTCGTCCGCCGCGTCACCGATCTCGAGGCCAACCGCGGGCGCACCGACCTGTGGCGGGTGCCGGTCGCCGGCGGCGAGCCGCAGCGACTGACCAGCGATCCGGCCGCGGACGACAACCCGCAGGTCGGCAGCGACGGCACGATCTACTTCGTGTCCGCCCGCGGCGGCGAGCGTGCGGTGTGGAAGCTCCCCGCCGGCGCGACCGATCCGGTGCGCGTGACCGACGTGCCGCTGCCGGTGTCGTCGCTGGTGCTCTCGCCCAAAGGTGATCGCATCGCGTTCTCGCTGGAAGTGTTCGTCGACTGTCCCGATCTCGCGTGCACCAAGGCGCGGCTCGACGAGCAGGCCAAGCGCGCCGCCAGCGGCGTGCTCTACGACCGCATGTTCGTGCGCCACTGGGACAGCTGGGCCGACGGCCGCCGCAACCACCTCTTCACCATGCCCACCGCCGGCGGCGAGGTCGTGGACGTGACGCGGGGCCTCGACGCCGACGTGCCGAGCAAGCCCTTCGGCGGGCCCGAGGAGATCGCGTTCTCGCCCGACGGCACCACGCTGGTGTTCGGTGCCCGCGATGCCGGCGCGAGCGAGCCGTGGTCGACCAACTTCGATCTGTACGCGGTGCCGGCCGACGGCAGCGGCGAGCGCAAGAACCTCACCGAGGCCAACCGCGCGTGGGACAGCCACCCGCGGTTTTCCGCCGACGGCAAGACGCTCTACTACAAGGCCATGAAGCGGCCGGGCTACGAGGCCGATCGCTTCCACCTGGTCGCGATGGCCTGGCCCGACGGCGCGGCCAAGGCCGTGACCGACGCGTGGGACCGCTCGATCGACGAGCTCGCGATCGATCCCGACGGCAAGACCGCGTGGGTCACCGCAGACGATCTCGGGCGCAAGCGCCTGTTCGCGGTCGAGCTCGCGACCGGCACCGTCACCACGCGCACCCAGGGCGGCTCGGTCGCGTCGCCGCTGCCGACCGCGACCGAGGTCGTGCTGCTGCGCGACGATCTGCGCGCGCCCGCCGAGCTGTTCCGCGTCGACAAGGCCGCGGGCGAGCCGGTCGCGATCACGACCATCAACACCACCAAGGTCGCGGCCGCACGCATGGGCAACGCCACGCCGTTCGAGTTCGAGGGCGCCGGCGGCGACATCGTGCACGGCTGGGTGGTCGAGCCGGTCGACTTCGATCCGACCAAGCTCTACCCGGTCGCGCTGCTGATCCACGGCGGCCCGCAGGGCAGCTTCGGCGATCACTTCCACTACCGCTGGAACCCGCAGGCCTACGCCGGCGCGGGCTTCGGCGCGGTGATGATCGACTTCCACGGCTCGACCGGCTACGGCCAGGCCTTCACCGACGCGATCAACGACGACTGGGGCGGCAAGCCGCTGGTCGATCTCGACAAGGGCCTCGAGGCCGCGCGCGCGCAGTTTCCCTGGCTCGACACCTCGCGCGCGTGCGCGCTGGGAGCGTCGTACGGCGGCTACATGATCAACTGGATCGCGGGCAAGCTGCCCGAGCGCTTCCGCTGCCTGGTCAACCACGACGGGCTGTTCGACATGCGCTCGATGTACTACGCGACCGAGGAGCTGTGGTTCCCCGAGTGGGAGCACCGCGGACCGCAGTACCTGGTGCCCAAGCGCTACGAGCTGTGGAACCCGGCCAACCTCGTCGCGAAGTGGAAGACGCCGATGCTGGTGATCCACGGCGCGCTCGACTTCCGCGTGCCCGAGACCCAGGGGCTGTCGACCTTCACCGCGCTGCAGCGCCGCGGCATCGAGAGCCGCTACCTGCGCTTCCCCGACGAGAACCACTGGGTGCTCAAGCCGGCCAACAGCCTGCTGTGGCACGAGACCGTGCTGAAGTGGCTCGCCGATCACACGCCGGCCGTGACGCGATGAGCGAGCCCGCGCTCGCCGTCGCCGCGATCGCGCACGGCACCGCGTCCGAGGGACCGCACCGCCGCGTCGCGGTGTGGGTCCGCGGCTGCACGCTGGCGTGCCGCGGCTGCTGCAACCCCGAGCTGCACGCGGCGGCCCCGGCGAGCGCGCTCGCACCGGTGCTGGCGGCGCTCGACGACGCGCGGGCGCGCGGGCTCGAGGGCCTGACGGTCGTGGGTGGCGAGCCGCTGCAGCAGCTCGCCGGCACCACGGCGCTGTGCACCGCCGCGGCCGCGCGCGGGCTGGGCGTGATCGTGTTCACCGGCTACACGCCCGACGAAGCCCGCGCGTTGCCGGGCTTCGACGCGCTGTGGTCCGTGCTCGACACCCTGGTCGCGGGTCGCTACGACGCGCGCCTGCCCGAGCGTGCACGCGCGTTCGTCGGCTCGCGCAACCAGGCGCTGCTGCACCGCACCGCGCGCTACGCCGACGCGGCGCTGTGGCAGGCGCCCGGCAGCGCCGAGCTCGTGATCACGCCCGAGGGCACCGCGCAGCTGGTCGGCGCGCCGCAGCTGGTCACGCGGCTGCGGCGAGCGCTTGCCGTCGCGAAGCCGACCGCGCGATGCTGACGGCGATGGCGACGCGCAAGCCCACCGCGAAGTCCAAGCCCGTCGCGAAGGCCAAGCCCGTCGCGAAGTCCAAGCCCGTCGCGAAGGCCAAGCCCGCCGCGAAGTCCAAGCCCGTCGCGAAGGCCAAGCCCGTCGCGAAGCCCAAGCCCGTCGCGAAGGCCAAGCCCGCCGCGAAGCCCACGCCCACCGCGAAGCCCACGCCCCCCGTCGCAGCGACGGACGGGCCGCGCTGCTGGCTGATGAAGTCCGAGCCCGACGCGTTCTCGATCGACGACCTGCAGCGCAAGCGCAGCTCGGGCTGGGACGGCGTGCGCAACTTCATGGCGCGCAATCACATGGACGCGATGCGCGTGGGCGACCGCGTGCTCTTCTATCACTCGAGCTGCAACCCGCCCGGCGTCGCGGGCCTGGCCCGGGTCGTGCGCGAGGCCCATCCCGATCCGACCGCGTTCGATCCGAGCAGCCCCTACTTCGATCCGCGCTCGGACCCGGCCAAGCCGCGCTGGCGCATGGTCGAGGTCGAGTTCGTGGCCAAGCTGCCGCAGCCGGTCACGCTCGCGGCGATCCGCGACACTGCGGAGCTCGCCGACATGGTGCTGCTGCGCGCCGGCCGGCTGTCGGTGCAGCCGGTCACGCGCGAGGCCTACGAGCACATCGTGCGCATGGGCGGCCTGCAGCCGGGCTGAGGCGCGCTCACGCGTGTAGGGCCGCGAGCGCGGTCGCGGGCAGCCGCGCCCACGCCGACAGCGGTGCGCGAGGATCACCGACGTGGCGCTCGAGCGCGCCCTCGTGGCCCCACACCGCCGCGATCGCGCCGCGCAGCGACGGTTGCACCGCGGCCCAGCCGGCGTCGTCGTTGGGCGCGCGCAGGCGATCGAGCACCCGCAGCTCGAGCCGCGTGGTGTCGAACACCGCGCGGCCGGCCAGCGCCGGATCGTCGGCGAGCAACCGCGCGGCGCGGATCAACCGCCGCAGCGCGAGCGTGGCATCGGCGGTGCCGTCGGCCAGCGGCTGACCGCGCCGGCGGTGGTACGCCAGGCCCAGCAGGTTGCGGCTGCGATCGACCACGTAGTGCCCCTCGTGACACACCAGCAGCACACCGGGTCCGCCGTGCACGTGTGCGTAGTCGGCGACGTCGATCATGACCTCGTCGGCCAGCGCACGGTTGCGGATCCAGCCGTGGAAGATCGGGATGAACTCGTCGAGCGCGATCGCGGACTCACCGACGAGCGGCAGCTTGAAGGCATGGTGGATGGTGTGCACGGCGGGGTTGGCCTGGGGGTGCGGGTTCACGCGGGCGCGGTCGCGCCGGCTTGGGCCATGCGGGTCTCGCAGGCGTAGGCAGCCTCGATGAAGAGCTGCGCCTCCTCGACGTAGTGGTGCGCGTCGTCGAGCGTGGCGGCCTGCAGGTCGCGGGCGGCCAGCGCGAAGAAGTAGTGCGCGAACTTGCCGCCGGCGTAGGTGTCGAAGAACAGCTTGGTGTCGTAGAAGCGCGCGCGGAACTCTTCGACGATGCGCGCCGGGTCGTCGCCGATGTCGAAGGTCTGTTGCCGCACCAGCGCCTTGGCGGCGAGCAGCATGGCTGCGAGCGCGCCCTTGGCCGCCGCGACCGCGTCGCCGCGCTCGAGCGCCTCGGAGGCCTCGAACACCACGCGCTCGCCGTCGGCGAGGCCGAACTTCGCGACCGAGACGATCTCGCCGGCGCACTCGCCCACGCCGATGTCGCCGATGCCGTACTCACGGGGATCGGCCCAGTCGTGGTACAGCTCGCGCGCCTGCTCGTAGGGCGGCACGTCCATCAGGTCGGTGAGCATGTCGCGGATCTTCGACTTGCCCACGCGCTTGATGAACGCGCCGAAGCGCTCGCCGCTGCTGCGCTCGCGCGCGAACAGGCTGGTGATGCGATCGACGACCTCGGGGATGCGCTTGCTCGGCACCGCGCCGATGGCGAGGCCGAACTGGCCGGCGTTGTGCGTCCACTGCCCGCCCAGCACCACCTGGAAGTGGGGCACGCGACGGCCCTCGACGTTGCGCTGCACGCCCAGGAAGCCGAGATCGGCGACGTGGTGCTGCCCGCACGAGTTGAAGCAGCCGCTGACCTTGATCCGCAGCGAGCCCAGGGCCTCGTCGTGGCCGGCCGAGCGCGCGGCCAGGCGCGTGCGCAGCTCGCCGGCGAGCCCGCGCGAGGCCGAGATGCCCAGCTTGCACGTGTCGGTGCCGGGGCACGCGGTCACGTCGACGATGGACTCGGCGCCGGGCTCGGCCAGCCCGAGCGCGGCCAGCCGCGCGTACACCTGCGGCACGTCGGCCTCGGGGACCCAGCGCAGCACCAGGTTCTGCTCGACCGTCAGGCGGATGGTGTCGCCGGTGTACTCGCGCGCGAGATCGGCGAGGCCGCGCGCCTGATCCGGCGTGAAGTCGCCCAGCGGCAGCGTGACCGAGACCACCGCGTAGCCCGGCTGTCGCTGCGGCCGCACGTTGGTCTGCCACCACGCGTCGAGTGCGGCATCGCCGGCCTTGCGCAGCGCCGGCGCCGGCGGTCGCTTGGGTTGATCGTGCGCGGCGACCGAGTCGATCCACGCGCTCCAGCGCGCCTCGGGCGGGATCTTGGCCCGCTCCTCGTCGACCATCTGCTTGAACGCAGGCAGGCCCAGCTTCTTGACCAGGAACTTGAGCCGCGCGCGGGCGCGGTTCTGCTTCTCGCCGTGGCGCGCGAAGATGCGGCACACCGCCTGGGTCAGCGGCATGAGCTCGGCCTCGGGCACGAACCCGTCGAGCAGCAGCGCCTGGTGCGGCACCGCGCCGAGCCCACCGCCGACGTAGAACTCGAAGCCACGCTCGGTCGCGCCGGCGTCGCCCGGGCGCGTCACCGCGACCAGCCCGATGTCGTGCATCAACGCCAGCCCGCAGGCCTCGGTCGCGCAGCCGGAGAACGCGATCTTGAACTTGCGGCCGAAGTCCTGCGTGTCGGGGTGGCCCAGCAGGTAGTGCGCCAGCGCCTTGGCGTAGGGCGAGATGTCGAACGCCTCGGTCTTGCACACGCCGGCGACCGGGCAACCGGTGACGTTGCGGACGGAGTTGCCGCAGGCCTCGCGCGTGGTGATGCCCACCGCCGCGAGCCGTCGGAACAGATCCGGGGTGTCGTCGATGTGGATGAAGTGCAGCTGGATGTCCTGCCGCGTCGTCACGTGCAAGATGTCGTCGGAGTACTCCTCCGCGAGATCGGCCATGACCTCGAGCTGCGTCGCCGTGAGCGCGCCGAACGGGATCTTGATCCGCACCATGCCGGGTGCGTCCCACACCGTCTCGGGACCCTTGGTGAGATCACCGCACGGGAACGCGATCGTCTGGTCCTTCTCGCCGTCGTAGCGCCGACCGTTGTCGTAGCGCTGGCCGTAGGCACCGCGACGCAGCCGCGTCTCGGCGAAGAGCTTGTCCTCGATCTTGCCGTCCTTGCGCAGGCGCAGCTGCGTCTCGAACACGTCGATCTCGGCCTCGAGCTCTGCGCTCGCCGCCCCGGCGAGCCGCTGCTTCCATCGCACGTCGTCCATGTCGCCTCGCCTCGCGCGCCCGCGGGTTCGTGGTCCCGCCCGTGCGCCTGGGGAGTTGTCCCACACTGCACCGTGAAGTCAATCGCCGGTGCTCAGAGACCGCGTCGCAGGCCGTGGCTGCCCCCGATTGCGGCCCGTTCATTCTACGGTCACTGACCCTATAATGGCGTGTCGGGGGCCCCGCCGAGGCGGGCCCGCGTGGCGTCGTCGAGCACCGCGTGGGCCAGCGACGCGCGGGCGAGCGCGGCCAGCTCGGCCTCGCCCCAACCGAAGGCCGCGGCACAGCGCAGGTACTCGTCGACCAGCTCGACGCCGAACAGCGCCGGATCGTCGGTCGCGAGCACGACCTCGACGCCGGCCTCGCGCAGCCGCGGCAGCGGGTGCTCCGCGATCGAGCGGTAGACCCCGAGCGCGACGTTGCTGCTGGGACAGACCTCGAGCGGGATCCCACGCGCGGCCAGCTCGGCCACCAGCGCTGGATCTTCGACCGCGCGCACGCCGTGACCGATGCGTCGCGCGCCGAGCTCGTCGATCGCCGCGCGCACGTTGCTGGCGCCGACGAACTCGCCGGCGTGGGGCAGCACCGCGAAGCCGTCGGCGCGCGCCTGCTCGAACACCGGCAGCATCGGCGTCAGCGGGTAGCGCTCGTGCTCCGGTCCCGCCAGGCCCAGGCCCGCCACCGCCGCGCGCGTGCGTGCGGCGACCGAGCGTGCGAACGCCAGCGTGCCGTCGGCCTGATCGGGCAGCGAGCGCACGACGTCGAACACGAACGCGATCGACACGCCGCGCGCGGCCGCGGCGGCGCGGCCGGCCAACAATCCCTCGATCATCGCCTCGAGCGGCACCCCACGGCGGTGGTGGGTCATGGGCGTGAACGTGATCTCGGCGTGCACGACCCCGCCGTGGGCGAGCCGCCCCGCCAGCGCGTCGAGCACGTCGCACAGATCCGCGGGCGTCTGCAGGCACCGCGACAGCGCCAGGTAGATCGCGATGAAGGCCGAGAAGTCGCGGCAGCGGTAGGCCTCGCGCACGCCCGCGACGCCGGCCTCGTCACCGGGCAGCCGCACGCCGTGGCGCGCCGCGAGCCGCAGCGCGAGCTCGGGCTGGATCGAGCCCTCGAGGTGCAGGTGCAGCTCGGCCTTGGGCAGCGCGGTCACGAACGCGCGCAACGAGTCGTGCGTCGACACGGGCCCGCAGCGTAGCAGGCCGCGAGCGCGCCCCGCCGACGGCGCTGGCACGCGCGGCCGGTCACCGCTATCGTCGCCGCCGCGGTGCCCGAAGACCCGGCGCAGACCCCCGAGGCCGCGACGCGGCCGTTCTCCGTGGTCGCGGCGCTCATCCCGGTGCTGGCGCTGGTCGCCATGCTGTCGCTGGTGATCCTGGTGCTGCCCAAGCTGCAGCCGGGCTTCGAGGGCACCGGTCACCTGCCGCTGGTCGGCGCGGCTGCGGTCGCGGCGATCGTCGCGCGGCTGCACGGCCATCGCTGGCCCGCACTCGAGGCCGGCATCGTCGACGCGATCAAGCTGTCGATGGGCGCGGTGCTCATCCTGTGCGTGATCGGCATGCTCATGGGCACGTGGATCGCCGGCGGCGTGGTGCCGGCGCTGATCCATTGGGGCCTCGAGCTGCTGGCGCCGAGCTACTTCCTGCCGACCGCGTGCGCGGTGTGTTCGGCGGTGAGCCTGGTCAGCGGCAGCTCGTGGTCGACCGCAGGCACCGTGGGCCTGGCGCTCATCGGCGTGGGCGGTGCGCTCGGCATCGACCCGGCGATGACCGCGGGCGCGGTCGTGAGCGGCGCGTACTTCGGCGACAAGCTCTCGCCGATGTCCGACACCACCAACCTCGCGCCGGCGATGGCGGGCACCGACCTGTTCTCGCACGTGCGCCACATGGTCTACACCACGCTGCCGTCGTGGACGATCGCGATGGTGGTCTACACCGTGCTGGGCCTGGGCATCGAGGTCACGCCCGGCGCAGGCTCGGTCGCGGCGATCCAGACCGCGTTGTCGGCCAGCTTCGAGCCCAGCCTCGCGCACCTGCTGCCGCCGCTGCTGGTCATCGTGCTGGTCGCGCGGCGCGTGCCGGCACTGCCGACGCTGCTGCTGGGCGTGGTGCTGGGCGGCGTGCTCGCGGTGGTGGTCGAGGGCGCGAGCGTGGCCGAGGTCCTGGGCGCCGCGATGAAGGGCTACAAGTCGAGCACCGGCGACGCCGCGGTCGACGAGCTGCTGACCCGCGGCGGGCTCGACAGCATGGCCAGCACCGTGCTGCTGATCCTGTGCGCGATGAGCTTCGGCGGCGTGATGGAGTCGACCGGCATGCTGCACGTGCTGGCGCGGCAGCTGCTGCGACTGGCCAAGCGCACCAGCTCGCTCATCGCCGTCACCGTGCTGACCTCGTGCGGCATGAACGTGGTCGCGGCCGATCAGTACATCTCGATCGTGGTGCCCGGCCGCATGTTCGCGCGGGCGTACCGCGAACACGGGCTGCACCCCAAGAACCTCTCGCGCGCGCTCGAGGACGGCGGCACGCTGACCTCGCCGATCGTGCCGTGGAACACCTGCGGCGCGTTCATGGCCGCGACGCTGCTGGTGCCGACCACCGCGTACCTGCCCTACGCGGTGCTCAACTACGTCAACCCGCTGGTGTCGATCACCTTCGCGTTGCTGGGCATCTCGATCGCGCGCCTGCCGGCGGAGCCGCCCAAGCCCTGAGAGGCGAACGCGTCGCTCCTGCGACTCGGTCTTTGGAGAGGAAGCTCCGCTTCCTCTCCCCGTGCCCGGCCAAGCCGGTCACGGGACCCCTCTCTTTCCAGTCGCTGCGCGACGAGAGCCCGTCAGCATTCGCTGCCGGCCTCTCAGTCTACCGAGAGCCCGTCAGCATCCGCTCGACAGGCGCTCAGTCGAAGCCGAGCCCGCAGTCGCCGTCGACGCCGGCGATGCAGCCGTCGCAGGACCAGTCGAAGTCGTCGAGCAGCACCAGCGTGTCGTAGCTGGCGTCGCCCATGTCGAAGACCGCGACGGTCAGCTCGAGCGACTCGCCGGGCACGGCGGGGCCGTTGGCGCGGAACCACCCCGTGCCGCCGCCGTCGAGCTCGAAGCCGGTGCCCGCGAGCGCGTCGGCATCGGGCGCGTCGCAGCCGGCCCCGGCGCAGTGCCGCAGCGCCGCGCAGCCGTCGTCGCCGGCACACAGCGACGTCACCGTGCACGGCTGGCCGTCGACGAAGCACAGGTTGCCGGTATAGGCCTCGCTGCTCGACCACAGCAGCAACACGTCGTTGTAGGCGCTGCCGACGAACTCGGGGAACTCGACCGAGAAGAACGCGAGGTCGAGGCCGAAGCCGAAGGTGCCCTCGGGCACGAGCGTGTCGAAGCGCAGCCACGCGAGGTCGTGGGCCGCTGCGCCGCCCTGCGCCCACGGCAGCGCCAGCGTGTCGGAGCAGTCGCCGCTGCCGTCGCAGCCGACGAACGGCGTGCCGCCGGCACCATCGTTGCTGCCCGGCGCGGTCGTGACCGGCGAGGGCAACACCGCAGCGTCGGGGTTGTCGTTGTCGGTGTACATCGCCGCCGGCGTCATCGCGATCGCACCGGCGGGATCGGGCGCTGCGACGTGGCCGGTGGTAATCGCCAAGAAGCGCTCGCCCTCGCGCGGGCGGAAGCGCGGCTGGCCCAGCTCGTCGAGTGCGGTGCCCAGCTGCGACGCGATCGCCCACGATGCCGCGTCGGGTGCGTGCAGCTCGGCGCCCCACACCGGGATCCGCGTGTCGTCGTCGCCGGGGCAACCCAGCCCGATCGCGCGCAGCGGATCGAGGGTGTCGCCGTCGCACGGCTGCAGTGCCGCGGGCGCGAGGCAATCGGGCGCGGGTCCGTCGTCGCCCGCCGGCGCCTCGCCGCCGCTGCTGCTGCCCGCGTCGGGTTCACCGCTGCTGCTGCTGCCGGGGTCCGGCAGCGCGCCGTCGTCGTCGCCGCCGCTGCTGCTGCTGCCCGCGTCGCCGCTGCTGCTGCCCGCGTCGCCCTGGGGCCCCGCGTCGGGGTCGTCGCCCGGTGCGTCGGTGTCGGCGGACGGCGCCCGCGGGTGTCCGGCGAGCGCATCGCCGGGCAGGCCCATCACGTCGTGGCACGCCGGCAGGGTCGCGAGGACGAGCACGGCGAGTCGGTGCACGCGTCGAGTCATCACCACGCCAGGCTAGTCGCGGGTCCCGGCCGCGGCCGCATGCGATGCGAGCGCACGGGCTCGCGACGGCGCTGCTCAAGCGCTGCGCTCGGCTGCCGATGGCACCGTGGCGACGTCCCTGCGCCGTGCGGCCGCGCCGCGCTGCGGAGCCGCGAACGCGGCCGCGCCGCGCGCGAGCGCCAGCGGGCTCGCGACGGGCCGCGTCAACCCGCGGGCGGGCAGCCGTAGATCGCGTCGAGCATGCCCGCGCTCGCCAGCGTGTCGCAGGCGCTGCCGCACAGCTGGATCGCATCGAAGGGTCCGTCGGGCGCGACCCAGGCCCAGCCGTCCTGCGTCGCGCAGTCGTCGACGCGCGGGATCATCGTGCCGTCGATCGTGATCGTGACGTACTCGGGGTACTCGGGCGCGGGCGGGCCCAGCGGCACGATGCAGCTGACCACCTGCCCCGCGATCTCCGACAGCGCGGCCTGCAGCTCGAGCTCGTTGGTGGCGTTGAAGAACTTGTCGTTGCCCGGGCGGGCCTTGCCGCCGGCGAGCGCGACGAAGTTGAGTTCGTCGTGGGTGTTGGCCTCGGGCTGGCCGTCGTCGCCGGTGCCGAGCAGCTCGTCGACGATGTCGATGCCGACCACGAACGTCGGGATGCCCAGGTCGGTGAAGGCCGAGCCGACCACCTGCGCGACCTCGTTGTCGTACTCCTCGAGCAGGCCACAGCCGATGCCCGGGCACTGGCTCTGGTCGGCATCGGCGGCACAGTTGGCCGCGCCGTCGGTGACCAGGATCATCAGCCGGCTGACCATCGGGTCGAGCGTCGAGAGGTGATCGATCGCCAGCTGCACGCCCGCGGTGGTCGGGGTCGCGCCGCGGATGTCGGTCGCGCCGGCGTCGGGGATGCCCGCGAGCACGGCTGCCGCGTTCATCGGCGCGACCGGCACGTCGGGGCTGTCGCCGACCACACACGCGGCCGCGCCGAGCTCGTTGGTCGCCTGCTGCGCGGGGAACAGCGTCGCGCCGAAGTTGATGTCCGCGTCGAAGCCGTTGACGATCGCGTCGACCACGTGCACGAGGCTGTTCCAGCGCGTGACCTCCGGCGTCGCGCCGTCGGCGTCGTGGTCCCACTGCGTCAGCATGCTGCCGGACTTGTCGAGCACGAGCACGACGTTGGGCGGCTGCGCGGCGATGGTGAAGTCGACCTCGCCGCAGTTCATGCCCGCGCTGCTGCTCGAGCCGTCGGGCTGCAGCGTGGGATCGTCGGTGGTCGCGTTGCTGCTGCTGCTGCTGCTGCTTTCGCCGGCGCTCTCGGTCGCGGAGGCGATCGTCGCGGAGGCGGTCAGCGTGGCGCCGTCGGGATCGCGGGGGCCTTCGCCCACGCACGCGGACACCAGCAACGACGGCAACGACAGCGGCAGAAGACGAACGCAGGCCATGGTCAGGGCGCGCCCATCGGCGAAGACCGTGCAGGCGGGCTCATCGCCAGCGTAGCAGGCCGCGGCCACGGCCGCGCGCGCCCAGCCGCACCGTCCACATCAGCCCTGCGGCGCGCGGCAGCACGGCCGCACGCCCGCGCGCACCGGGACCCGCGCCGTCGAGCAGCAGCGACAACGTGCCGCCGCGCTCCCACGCGCGGTGCCGCTTGCGCCGCACGAGCCCGACACCCAGCAGCGCGCCGCCGGTGATGATCATCAGCCCGCCATAGACCACGCGCACCAGCGACAGCGCGTACAGGCCCTTGCACTGATCGTGCGTCGGGCTGGCGCCGATCGACTGCCAGCGCTCGGCGCAGTGCCCCGGCAGGCTCAGCCACACCATGCTCGCCGCCGACGCGACCGACAGCGTGCCCAGCGGCAGCAGGATCGATCCGGCGATGATCTCGTCGTCGCCATCGGGTGGCTCCTTGCCCGCCGTGCGGCTGAGATCCCAGTAGCCCCCGACGACGCCGCCGGTGGGTTCGATCGCCGGCGCGGGCCCACCGGGCTGCACGCGGGGCGGCGGCGGCGGCGACTCGCGGAAGCGTCCGCCCGACGGTGTCTGCGTCGCGCCGGTGTCGGCCTCGGCCTCGGGGACCGCGGCCGCGTCGTCGACGATCGCAGCGTCGCCGGGCTCGAGCGGCGGCGGCTCCGACGACACCTCCGGCTCCGCGGCCGGCGCGGGCTCGAGCTGCGGCGCGCTGGGCTGCGGTGGCTCGCCCGCGTGCGCCCGCGGCGAGACCGGCAGCAGCATCGCCGCGATCACGATCGCACAGGTGCCGCGGTGGGCCCCACGCTCGCCGGTGCGCCCGCAATCGCTGCGCACGCGCGGTGCCGCCGCGACGTCGGCGATCGCATGCGCGCGCTCGGACGGCGTCATCGCGGCGTAGCGTAGCGGATCGGCACCGATCCGGCGCGGCGATCGCTTCGGCCCGCGCGTCGCAGCGGCGGCGCTTGCGGTGCCGCGCAGCCGACCCATCTTCGCAGCCAGGCCAGCGACCGCCGCTGCCGTTGCCCCGCATCCAGGCGCTGCACCGCGCCGCCGATGCCACCGACTGGAGGCCTGCCATGGCTGCGTTCAGCCCCGAGACCGCGACCGTCAAGACCCGTCATGCGCTCGCTCACGCACAAGCGATGGCGAAGGAGCTCGGCCATCCCGAGCTCACGAGCCTGCACCTGCTGACCGCGTGCGCGCAGCAGGAAGGCGGCCTCGTCGCGCCGCTGCTCGAGCGCGCCGGTGTGCACGCGGCCGCGCTGCAGCGCGTGCTCGCACGCGAGCTGGGCAAGCTACCCAAGACCCAGGGCGCGGAGCTGCGGCTGAGCAAGGAGCTCGGCGAGCTGCTCGATCTCGCCGCCACCGAGGCCGAGGCGCTGCACGACAAGTTCGTGAGCACCGAGCACGTCGTGCTCGGCATCCTCTCGGACAAGGCCGAGCGCGCGAAGGTCCGCGCCGCGGCGGTGCTGCGCGAGCTGGGCGCCAGCCGCGAGCTGGTGCTGTCGGCGCTCCGCGACGTCCGCGGCAACCAGCGCGTCGACACCGAGGAGCCCGAGGCCAAGTACGAGGCGCTGGAGAAGTACGCCCGCGATCTCACCGCGCTCGCGCGCCAGGAGAAGCTCGATCCGGTCATCGGCCGCGACACCGAGATCCGCCGCACGCTGCAGGTGCTGTCGCGCCGCACCAAGAACAACCCCGTGCTCATCGGCGATCCCGGCGTGGGCAAGACCGCCATCGCCGAGGGCATCGCGCAGCGCATCGCCGCCGGCGACGTGCCCGAGAGCCTGCGGGACAAGCGGCTGCTGCAGCTCGATCTCGCGGCGCTGGTCGCCGGCGCCAAGTACCGCGGCGAATTCGAGGAGCGGCTCAAGGCCGTGCTCACCGAGGTCGCCGAGTCGCAGGGCCGCGTGGTGCTGTTCATCGACGAGCTGCACACGCTGGTCGGCGCCGGCGCGGCCGAGGGCGCGCAGGATGCCGCCAACATGCTCAAGCCCGCGCTGGCGCGCGGCGAGCTGCGCTGCATCGGCGCGACCACGCTCGACGAGTTCCGCAAGCACATCGAGAAGGACAAGGCGCTCGAGCGCCGCTTCCAGCCGGTGCTGGTCGAGGAGCCCTCGGTCGACGACACCATCGCGATCCTGCGCGGACTGTCGGCGCGGTTCGAGACCCACCACGGCGTGCGCATCCAGGACGCCGCGCTGGTGGCCGCGGCCCGGCTGTCGCACCGCTACATCCAGAACCGCTTCCTGCCGGACAAGGCCATCGACCTGGTCGACGAGGCCTCGGCCAAGCTGAAGATGGAGGTCGAGAGCACGCCCACGCCGATCGACGAGCGCGAGCGCCGGATCACCCGCCTGCAGATCGAGAAGACCGCGCTGCAGCGCGAGAAGTCGACCCCGGCGGTGAGCGAGCGGCTCGCTGCGGTCGAGGCCGAGCTCGCGACGCTGGGCGAGGAGGTCGCGGCCATGCGCTCGCGCTGGCAGACCGAGCGCGAGAAGATCGGCGAGATCAAGCAGCTGTCGGAGCAGATCGAGAACATCCGCGCCGAGGCCACCAAGGCCGAGCGCGGCGGCGATCTCAACCGCGCGGCGGAGCTGACCTACGGCACGCTGCGCGAGCTCGAGCGCAGCCGCGAGCGCGCCCGCGAGGTGCTCAAGGCCGCACTGGCCGAGGGTTCGTTCCTGCGCGAGGAGGTCACCGACGAGGACATCGCGGCCATCGTCGCCAAGTGGACCGGCATCCCGGTCTCGCGCATGCTCGAGAGCGAACAGGCGCGGCTGCTCGGCATCGAAGCCAAGCTGCACGGCCGCGTGGTCGGACAGGACGAGGCCGTGCGCCGCGTCGCCGCGGCGGTTCGCCAGGCTCGCGCGGGCCTGGGCGATCCCAACCGTCCGGTGGGCTCGTTCCTGTTCCTGGGCCCCACCGGCGTGGGCAAGACCGAGCTGGCCAAGGCGCTGGCGGAGTTCCTGTTCGACGACGAGCGCCACGTCGTGCGCATCGACATGAGCGAGTACATGGAGAAGTTCTCGGTCTCGCGCCTGATCGGCGCGCCGCCCGGCTACGTCGGCTACGACGAGGGCGGACAGCTGACCGAGGCCGTGCGGCGACGGCCCTACTCCGTGGTGCTGCTCGACGAGATCGAGAAGGCCCACGCCGACGTGTTCAACCTGCTGCTGCAGGTGCTCGACGACGGCCGTCTCACCGACAGCCAGGGCCGCACGGTCGACTTTCGCAACACCATCGTGCTGATGACCAGCAACGTCGGCAGCGACCGCGTGCGCAGCGACGGCAGCGGCGATCCCAAGCTCGAGGCGCGGCTGCGCGAGCAGGCCCTGCGCGCGCACTTCCGGCCCGAGTTCCTCAACCGCCTCGACGGCATCATCACCTTCGCGCCGCTGGGCCGCGAGCAGCTCGCCGCCATCGTCGACATCCAGCTCGAGCGCCTGCGCCCGCGGCTGGCGCAGCGCGACCTGCAGCTGTCGATCAGCGACGCCGCGCGGGCGCGCCTGGCCGAGCGCGGCTACGATCCCGAGTTCGGCGCACGACCGCTCAAGCGCCTGATCCAGCAGTCGATCATCGATCCGCTCTCGCTCGCGCTGTTGAGCGGATCGGTCCACCCGCACGACACCGTGGTGGTCGACGCGGTCGACGAGAGCGACGCGCGCTACGAGGACGCGCGCGCGGGCCTGGTCGTCACCGCCACGGCATCGCCGAGCTGACGCCCGCGCGGGCGCCCCTCGACGCGGCACTCGACCGTCGGCCGGCGACCCGCCGCTCACGCAGCCGCACTGCGCGCCCGTACAGATTCGCCGGGCGCGGCCCTGGGCTGCTACAATCCCGCGTTGGGCCGAGCACGGCAGCGATGAACGACGCGCTCAAGATGTTCCTCATCGCGCTGATCACCACGATCGCGTCGCAGCTGTTGCTCGGGCCGTACATCCTCAAGCTGCAAGGGGTGATGCCGATCACCCAGACCTCGGTGGCGCCCAAGGTCGAACAGGGCGCGCCCTCGCCGACCGCCGGCACCGCCGCGGAGCCGACCAAGCTCGCCGCGCCCAACCTCGAGGGCATCCCCGTCGACGAGGCGCGCGAGCGCTGGCGCGCGAAGGGCATCGAGATCATCGAGGAGGACGAGCGCGACGGCTCCGGCGCCGCGCCCGGCACGATCCTGCAGCAGCGCCCCGCGCCGGGCGCCGAGCTGGCGACGCGCGAGATCCGGGTCGTCGTGGCCCGCAAGAGTCAGGACGTCGCCGTGCCCGACGTCGCGGGCAAGTCGGTCGACGATGCGCGCGGCGTGCTCGAGACCGCCGGCTTCGAGGTCCCCGCGCCCACGCCCGAGGCCTCCGACAAGCCCGCCAACACCGTGCTGCGGCAGACCCCGACCGCAGGCGAGGCGGCGAAGAAGGGCTCGATCGTGCGGCTGGTTATCGCCGAGCCCGCCGGCATCGAGGTCCCGAAGTTCACCGGCCTGTACCTGGGCAAGGCCAAGAAGGCGATCACGGAGGCCGGCCTCGTGGTCGGCCAGATCCGCCGCGTCGAGCATGCCGAGCTCGGCCAGGACTACGTGCTCAAGCAGACCCCGGTCGCCGGCGAGAAGGTCCCCCCAGGCACCGAAGTCGAGCTCGTGGTCGTCGCCCCCAACTAACCCACCGTGGCCCACGTCGCCGCGCGGCCCAACGTGAACGTGAACGTGCCCGTGCCCCTGCCCGGCTCCGCTCCCGCTCCGCTCCGCTCC
>JAIBBS010000288.1 GCA_019694555.1 Nannocystaceae bacterium
ATCGGCCCCCAGGGCAAGGCGCGAGGACGAAGGAATACCGGGCGTATTTCGAGCTCCGAGCAACGCAGCCATGGGGGCCGAGGGCGTTGTTCTCGTGTTGCCGGGTTTCACCACGGGCTGCTAGCTCACGTCGCCGACGGACGGGCCGCCGTCGCCGAGCGCGGCAGCGCTGTTGCCCGGGACGCGGCCGAAGTGGGAGCATCCCCGGGCCTCGCCGGCCCCAGCCGGCGCGCACGCACCGTCATGTTCAAGAAGCACCCCCGAGGTCTGCCGGTCCTGTTCTTCACCGAGATGTGGGAGCGCTTCGGCTTCTACCTGCTGCTCGGGATCTTCGTGCTCTACATGACCGACCCCGCCGATCCCAAGGTGCCGGCGATGGGCGGCCTGGGCATGTCGGACCGCGATGCGTCGGACATCTTCGGCACCTACCTCGCGCTGGTGTACCTGACGCCCTTCGTCGGCGGACTGCTGGCCGACCGCGTGCTCGGCTACGGCCGCGCGATCATCATGGGCGGCATCCTGATGGGCCTGGGCTACTGCGGCCTGGCGATCCCCGGCTCGGGTGCGAGCTTCTGGATCTCGCTGCTGCTCATCATCCTGGGCAACGGCCTGTTCAAGCCCAACATCTCGGCGCTGGTCGGCAACCTCTACGACAAGCAGGAGCGCTTCCGGCCCTACAAGGAAGCCGGCTTCAACATCTTCTACATGGGCATCAACATCGGCGCGTTCGTGTGCAACTTCGTCGCCGCCGTCGCCCGCAACAAGATCGGCTGGTGGGCCGCGTTCATGTCCGCCGGCATCGGCATGTTCCTGGGCGTGCTGTGGTTCATGGCCGGCCGCAAGCACGTCGCCGAGGGCGACGAGATCAAGCCGACCAAGCCCGGTGACGAGCCGGTCGCGCGCATCCTGGGCAAGGTGCTGGGCCCCGCGGCCGCGTTCGCGCTGCTGGGCTGGTTCGGCGTGCCGGCGATCCTGGGCGCCAAGGCGACCGTGTTCGGTTCGCACAGCAACGACGCGTTCTTGTTCGCGTGCATCCCGGTGGTGTGGTTCTACGTCTCGCTGTGGCGCCGCGCCGAGGGCGAGGACCGCGAGCGCGTGGGCGCGTTGCTGCCGATCTTCGGCGTGGTCGTGGTGTTCTGGGCGGTGTTCCACCAAAACGGCTCCGCGCTGACGGTGTGGGCCGACCGCTTCACCGACCGCGACATGCCGGCCT
This sequence comes from Nannocystaceae bacterium, assembly GCA_019694555.1. Classification (GTDB taxonomy): domain Bacteria; phylum Myxococcota_A; class Polyangia; order Nannocystales; family Nannocystaceae; genus Xiheibacterium. The sequence goes on from JAIBBS010000288.1 coordinate 1,214, forward strand.
CGGTCGCGTCCGCGGCGAAGACCTTCGACCTCGTCGAGGAGGTCGACACCACGCCGCGCATGGTGCCCAAGACCGACGCCCACGGCGTGCGCGAGCTCGACGCCGCCGGCAAGCCCATCGAGGTCGAGGGCCCGCATCCGTACTTCAACAACCTGCCCAAGGAGCAGTGGCCGCCGCCGGAGGTGAAGAAGCCGCTGTTTTCGACCGAGCTGTTCCAGTCGATCAACGCGTTCTTCGTGGTGTTGCTGACGCCGGTGGTCGTGGCGGTGTGGGCCTGGACCGCGCGCCGCAACAAGGAACCGTCGACACCGGGCAAGATCTCGATCGGCCTGTTCGTCACCGCGCTCTCGACCCTGGTCATGGTCGCGGCGACCTACGCCACGCACAACGGCCTCGAGAAGGCCTCGTGGCTATGGTTGTGCGGCACCTATGCCGTCATCACCGTGGGCGAGCTGTGCCTGTCGCCCATGGGCTTGTCGCTGGTGTCGAAGCTGAGCCCGCCGCGACTGACCGCGGTGATGATGGGCGGCTGGTTCCTCTCGACGTCGATCGGCAACAAGCTCTCGGGCATCCTGTCGGGCCTGCTCGACGCGTTCGAGCACAAGTCCGGCATCTTCTTCATCAACTTCGCCGGTGCGCTGGCGGCCTCGCTCGCGATTGCGGCGATGGTCCCGCGCATGCGCGGCGTGATGAAGCGCTACGTCGACAAGTGAACCGCGCTCACCAGCGGCGACGGCCCTGCGCCTGGCTCTGACGCCAGCGATTCCACGAGCCCGGCGACGGCAGGCTCACCGCCACGCCGGCCATGAAGGTCAGGCCCGAGGTCGAGAAGCTCGGCATGTCGGCCACGCGCGAGCGCGCGCTCCACAGCTGCTGCACCTCGGCGGTCAGCGTGACGACGTTGGTGATGCGGCCCTCGAGGCCGGCGTGCAGCTCGAAGCCGGGGCGCACGCTGGTCTGCAGCACCGGCACGTTGCCGGCGCGGGTCCACTGCGCACGCGTCACGTCGACGCCCAGGCCCAGGCCCGCGTAGGGTCGCAGCGGGAAGTGCTTGAACGCGTAGACGTTGCCGCCGATGTAGAGCGGCACCGAACCGTACGCGAGTGAGGTCGCCCCGCTGGTGGGATCGAAGCCGGTCTGGCCCGCGCGGTAGCCGGTGCGCAGGTAGCCGGAGAAGCGCGGGTAGTCGTACGCGCTGTCGGTGTTGAACAGCTGCACGCGGACGTCGAAGCCACGCAGCGCGCTGCAGAAGCGCTGGTTGCCGGGGCCCAGGCACGCGCGGATGTGGTTGCTGTTGTCGCGCTCGCCGGCGCCCAGCGTGCCCGAGGGACGAAACGGCGTGAACACGCCGCCCAGCGACACGCCGATCCACGTGATCGGTCGGGTGGCCACCCGTGGCGCCGGCGCGGCGACCGGTGCCGGCTGTGGCATCACGACCGTGCGCGTGCTGGTCACGACCGTGGTCGTGGTCGTGACCGCGCCGGGGCTGCTGGTCGTCGTGGTCGTGGTCGACATGCCGCCGGGATCGACCACCACCACCGGGTCGGCCGCCCTCGCGGAGCTCGCGGCGAGCGACGAACACAGGGCGAGGGCAAGCGTGGGCACAGACCAGCGGCGCATGAAGCCCAGCATGGGATCCGAAGCCGTCGATGCGCTCGTGGTCTGGACCACAGTCGATGATGCAACGCGGATCACACGTGTCGAACTGCCGCGGCCGGCGCTGGGTCGGCGCGACGAACCGGCGCGCGAGCGCGCCTGATATCCTCGGCCTCGGGTGGATGGCATCGAGACGACGGTGGGACTGGGTCCGGCTGACACACTGCCGGCCGCCGCGGATCTGCGCGCGACCGCGGCGGAGCCCGCGGTCGAGAGCACGGTCACGATGCCGCGCGGCGCCGAGCTGGGCCGCTACGTGGTGCTGCGCGAGCTCGGCCGCGGCGGCATGGGCGTGGTCTACGCCGCCTTCGATCCCGAGCTCGATCGCCGCGTCGCGATCAAGGTGCTGCACGCCGACGACCCCGGCGGCGAGCTCGAGGCCCGCAACCGTCGCCTGGTGCGCGAGGCGCAGACGCTCGCGCGGCTCAGCCACGGCAACGTCATCACCGTCCACGACGTCGGCACCTGGCGCAACCGCGTGTTCATCGCGATGGAGTCGCTCGACGGCGGCACGCTGCGCCAGTGGCTCGGCGCTGCGCCGCGCCCGTGGCCCGAGATCGTCGCAAAGCTCACCGCGGCCGGTCGCGGGCTGCAGGCCGCGCACGACGTGGGCCTGGTGCACCGCGACTTCAAGCCCGAAAACGTGCTGCTGGGCGCGGGCGACCGCGTCGTGGTCGCGGACTTCGGGCTCGCGCGCGCCGCCGCGGATGCACGCGTCGACCTCGAGCGCACGGTCGACGACGGCGTGCCCGCGCCGCGATCGCTGATCCACGCGCCGCTGACGATGACGGGTGCGGTGCTCGGTACGCCGGCGTACATGGCCCCGGAGCAGCACCTCGGCCGCGAGCCCGACCGACGCACCGATCAGTTCGCGTTCGCGGTGGTGGCCTGGGAGGCGCTCTACGGCCAGCGGCCCTTCGCCGGCGACAACCTCGCGCAGCTGTCGTGCAACGTGACCGCGGGCGCGATCACGGTGCCCGACGATCGTCGCGGCGTGCCGCGCTTCGTCCACACGGCGCTGCTGCGCGCGCTGTCGGTCGAGCCCGACGCGCGCTTCCCTGAGATCTCCGCGCTGCTGAGCGAGCTGTCGCGACCGGCGACGCCGCGGTGGCGTCGACCGCTGCTGGTCGCGAGCGTGGGCAGCGGCGTGATCGCGGTCACCGCGACGATGGTGCTCGCCCGCGAGGGCCGCTGCGACGGCGGCCCCGCGCAGCTCGAACCGGCGTGGAACGAGACCCGCGCGGCGGCGCTGCGCCAGGCCTTCGCCGCCACCGCGGCACCGTTCGCCGACGCCACCGCCGAGGTGGTGGTGCAGTCGCTCGACGACTACGCCCGCGCCTGGCTCGCGCAGCACCGCGAGGCGTGCGAGGCCACGGCCATGCGCGCGGAGCAGTCCGAGGCCGCGCTCGATCTGCGGATGCACTGCCTGCGTCGGCGCGCGCGCGACCTCGATGCGGTCGTCGGGGTCCTGCTCGACGCCGACGTCGAGATCGTGCGCACGGCCATCGACGCGACCCGCCGCCTGCCCGAGCTCGGCGCGTGCGCGGACACCGAGTCGCTCGCGTCCGCGATCCCGCCGCCGTCCAGCGCGGGCGATCGCGCCGCGCTGGGCGAGCTCGAGGACGGGCTCGCGCGCGCCGACGCGCTGCGCCTCGCGGGCAAGTACGACGCCGCGAAGATCCAGGTCGAGAGCCTGCGCCAGGCCGCCGCCGCGCTCGCACGTCCCGACGTCGACGCCGAGCTCGCGCTGTCGCTCGCGCGCTCGCTCGAGCGCCTGGGTCAGGGCGAGGCCGCGTTGCTGCAGGCCAAGCAGGCGGTGTGGTCGGCCGTGCAGGCACGGCGCGACGCGCTCGCGCTCGAGGCCATCGCGACGGTGATCGGCGTGCTCGGTCCGCGGCTGCACCGGCCCGACGAGACCGCGGACTGGATCGCGCTGGGCCAGGCGACGCTGTCGCGACTGGGTTCGCCCGCGGCGCTCGAGAGCCAGCTGCAGGAGCAGATCGGCGCGGTGCGCTACGAGGCCGGCGACTACCTCGGTGCGCTCGAAGCCCGCGAGCGCGCCATCGCCCTGCGCCGGGCCGACACCGACGCCGACGACCCGCTGTTGGTGGCGCTGCAGGCCCAACGCGGCAGCACGCTGCTCGCACTGGGTCGCCACGCCGAGGCCATCGCGACGCTGCGCGAGGCGCTGCAGCTGCGGCTGCAGCGCTTCGGGCCCGATCACCCGGTCACGGGCACGGCGATGCTGCACCTGGGCAACGCGCTGTTCGAGGACGGTCAACGCGACGCCGCGATCGCACAGTACGAGCAGGCGCTGGCGGTGCTCAACCGCGCGCTCGGGCCCGACCACGCCGACGTCGGGCTCGTGCACGTGAACCTCGGCAATGCGCTGGCGGAGTCGGGCGGCACCATGGCCGCACGGGCGATGCCGCACTACCAGCGCGCGATCGAGATCTGGAGCGCGAACGGTGGCCGCGACGATCTGCGCGTCGGCATCGCGCTGGGCAACCTCGGTCGGCTGCAGCTGTACGCCGGCGAGCCGCGCGAGGCCGTGGCCGCGCTCGAGCGCGCGATCGAGATCCAGTCGCGCCACCGGGGTCCCGACCACAGCGATCTGGTCTACCCGCTGCTCAGCCACAGCGAGGCCCTGCGCATGCTCGGCCAGGCGAACCTCGCCGAACCCGTGGCCGCGCGCGCCCTCGCGATCGCACGTGACGAGCTGCCCGATCCGCACCCGCTGGTCGCGCGCGCGCGGTTCGAGCTCGCACGCACGCTGCTCGATCGCGCCGCGACCACCGCCGCGCCCGAGCGCACGCCGCTGCTCGAGCGCGCGGTGGCCGAGCTCGAGGCGGCGCTGACGACCGCCCGCGCGGCATCGGCACGCGACGGCGAGATCGGCCTCATCGCCGCCGCGCTGGCCCGCGCGCTGGTCGAAGCGCGCCCCGGCGCCGTCGCCGACCGCACGCGAGCGCGCGCGCTCGCGACCGAGGCCATCGAGCGTTTCTCCGACGATCCGCACGAGCGCCGCAGCGTGCAGGACTGGCTCGCGGCACAAGACGGGTCTGATATCGTGAAGCCATGAGCCTCCGACGCGTCGCGCCGCTGCTGCTGGGTCTGTGTGGCTGTGGTGATCCTGCGAGCGGCGAGGCCGGCAGCGCCAGCCTCACGGTCGGCACCGGCGTGGGCGAGAGCTCCGGCGCGGGCACCAGCGGTGGCAGCTCCGGCGGCACCACCGTCGGCACCACCGCGAGCACCACGATGGCCGACGGCTCGAGCAGCGGCGCCGCCACCGAGGGGCCGATCTTCGACGTCGGGGGTGGACCCGGCCCGGATCTGCCCGGCGAAGAGGGCCCGGTCATCCCGACCACCTGCGACGAGGCGCTCGCCGGCGAGAGCACGGTGGGCTGCCTGTTCTACGCCACCGACCTCGATCAGAACGGACCGCTCGAGAGCGACCAGTACGCGATCGCGGTGAGCAACCCGCAGGACGCCTCGCCGGCCAACGTCGTGATCGAGCAGAAGATCGGCGGCGCGTGGCAGGAGGTCGCGTCGATGATGGTGCCGGCGTCGTCGCTGCACCCGTTCCCGCTGCCGGACCTGCACCAACAGAGCTCGGGGGTCCTGGTCGGCGGGTCCTACCGCGTCAGCTCGGACGTGCCGATCGTCGCGTACCAGTTCAACCCGCTCATCATGGGTTCGTACAGCTCCGACGCGTCGATGCTGTACCCCGTGCCGGCGTGGGACTCGCTCAACCGCGCGCTGCACTGGGGCGGCGGCTACGGCCGCGGCTACCTCACCGTGGTCGCCGCGGTCGACGACACCACCATCGAGGTGGTGCCGACGGTCGCGACCATGCCCGGCACCGGTGTGCCCGCGGGCACGCCGGGCAACGCGTTCCAGGTCGAGCTCGACGAGGGCGACCTCGCGGAGATCATGGTCGCAGCCGACGCGACCTCGCTCGCGGGCACGCGCATCGAGAGCCTCGATCCCGACAAGCCCATCGCGGTGTTCACCGGCCACGAGTGCGCTTGGATCCCGCACATGGTCACGGCCTGCGATCACATCGAAGATCAGCTCTCGGGCGTGCGGCTGTGGGGCACTCACTTCGCCGGCTCGCGGATCCCGGTGCGCGAGACCGGCGGCACGCCCGAGACCTCGCTGTGGCAGATCGTCGCCAGCGAGAACGGCACGACCGTCAGCTTCGCCGCCCACGCCGACGTCACGGGCCTGCCGGGTGCGCCGGTCATGCTCGACGCCGGCGAGTTCGTCGAGTACTGGGTCGGCGGCAGCTTCGAGAACCCCGGCGACATGATGATCACCGCCGACAAGCCCATCGCGGTGGCGAACTTCATGACCGGCTCGGGTAACCTCGTGACCAGCACGCTCGGCGATCCCGCGATCGTGCAGCTGAGCCCGGTCGAGCAGTACCTGCCGCGCTACATCGTGCTGGTGCCCAGCGAGTGGGAGCTGGACATGTTCGTGATCACGCGGCCGGCCGGCGCGAACATCGTGCTCGACGGCGCGGCGGTGGACGACACGCTGTTTTTGCCCATCGCCGGCGGGGAGTACGAGGTCGCACGGCTCGCGACCATCGACGGCTTCCACACGCTCGAGAGCGAGGCCGGCTTCATGGTCGAGGTCGTCGGCTTCGACAGCGCGGACAGCTACGCGTACCTGGGCGGCACCGGCACGGGGAAGATCAACCCCAACCCCGAGGGCTGAGCGACGTCGATCGCCGCGCGATCGCTCGCGTCGCGATCACCCACCCCGCTTCTTGGGCACCACGCCGCCGGCCTGCGCCGCGGCGCCGTGTTCGCTGCCGGGGCCGAACTTCTCGATGCAGCCGCGGATGAACGCCGACTGCTCTTCTTTGAGCTCGG
>JAIBBS010000075.1 GCA_019694555.1 Nannocystaceae bacterium
ATCCCGCGCGCCGCCGCCGACGCGCCACCGCGGTTGCGCTCGCGGGCGCCACCGCGGGCCTGCTCGCGCTCGCAGCCGCGGCCGCGCACGATCCCTGCCGCGACGCGGGCGGTGCGATGACCGACGCCTGGGATCCGTCGCAGCGCGCGGCCGTGTTAGCGGCGGCGCAGGCCGCCGACGCCGGCTGGGGCGAGCGCAGCGGTGCGGCGGTGGTGCAGCGTCTCGACGAAGCGAGCGCGGCGTGGTCCGAGACCGCCCGCGGCGTGTGCCAGGCCGAGCGCGCCGACGATCGCGATCGCGCGGCGGCGCGCGGCCGCCTCGCGCACGCGGCGGCGCAGCTGCGCGCGAGCATCGAAGAGTCGCGCGAGCCCGATGCGGCGTCGTGGCTCGGTGCGGCCGCGCGCGCGGAGCTGCTGCCCGATGCCCACGGCTGCGCCGAGCCGCCGCGGTTGTCGGCGTGGTCGATCGACGTCGATGCCATCGCGCCGATCCTCGCGGCGCTGCGGCAGGGTGAGGCGGCGCTGGGCGAGGCCTCGGTGCGCGGTGCGCCCGAGTCGCTGCGATCCGCGCCCGCGCGTGCGCGCGCGGCCGCGGCGACGGCGGTGCGCGCCGCCGAAGCGATCGAGCACGAGCCGCTGCTGGCCCGCGCGCTGCTGCTCGCCGGTCGCGTCGAGGTCGGCGAGGGCGAGCACACCCTCGCCGAGCCGCTGCTGCGACGCGGACTGGCGCTGGCGCGGCGCGCCGATGATTCCGCGCTGGCCGCCGCGCTCGCGGCCGAGCTGGTGCACGTGGTCTCGCGCGAGCGCGAGCGCTTCGACGAGGCCGAGGATCTCGCACGCGAGGCGCTGGGCAGCGTGGTCGCGCGCGGCCGCCCGCCGCTGCTGCTCGCGCGGCTGTCGGCCCATCGTGCCTCGGCGATGGCGCGCGCCGACACCGTCGACCACGACGGTGCGGTCGCGCTGCACGAGCAGGTCGCGGCGCTGCTCGACGGCGCGGTCGGTCCGCAGCATCCCGCGAGCATCGTCGAGCAGGGCAACCTCGGCGTGGCCCAGAGCCATGCGGGACAGCACGAGCGTGCGCTCGCGACCATCGCGGCGGCGATCGAGGCCGCGAGCGCAGCGCTGGGCGAATCGCACCCGCGCACCGCGGCGCTGCAGGGCGCGTGGGGCCTGGCGCTGATGCGGGCCGGTCGGCTCGAACAGGCCGAGGCGGCGTTGCGGCGCTCGCTCGCGCTGCGCCATGCGGTGTTGCCCGAGGACCACCCGCAGCTCGACGACGCGCGCTACAACCTCGCGCTGGTCCTGCGTCGCCGCGACGCGCACGCCGAGGCGGCGGAGTTGCTCGCGCAGGGGCTCGCGCACGTGCGCGTGCGCCGTGGCGACGACGATCCGTTGCTGGGCCCGTGGTGGGTCGCGCTGGGCGAGTCGCAGCTCGCGCTGGGCCAGCTGGACGCCGCAGGCACGTCCTTCGACGCGGCGCTGCGCTTGTTCGAGCGCGGTGGTGCCAGCGGACGCGACTACGCCCGCGTGCGAACCGGGGCCGCGCGCGCGCTGCAGCAGCGAGACCCGAGCCGCGCGCGCTGGCTCGCGCAGCAGGCCCGCACCGATGCGATCGAGGCCGGCCAGACGGCGATGATCGCGTCGATCGACGCGCTGCTGACCGCGCTCGCACCCGCGGCCGACGCACCGTGACGCCGCAGGTCGCGGTTCACTCGATCGCGCCGGGCTCGGGCGGTGCGAGCTCGTAGCCGGCCGACGCGCGCACGAACACGCCATGGACCGCGTCGACCACCTCGCCGACGCTGCGTTGCCCGAGCATGCCGGGCACGAAACGGTCGTCCACGCGGACCGCGTGCTCGAGCACGAATTCCCCGGTGCACGGCGCCGCGTCGGTGACGACCGCGTCCTGCACCCGCACGACCACGCCTTCGTACGCTCGCGCGGTGTCCGAGCCGGGCGCGAGCGTGTCGGGCTCGACCGGCGTGGGCTCCGGCGGGGTCGCGGTGCCGGTGCGCACGACGTCGCCGGGCGCATCGAGCACCAGCGCGACGAAACCCTGCGCGCGCGCGACCGTACCCACCACATCGGCGCGATCGCCCGGCGCCAGCTGCTGCGCGGGATCGAACGAGGCCGCGACCACGCGCAGGCCCGACCACGCGCCGCCGGCAGGGTCCTGCACGAACAGCTCGCGCCCGAGCAGCACCTCGCTGGGCGCCGACGGCGTGACCGCGACGACGCCGGCGACGGCCACGCGATCGCCGTCGTTCGCGAGGCCCTGCTGCAGCTCTCCGATCGTCAGCGGCAACGGCATGTCGTCGCCCATGCCCAGACCGGTGTCGTCGCCGCCCTCGTCGCCGGTGCCGGGATCGTCGGGGCTCCACCCGCCACTTTCGCACTGCACCGGGTCGCCGGTGTCGCTGCCGCCTTCGTCGAGCGGGGCCTCGGCGCTGCAGCCGGCGAGCACTGCCAGCCACACGACGCACCGCGCCGCACCGCCGTGCCCACCGACCCACGAATCCACGCCCCAAAGGTAGCACCCGGGGGCGTGGGATCAACCGCCGCGCGGCTCACACGTCGTAGTCGTACGTCAGCGTGTAGTCGATGCAATCGACCGCCGCGTCGGAGAAGACCTGCATCGAGATGGCGGCGCTCTCGTTGCCGCTCATGCCGCAGTTCATCGTGAGGTCGACGCCGCCGAGCTGGCAGCAACCGACCTCGCCGTTGCCCGGATCGACCTGGTCGGCGCCGCCGCAGTCGATCTCGTTGACGCCCTGGTCGCAGGTGAAGAACACGCAGACCGTCAGCGCGGCGTCGTCGACCGCCACCGAGATGATCGGATCGTCGTTGCCGCAGGTGTTGTCGTCGACGTACGCGCCGTGCAGCGCGAACCAGTCCTGGTCGGCCATGTCGACGATGGTGCCGCTGACCATGGCCGCGCCCTCGTCGCAGGCCTGCTCGCCGAGATCGGTGGCGCTGGCCTCGTCCTCGTTGTCGCCGTCGGTGTCGACGCACGCGCCGCCGGTGGTCGTCGAGCCGCCGGTGGTGGCGTCGGTGGTCGAGCCGGTGTCGGCTGCGGTCGTGCCGGTGGTGGCGTCGGTGGTGGTGGCGTCGGTGGTGGTGGCGTCGGTGGTCGCGCTGTCGGTCGCGCTGGCGGAGGCCGAGTCGGTCATGGTCGCGCTGGCCGAGGCCGAGGCCGAGGCCGACGCGCTGGCGGAGGCCGAGTCGGTCATGGTCGCGCTGGCGCTGGCGCTGGCGGTCACGCTGACGTCGGTCGCGGTGCCGGTGCTGCCGGAGCTGCTGCCGGTGCTCTCGCCGTTGGCGGCTTCGTCGACGGGTCCACAGGCGAGCAGGATCGAAACGGATGTCAGGCAAGCGAGGCGCATGGCAAGTCTCCAGCGTCGCACGCTAGCACGGCCTGCTGTAGTCGGGAAGCGGCTCAGATGATCTCGAAGTAGCGCGCGAGGTCCCAGTCGGCGACGTGCTTGCGGAACTGGCGGTCCTCCCAGTGCCGCGTGGCGGCGAAGTGGTCGACGAACGCGTCGCCGAACATGCTGCGCGCAGTGGCGCTGCGCTCGAACGCGAGTGTCGCGTCGCGTAGGGTCGTGGGCAACGGTGTGCTGTGGGGTCCGCGTGCGTCGTAGGCGTTTCCCCGCACGACCTCGGGCAGCTCGAGGCGCTCTTCGATGCCGCGCAGGCCGGTGGCCAGTGCCGCGGCGAGCGCGAGGTAGGGGTTCGCGTCCGCGGGGCCGATGCGGTACTCGCTGCGCTGCGCCTTGGGTCCGCCCGGGATCACGCGGATCGCCGTGGTGCGGTTCTCGACGCCCCAGTTGCTCGAGGTCGGCGCCCACACGCCCGGCACCATGCGGCGATAGGCGTTGATGGTGGCGCACACCATCGGCAGCACCTCGGGCATGTACGCGACCTGGCCGGCGACGAAGTGCCGCATCAGCGACGACATGCCGTACTCGCCGTGGGGATCGTAGAAGGTGTTGGTGCCGGTGTCGCGGTCGACCAGCGAGATGTGGATGTGACCGCTCTGACCCGGCACGTCGGCGCTCCACTTGGCCATGAACGTGGCCATGAGGTTGCGACGCTGCGCGAGCACCTTGGTGAAGGTCTTGAACAACGCGCCCTTGTCGGCGGCGCGCAGGGCCTCGTCGACGCCGATCGCAGCCTCGAGCACGCCGGGGCCGGTCTCGGTGTGCAGGCCTTCGATGGCGCAGTCCATCCGCGCCATGGTGTCGAGCAGCTCGTGGTAGATCTCCGCGTGCACGGTCGAGCGCAGCACCGAGTAGCCGAACATGCCCGGCGTGAACGGCTCGAGGTTGCGGTAGCCCTTCGCGCGTACCGACTGCGGGGTCTCGTTGAACAGGAAGAACTCGTACTCGAGCGCGGCCATCGGCACCAGGCCCAGGCCGTGCGCGCGCGCGACCTGTCGCTGCAGCAGCGTGCGCGGGCACACCGCGGCGTAGTCGCCGGCGAAGTTGCCGATCACGATCGCGGTCTTGTCCTCGCACGCGAGGTGCCGCAGCGTCGACAGGTCGAGCGTGACCGGGGCGTCGCGGTAGCCGGTGTGCCAGCCCGACACCTGCAGGTTGTCGAGCAGCGCGTCGGCGCTGTCCCAGCCCAACACCACGTCGCAGAAGCCGAAGCCCTTGTCGACCACGCCGAGGAACTTCTCGCGGTCGACGTACTTGCCGCGCAAGATGCCGTCGATGTCGAAGGCGCCGATCTTGTGGCGCACGATGCCGTGCTCGTCCAGCCACGCACGCAGGGTCTCGAGGTCGTTCACGCCGCGCATGATCGCCTCCTCACCACGACACGCGCAGGTGGTAGTTCTTCGGTCGCGTGACCTGGGCGAAGCCCAGCTTCGACAGCGACACGCCGTGGCCGGAGTCCTTCACGCCGGTCCAGGGCATGCCGGGGTCGAGGTAGTCGCAGCGGTTGAGGAACACGGTGCCGGCCTCGACCGCACTCGCCAGCGCGGCGCCGCGGTCGATGTCGCGGGTCCAGATCGACGCGGTCAGGCCGTAGCGCGAGTCGTTCATCAGCCGCACGCCCTCGTCGGCGTCGCGGACGCGCATGATGCCGATGCTGGGCCCGAAGGTCTCCTCGCGCATCAGCGTCATCGAGTGGTCGACGTGGTCGAACACCTGCGGTGCGAGGTAGCACGGTGACAGCTCGGGCACCGCGAAGTGGCCCTCGGCGATGAGCGCCCGCGCGCCGCGGGCGGCCGCGTCACGGTTCTGCGCGCGCACGGTCTCGACCGCGGCCGCGCTGACCATGGGCCCGAGGTTGGTGCCCTCGCGCAGCGGATCGCCGAGCACGTACTTCTTGGTCAGCTCGACGTAGGCCTCGACGAAGCGGTCGTGGATCGACTCGTGCACGTAGATCCGCTCGATGCCGCAGCACGACTGACCGCAATTGTAGAACGCGCCGTCGACGAGGTTGTCGACGGTGTAGTCGAAGTCGCAGTCCGGCAGCACCAGCGCCGGATCCTTGCCGCCGAGCTCGAGTCCGACGCCCACGAAGTTGTCCTGCGCGACCGCGCGGTAGACCTCGTGGCCGCCGCGGACCGAGCCGGTGAACGAGACGTAGCCGAAGCGGCGCGTCGCGATCAGCTGGGCCGCGGTCGCGTGATCGACCGGCAGCGCCTGCACCAGCCCCGCCGGTGCGCCCGCGGCCAGGAACGCCTGCTCGAACTGGTCGGCGACCAGCGCGGTCTGGTGCGCGTGCTTGATCAGCACCGCGTTGCCCGCGAGCACCGCGGGCACGACCACGTTCACCGCGATGAGCAGCGGGTAGTTCCACGCCGCGATGTCGAGCACAAGCCCGACGGGCTCGCGCCGGATGTAGCGGCGCAGCCCGGCCTTCTCCGGCAGCACGTCGTCGGCCAGCGCGGCCTCGGCCAGGCTGCACAGGTGCTCGACGCGCTCGACCATCGAGCGCTCGAACTCGCCGCGGGCCTGGCCCAGCGGCTTGCCCATCATGCGGGTGATCTGCTCGCTGTACTCGGGCAGTCGCGATCGGTAGCCGTCGAGCATGCGCCGACACAGCGCGATGCGGTCGGCCAGCTTCGTCTGTGCCCAGCTGCGCTGGACGGTCTCGGCGAGCTCGAGCCGCGCCAGCGCGGTCTCGAACCCGAGCTCGGCGTAGCCGTAGGCCACGCGGCCGTCGATGGGACTGAGGATGTCGGGCATCGCTCGCGAAGGTACCGCGACCGCAGCGCCCGCGCGCGGGCTCGCGCCGTCACATCGCGCGTCGGCGCCGTCAGTCGCTCGGAGCTCGCCATGTCACGTCGTTTTTGCAGCGAATGGTTCCTGTGCGGATGTGCTCTCGCTCTCCTCGCCGCAACCCCTGCGGCGCCCGCGTTCGCGGCCGCCACGGGTGGGCAGGGCGCACCGGGCACCCGCGCCCCGCCGCCCAAGGTCCAGCCCACCAAGCCCGCGGCGCGGCCCGAGCTGCCGCGGTCGTACCCGGTGCTGCAGCCGGCGGCCAAGCCCGACGAGGCGCCGCAGATCGACACCAGCAAGTTGCCGGCCAACGCGCGGCTGCGATCGATGCCGGTCGGACGCAACCCGCAGATGCAGGCGCTCGTGCTCACGGCCCTGCGCCGCTTCGTCTCCGGCGGTGCGAAGGGCAACGCGATCGACGAGGCCGTGGCCGCGGCGCTGTCGCGTCACCCCAAGGCCAAGGCGATCGCGCGGCGGCTGGTGCAGCGCATCGATCGCTTGCCACCGCCGCAGCGCGCCAAGCTCGTGGGCAAGCCCGGGACCTCGCCGATCGACGCCAAGACCTTGTCGGAGGTGGCCGCGGTCTCGGGCCTGGTCTTCACCGGCGTGGGTGAGCCGCCCGCGGACGTGCTGCCCGCGGAAGACGTGCCGGCACCCGCGAGCTACCAACTCGCGGTCTCCGGCGTCGCACCGATCGAGCTGGGCGATGGCGACGCCGATGGCGACGAGCTGGTCATCATGAGCAGCCTGGTGCGCCTGGCCGGCGATCCGTACGAGATCACGACCGCCAGTGCCCCGCCCAGCGGCAGCCTCGACGGCGTGCAGCTCGGTGCCGCGCTGCCGCTGGGCACGACGCTGTTCGATGGCTGGGCCTCCCCCGGCGCGCTGCTCGTCTCGGCGGTCGCCGAGGTCGACGGCGACGCCGACGTGATCCGCGAGGACTATGCGCTGATGCTGTCGCTGGCGGAGGCGCTCGCGGGGCAGCTGGTCAGCTCGGGCGACTCGATCGACAAGAAGCTGAGCCAGTTCGCGTTCGCGCTGGACTACACCGTCGGCCTGCTGGCGATCGCCAACCCCGCCAAGTGGCCGCAGGGCGCGTTGACCAAGTCGCTGCTGGTCGGCCCGACCTCGCTGCACGAGCTGTATGCGAACCCGGGCACCAAGGACGGCGTGGTGCCGTGGAAGCTCTCGCACGATCACGATCTGCCTGCGGGGCACTACACCGTCTACTTCGACGTGCCGGCGCCGCCGCTGAACCGGCCGACGCTGGTGGTCAAGATGACGCGCCTCGAGTCGCTCGATCCCGAGCCCGGCGGCGACGACTTGATGGCGACGATCGGCATCGGCAGCGCCTACGCCGACGCCGATCTGGCCCCGAACAAGAACGTCCACACCAAGACCTGGACCGTCAAGCGCGACCTCGCGCCGGATCGCAAGACCATCAACGTGTGGATCGAGGCCTCCGAATTCGACGACCCACCCGCGTGGGGCTTCGTGACCACGGGCTGGAGCGCCAGCAAGTGCGGTGACTGGCACGACGGCTGGAACTACCCCGACTGTCCGCCGATCATCACGCCGCTCGACATCAGCCCGGTGGCCGCCAGCGGTGAGGGCTGGTTCTACGACGCCGCGGTGCACGTGCAGCTCGACGTCGATCTCGAGACCGGGGACATCACCGGTGCGCTGAGCGGCAAGCTCGGCGAGCCCATCGTGCTGCAGGGCGACATGGCCGGCTACCGCGCCAAGATGAAGCTGACGATCTCGCTGGTGCCCTGACCGGCGCGGCCCGCTGTCGGGGCAAGGCGCCGACGCCACCCGCGCGTCGCGGTGCCGCGGTATGCTGCGGCACCGCGGCCATGCGCAAGTGGAGCCTGTCCGATCTCGCCCTGTCGCGACCCGTGACCGTGGGCATGGCCCTGGTCGCGTTGGTGCTGCTGGGCATCATCGGACTGTCGCGCATGCCGCTGTCGTTCCTGCCCAGCCAGCAGGCGGCGCGGGCATTCGTGCGCGTCGACATCGCGCGCACCAGCCCCGAGGTGCTCGAGCGCGAGCTCATCCGTCCGCTCGAGGAGGCGGTCGCGGGCCTGCGCGGCGTGGCGCGCATGCAGGTGGGCTCGGGCGGCTGGGGCGTGCGCATGAACCTCGAGTTCCAGCCCGGCGAGGACGCCGATGCGCGCAAGCTCGAGCTGCGCGACCGCATCGATCGCGTGCGCGGTGAGCTGCCGGAGTTCGTCACCAACATCGAGATCGGCAGCTACACCAGCGCCGACGATCCGATCATGGAGGTGCGGCTGTCGTCGGGCACCGACCTGTCGCAGGACTACTACCTGATCGAAGAACGCATCGTGCGGCCGCTCGAACGGCTCGACGGTGTCGCGCGCGTGGCCCTCGACGGCGTGTCGCCGCACGAGCTCGAGGTCGCGGTCGATCTGCGTGCGGTCGACCGCGCGGGCGTGTCGCTGGCGGAGCTGGGCGCCGCGGTCCGCGACGCGCGGCAGGGCCACAGCATGGGCGTGCTGCGGCAGTCGCAGCGCGACGCCGGCGTGCGCAGCCCGTCCGAGCTGGCCGAGCCCGGACGCTTCGCCGCGCTGCCGCTGCGACGCGGTGCGGATGCGGCCGCCGCGGTCGCGGCCCAGGACGCCGCCGCGACCGTCCCGGCCGAGGCCGCACCGGCCGAGCCCGCCACGGCGCCGGCGGTGGGGACCGCGGGCGTGATCGAGACCGCGGGCGAGACCGAGGCACGCTTCGCCCAGCTCGGCGAGGTCGCGCGCGTGCGCGTGCACCCCGAGGAGAACCGCAACGGCAAGCGCCTCAACGGTCGCAAGGCCGTGAACCTCGAGATCTTCGCGGCCGCCGGCGCGAGCGTCGTCGACGTCACGCAGTCGGTGCGGACCACCATCGCGCAGCTGCAGGCCGACCCCGCGCTCGACGGCATCGAGGTGCTGGTCGTGCGCGATCAGGGCCAGATCATCCTCAAGACCCTCACCGACCTGCGCGACAGCGGCATCTACGGCAGCGTGCTCGCGATCGCGGTGCTGTTCCTGTTCCTGCACCGGCTGCGGACCACGCTGGCGGCGGCGGTGAGCGTGCCGCTGTCGGTGCTCGCGGCCGGCGCGGTGCTGTTCCTGCGCGGCGAGGAACTCAACTGCATCGTGTTGCTGGGCCTGGTGCTGGGCGTCGGCATGCTGATCGACAACGCGGTCGTGATCGTGGAGGCCATCTCTGCGCACGCGCGCCGCGGCAAGTCGGCGATGGATGCCGCGCGCGACGGCGCGCGCGAGGTCGGCTTCGCGACCATGGCCTCGACGTTGTCGACCGTGATCGTGTTCGTGCCGCTGGTCGTCAACGACCCGACCGACGAGATGAGTACGTACCTGCGGCCGCTGGGCGTGACGCTGGCGATCGGCCTGATCGCGAGCCTGTTCGTGTCGCAGACCTCGGTGCCGCTGCTGCTGGGCCGGCTGGTGAAGCCGGCCACGACGCAGACGCGTCACCCCGTGCTCGACGCGGTCGCGGCTGCCTATGCCTGGATCATCGCGCGGACGCTGCGGTGGCCGCGGTTGACGCTGCTGCTGGGTGTGGCGCTGGCCGCCAGCGCGGTGTGGCCGTCGACGCGGCTGGAGGTCAAGCTCGGGCGCGCCGACATCAAGCCCGACCACCTGCCCATCCGCCTCGAGTTCACCGGCAGCCGCAACTTCGCCGCCATCGAGCACCACGTGATCGTGCTCGAGGAGTCGTTGCTGGCGCTGGCGGACGAGCTCGACATCGAGTCGGTGTCGTGTTCGTACGGCGACCATCGCAGCGCCTGTCGCGTCTATCCCCGCGTCGCGTTCCAGAGCGAGCACGAGCTCGCGGCGTTCGAGACGCGCGTGCGGCAGACGCTGCCGGAGCAGGTCGGCGTCCGCTACCGCATCAACGAGTCGGAGTTCAACTGGCGCGAGAACACCGACCGCAACATCGTCGAGTTCGCCATCAAGGGCGACAACATGGCCACGCTGATGGAGCTGGCGCAGCAGGTCGCGCAGCACCTCGAGCGCAACCTCGCCAAGGGTGACGCGAACGCGCCCGAGGCCGGCGGCTACGACGTCATCACGACGCCGTACACCGACGGCGCCCGCGAGCTGCACGTGGTGCTCGACGGCGATCACCTGCAGGCGCTGGGGCTGTCGTCGGACGAGGTCGCCAACCGCGTGTCGCTGGCGTTCCAGGGCATGCCGCTGGGGCGGGTCCGCGGCGAGCGCGGCGAGCTGCGGCTGCGCATGTCGGCGGCGGGCGAGGGCGAGAAGGGCCCCAGCATCGACGACGTCCGCAACCTGCGGTTGCCGCTGCCGCGCGGCGGCGAGATCCCGCTGGGTGCGGTCGCGCAGCTCGAGCTCGAGCGGCGCCCGTGGTGGATCCAGCGCGTCGATCGCCAGACCGAGGTCCGCATCCAGGTGCGGTTCTTCGAGCCCGATCCCAAGGCCAACTTCGGCCTGGTCTCCGAGGCGATGTCGAGCTTCGTGTTCCCGCCGGGCTACGCGTGGGGCCGCGGCACGCAGTGGTGGCGCCAGCCCGAGGCCAAGACCGACATGCTGGTCAACCTGGGACTGTGCCTGCTGCTGGTCTACGCCGTGATGGCGTCGCTGTTCGAGAGCTACCTGCAGCCCGCGGGCATCCTGCTGACCTGCCTGCTGGGTTCGTTCGGCGCGCCGTGGGCGCTGTGGTTCACGCAGACCACCGTCGATGCCACCGCGATCGTCGGCGCGTTCATCCTCATCGGTGTGGTGGTGAACAACGGCATCATGCTGGTCGACCGCGCGATCCAGCTGCGCGCGACCGGCATGCCGCGCGACCGCGCGCTGCAGGAGGCCGGTCGCGATCGCCTGCGCCCGATCCTCATGACGGTCACGACCACCATCTTGGGGCTCGTGCCGATGCTCATCCACCACCCCACGCTCGCGGGGGTCTACTACCACGCGATCGCGATCGTGGTCGCGGGCGGCCTGCTCACCAGCACGCTCATCACGCTGGTGTTCCTGCCCGCTGCGTACGTCGCGATCGAAGAGAGCGCGCTCGCCGTGCGTCGCGGCTGGCGGCGGGGTCGGGGGCGCTCGCGATGACCGGGCCGGCCGCCGCGATGACCGAGGTGCGGCTCGACAAGTGGCTGTGGGCCGCGCGCTGCTTCAAGACCCGCAGCATCGCGGCGGACGCGTGCGATGCCGGGCACGTCAAGCTCAACGGACAGTCGGCCAAGCCGGCCAAGAGCGTACGTGTCGGCGATCGCGTCGAGGCGCGCACCGAGGGCGGGCTGCGCGTGTTCGAGGTCGTCGCGCTGGCGGAGCGCCGCGGTCCTGCGGAGCAAGCGCGCACGTTGTATGTGGATCACTCGCCTCCACCGCCCCCGCGCGAGGCCCCGGTGGTCACGCGCGAGCGCGGCGCGGGTCGCCCCAGCAAGCGAGAGCACAGACTGATCGAGAAGCTGCGCGGACGTTGAGCCCGCGAGGCGGGCGCGCGGCGCGGACGCGGCCGCGCGGGCATGTGGCCGAAAGCTGCGACATGTCGCGGCTAGGCAAGCTCGCGCGACGCTGGCAGGCTTGATCGACGCGTGCCCTTCGCACGCTCTTGCGCATGACCAAACCATCGCGAGCGACCGACGACGACGGCCAGCGGACGATCCTGCACGTCGGCCCCGCGCCGGTGCCACGGCCCGAGGGCCGTCGTCCGCCGCCGCCGCCGCCGCCGCGTGCGGCCGCGGTCCCCGAGCCCGGTGCGCCGGTGCGCGTCGACACCGGTGTCCGCAGCGCGACGATGCCGCTGGACCTGCTCGAGGTCACCGTCGGCGCGGTGCTCACCGGCACGCGCTATCGCATCCTCAAGCTGCTCGGCGACGGCGGCATGGGCACCGTCTACGAGGCCGAGCACGTGGACATCGAGCGCCGCGTCGCGCTCAAGATCCTGCGGCCCGAGTTCACGCGCACGCCCGAGATCGTCGAGCAGTTCCGTCGCGAGGCCCGCGCTGCGAGCAAGGTCGGCTCCGAGCACATCGTGCAGGTGTTCGACTTCGCCGAGCTGCCCGGCCGCTTCGTGATGTTCACGATGGAGCTGGTCACCGGGCCCACGCTGCGTCAGGAGCTGCGCGCGGGTCCGATCCCGCCGGCGCGCGCGATCGCGTTGCTGCGGCAGATCTGCAAGGGCCTCGACGCCGCGCACCAGGCCGGCGTGGTCCACCGCGACGTCAAGCCCGAGAACATCGTGATCGAGCACCGTCGCGGCCGCGCCGACGCGGTCAAGCTGCTCGACTTCGGCATCGCGGCGATGATGGGCGAAGATCTGCGGCCGTTGTCCGCCGGCACGCCGCACTACCTGGCGCCCGAGCTCGTGACCGGCGCGAGCTTCGATCGTCGCGCCGACATCTACGCGGTCGGATGTACCGCGTACGAGATGCTGACCGGGCGTCCGCCGTTCGCGGCCGACGCCACCGACGTCGAGGACGTGCTGGGCAGTCACCTCGCCGACACCGCCGAGCGACCCAGCGTGGTGCGACCCGACCTCGGCATCTCGCCGGCGCTCGATCGCGTGATCATGCGCTGTCTCGCCAAGCTGCCGTCGAATCGCTTCCGCACCATGGTCGAGCTGGAGGCGGCGTTGTGCGCGGCGCAGATCGATGCCGGGTTGCAGACCAGCTGGGACGATCTGCCGCTGCCGGACTCGGTCGATCCCGAGCTGCGCGAGCGACTGCTGCGCGAGATGCCGGACATGCACGCGCCGATCGAGCGGCGCCGTCGCGGCTGGGTCGTGCCGACGCTCGCACTGCTGTGTCTCGCGCTCGCCGGCACGGCGACCTACGTGTGGCTTGCGCGTGGCCGCAGCGCGCCCACGCGCAACCAGGCCGCACCGAGCGAGGTCGATCAGCTGGTCGCCGACGCACGCGCTGCCGGGGCGCGCTCGGCCTACGTCGTGCCGACGCCGGAGGATCCCACCGGCGCCACCGCCTTCGCCAAGGTGCGCGCGCTCGAAGCCATCGGTGACGACGCGGCGAACGAGGCCGCGCTGGCGCTGCGCATGGAGTTCGCGGCGACCCTGACGCGGCTCGGCGACTCCTACTGGGAGCGCGAGGGCGGCCACGTGTTCGCGGTCGAGTACTACCGCCAGGCCCTGGTGTTCGATCGAACGGCCGCGCGAGCCCGCGCCCGCGCGGAGCTCGACGACGACGCGCAGCTCGAGCAGCTGTCGCGCAAGGCCGAGGCCATCGAGTTCACGCCGCAGGAGATCGCGGCCGCGCGGCCGCCCTCGGAGGCGCGTCGTGACGGCCGTCGTGCCGGGCCCGAGGCTGCCGCGC
The DNA here is from genome assembly GCA_019694555.1 of Nannocystaceae bacterium. GTDB lineage: Bacteria > Myxococcota_A > Polyangia > Nannocystales > Nannocystaceae > Xiheibacterium. The sequence continues at coordinate 13,551 of JAIBBS010000075.1, forward strand.
CCGCGCCCGGCGGCAACGCACCCGTGCCGGCGCCCGCAGCCGAGGGCGGCGCGGCGGCGGACGACGGCGAGGTCGCGCCGCTGCCCCCGCGGCCGACCCAGGCCGGCTCCGACGAGCAGGCCGGCGCGGCCGATCTGGCCAAGAGCGCGAAGAAGCTGCTCGCCGCCGGTCTGCGCAAGGACGCCGAGGAGATGTTCCTGCGCGCGCTGACCTACGATCCCAACAACGCGGCCTCGCTCGCCGCGATGTACGGCATCGAGGCTGCCCGCGGCGACTACACCGACGCGCTGGAGTACGCCGAGCGTCTGGTCGCGAACGCACCGCAAATCGCCGATCACCACATGAAGCTCGGCGAGGCCGAGATGAAGCTCGGCGAGTATGCCGACGCGCGGCGGGCCTTCGAGCGCGCCGCGGGTCTGGGCGCGAAGGCGGCGGCGGCCAAGCTGGCCAAGCTCGACGAGCTGTCGCCGCGACCCGCCGCGCCGCCCGAGGCCGAGGCGCCGGCCGACGATGCGGCGCCATCGGAGCCCGCGGCCAAGGCGGAGCCCGAGGGCCAGGCCGCGGCCGAGGACGACGAGCCGCCGGCCTGATCACGACATCGCTGTCGCGCCCGACGACAGCGATGCCCGCAGACGCGACGCGATTGCGCGGCGCGAGCTCGCTGCGACTGCGCGCACTGTGGCGACGGTCACTGTCGCATCCACACGACAGCACGCTATGCTGGGTCCATGCTTTGTGTTGCACATCGGTTCGAACGGCGCGCGCCGGACCACGCGCGACGACGTGCCGCAGGATGGATGTTGGGCGCCGCGACGCTGCTCGTCGTCGGCTGCGGTGACTCTGCGACCAGCGCGGCGGTGGTCGGCGAGCTCGGCAACGGCACCTTCGAGTACCACTGCGTCGACGTCAACGACCCGGTCTGCGCGGGCTCGTTGGTGGCCAACGACTTCCCCGACTGCCTCATGGTCGGTGGGCGCTTCGAGGTCGGCTACACCCTGCGCGACACCGACGAGATCGACGACTGGGACTACGAGTTCCTCTACGTGCGCTCGGCGAGCGAGAACTTCATCGCCGGCAACGATGTCTTCGTCGCGATGCGCACCGGCAACGCGGCGTTGCTCGCGTTCGCCGACGAGACCGTGGTCGACATCTTGCACATCGATCTCATCGCACCGACCTCGATGCGGCTCGAGATCGTCGGGGATCCCACGGCCCCGGTCGGCACGATCCAGATCGAAGAGGGTTGGACCGTCGAGCTGCGCGGCTTCGCGAGCGGTAGCTCGCCGACCTGCGACCAACCCGGTGGCTCGATCCCGCTGGTCGCCGAGAGCAGCGATGCCGCGGTCGTCAGCACCAGCGTGGTCGGCACCGCGGTCCTGCACGGCGAGGCGCTCGGCACCGCGACGGTCACCATCCACATGGGCGCGCTGTCGCAGAACGTGAACGTGGAGGTGGTTCCGGCGTCGTCGTCGGGCACCGACACCGACGGCACCGGCACCGCGGGCAGCTCCACCACCGCCGCGGACTCCGGCAGCGATGGCAGCAGCGGCAGCGACGGCAGCGGCAGCAGCAGCGGTGGCAGCGGCAGCGATGGTGGCAGCAGCAGCGGCGGTGGCGGCACCAGCGGCGGTTCGGGCAGCACCGGCGGCAGCAGCACGGGGGGGATCTGACGATGCGATCGTGGACGATGCTCCCGCTGTTGGTCGCCGCGCTCGCGGCGACCGCCTGTCAACCGCACTACGCCGGGCTCGAGCTGCGCTACGTCGTCGGCGAGGGCGAGCTCGAGGGGCGACACCTCGAGGTCACCGAGGGCCAGGCCGTCGTCGTGCAGGTCCGGCCTTTGTCCGACAACCCCTACGAGGACTACGAGAGCTTCGATCTCGTCGAGCTCGAGTCGTACCAGGAGTCGATCCTCAAGGTCTCGCCCTCGACCAAGGCCGACGAGTTCGTGCTCATCGGTGCGCAGGTCGGCAAGACCAACCTGCGCGTGTCGGTCAACGGTCGCGAGGAGGACACGCTCGAGGCCCAGGTGCTCGAGCAGCCGGAGGTGGGCCCGTGACGATCGCGACGACATGGCTCACCGCGCTCGCGCTGGCGATGCAACCCGCCGCGGCCGCACCGACGGTTGCACCCGCACCGACCGCCGCGGCTGCACCGCCCGCCGCGGCCGCACCGCCCGTCGCGGCTGCACCGACGGCCGCGCCTGCGCCGACGGCCGAGGTCGCGCCGACGGCAGCCGCGCCAGCGAGCGAACCGACGCCGCCCGCGGCGGGCTGGGAGCAGGTCACGCCCGCACCGGCCGCCGTGCCGCCGCCGCAGGTCGATCCCTCGCAGGTGCCCCCGCCACCGCCGCCGCGTCCCGCTCGGACCCCGCGCGAGAATGCCGGCACGGGTCTGATGGCCGGTGGTGGCATCGCGATGGGCCTGGGCGCGACCTCTATCGTGCTCATCGCGGGTCCGGCCGCGCTCGCCAAGCGCGTGGCCAAGGGGCGCGCCGACGACGACAGCAGCCTCGGCGGTTCGGTGCGCGCCGCTCGCTATCGTCGCGCGCGCAATGCCGACGACACCATGGAAGCCGCCTTTTGGACCGGCGTCGGCCTCATCGGCGTGGGCGTGGTGATGTTGGCCGTCGGCGCGGGGCTGCGGGCCTCCGGACGCAACCGCGCTGCGGCACGGCTGGCACCGTCGGCCGGCGGCATGGCCGTGCGCTTCTGACCGGCGCCGGGGCGCGGGATCGCGGCGCCACGCGGCGCGGACTGGATCAGTCGCCGCAACCCCGCCGACGGTTCGGTCGCCCGCCGCGCTTTGTGCGGCCCCGCATGCCGGGGTCGTCGTGCTCCCGCGGCACCTGAAGTCGCCGCGCGAGCACGGCGTCGATGGCCACCGAGCGCGAACGAATCGCGCCGGTGCTCGGAGGCTGACGATGTCGTGGGGTTCGATTCGGCGCGCGTGCGTGCGCGCCATGCTGGTGAATCTGGTGTTGTGTGCCTGCGGACGCGACCGCGATCACGGCGACGATGGAGCGTCGACCGGGAGCTCGGACAGCAGCGGTGGTTCGGACAGCAGTGGTGGCGTGGAGTCGAGCTGCATCGATGTGGAGTTGGGTGAGATCGTCGGGGCTGCGCTCGTGCGCGGCACCACGACCGCCGCGGGACGCGACATCGCGGTGGCCTGCGGCGACGGCGAGGACGTGGTCTATGGATGGACCGCGCCCCATGCCGGGCGCTGGGTCGCGGACCTGGCGGGCTCGAGCTACGACACCGCGCTGGCGGTGCTCGACGCCGACTGCGGCGGGCTCGAACGCGCGTGCAACGACGACACCTCGGGCAGCAAGCAATCGCGCGCGGTGTTCGACGCGACCGCGGGCCAGCAGTTCGCCATCGTCGTGACCGGCAACCACGGCGCGAGCGGGGCCTACGTGCTGGGCATCGACGAGTTCATCGTCGACCCGCAGGCGTGCGTCGACGTCGAGCTCGCGAGCAAGCTGGGCCCCGGCGTCGCGCTGGGCACCACCGCCGATCGCGGCGATGACATCGAGCCCTCGTGCGCGCCCTCGGGCAACGACGTGGTCCACGAGTGGGTCGCGCCCCACGACGGCAGCTTCGCGTTCTCGGTGCCCGAGGGCAACGTCGCGATCGCGTTGCTCGACGGCAGCTGCGACGGCGACGAACTCGACTGCGCGGCGCCGCTCGACGCCGGCGTCGGCGCGACCGCGACGCTGACCGAGGGTCAGACCGTGCTGGTGGTGGTCGACAGCGGCGCGACCGCGGCGAGCTACACCCTCGACATCCGCGAGCAGTCCACCGGCTGCGTCGACGGAGAGCTCGGCTCGGCCGTGGGCGTGGGCGTCGCGGTCGGCACCACCGTCGGCGCCGGTGACGACGTGCCCGCGCAGGTCTGCGGCGGTGGCGGCGAGGACGTGGTCTATCGCTGGACCGCGCCGTCGAACGGCAGCTTCACCTTCGATCTGGCGGGCTCGGACTTCGACACGGTCTTGACGCTGCAGCAAGGTGACTGTGGCGGCGTGATGCTGGGTTGCAACGACGACGGCATCGGCAGCGCCTCGACCGTGACCGTCGATCTGCTCGCGGGCCAGGCGGTCGCGATCGTGATCGACAGCTACTCGAGCTACGGTGGCTCGTACATGCTCAACATCAACGGCGGTGGTGGCACCAGCAGCTGCATCGACGTCGAGCTCGGCACCAGCGGCGGACCCCTGGTCGGCACCACCGCGGGCGCGAGCGACGAGCTGTGGCCCGGTTGCGCCGGGGCCTCGAGCGGTGACGTCGAGATCGAGTGGACCGCACCGTACACCGGCAGCTTCGAGGCCACGCTGAGCGCGTCGCCGGGCACGGTGCTGGCGATCTACAGCAGCTGTGCGGGCGGCGAGCTCGGTTGCGCCGGCGACGTGCTCGGTGCCGGCGTGGCCCAGCTGCCGTTCTCCGCGCTCGCGGGCGAGACGCGGCTGTTCGTGGTCGACGGCAACGGCACCGAGGGGCCGTTCGAGCTCGTCATCCAGTAGCGCACTACCGTGCGGGGCCGAGCGCCTTGCGCTTGGCCTCGCTGAGCCGCTTGCGTGCGGCCTTGCGACGCTTGCGTGCGTCGGAGCGGGTCTCGCCCGGCAGCATCTCGCGGATCTTGACCGAGCCGAACCACACCCGTCCGCCGAGGTGGATGCGCGCCTCGGTCGGCGGGCCGGGCTCGACCGCGTCGTCCTGGTCGACCTCCGCGAACACCACGCTGCAGTCGACGTCGATGGGCAGTCCGGGTGGCACGATCAGTTCGACCTCGCCCATGAACACGTCCATCGTGAAGTGCGTGACGCCGGCGCCCAATCGCGCCTCGCGCAGATCGAGTCGGACGGTCGCGAACACCGAGCGCACGTGGTTCTCGTGCGCCGGCGTCCACGTGCCGGTGCGCTTGGTCTCCGAGAACCACGCCGCGATGCGCTGGCTGGGCTGGATCTCCGCCGCACTCGCGACCGGGACCAGCGCAGTCTCTGCCGGCGTGGCGCCGTGGGTCGGCGCGGCCAGATCGACGACCAGCGCATCGATCTCCGACAGCGTCGCGGCGCGCTCGAGCGCCTCGAGCCGTTGCTCGAGCTCGTCGCCATCGATGAGGTCCGCGGCGTAGCCCTCACCCAGACGCAGGCGCGCCAGCTGTCGCGCGCGGTCGAGCGCCACGAGGTTGGTCGAGCCCTGGGCCATGCGCGGCCTAGTGTGCCGGATCCCGCGCGTGGTAGCGTGCCGGCCATGCAAGTGTTCGTCACGGGCGCCACCGGCTTCATCGGCGGCCGTCTCGCGCGCGCGTTGGTCGCGGCGGGTCACCGGGTGCGCGCGCTGGTGCGGGATCCGGTCGCGGCGCAGGGCCTGGCGCAGGCCGGCATCGAGCTGCACGCCGGCGACATCCGCGATCGCGGCTCCGTGCGCGAGGCCATGCGCGGGGCCGATCGCGTGGTGCACACGGCGGCGTGGTATCGCATCGGCAGCGACGACGCGGCCCAGGCCCACGACATCAACGTGGTCGGTACGCGCAACGTGCTCGAGATGATGCGCGAGCACGCGGTGCCGCGCGGGGTCTACACCAGCAGCATCGCGGTCTACGGCGACACCCAGGGCCGTACCGTCGACGAGGCCACGCCGATCACCGGTCCGTGGAACAGCACCTACGAGCGGACCAAGGCGCTGGCCCATACCGAGGTCGCGCTGCCGATGATGGCCGAGGGCCTGCCGCTGGTGACGTTGTTGCCCGGCGTCGTGTACGGCCCCGGTGATCACAGCCCCATCCGCGACTCCTTGGTGCAGCTGCTGCAGAAGCGGCTGCCGGTCGCGCCGCGCAACACCACGTACTGCTGGGCTCACGTCGACGACACCGCCGCGGTGCACGTGCACGCGCTCGAGCATGGTCGCACCGGCGAGTGCTACATCGTCGCGGGTGCGGTGTGCGAGCTGCTGCGGGTGTACGAGCTCGCGGCGGCGCAGGCCGGCGTGCCCGCGCCGCGGCTGCACCCCAGCGGCAAGACCCTGCGCACGCTCGCGCGGGCCTCGGATGCGCTCGCGCGCTTCGTGCCGCAGCTGCCCGCGGCCTACCGCGGCGAGTCGCTGCGCAGCGTCGCAGAGACCACCTCGATCGCCAGCAGTGCCAAGGCCGGCCGCGAGCTGGGCTGGCGGCCGCGCGGGCTCGAGCTGGGGCTGCGCGAGACCGTCGAGCACGAGCTCGGGTTGCTGCGGCGTTGAACCATCGGCGCGCGTGATCAGCCGCGTTCGGACTCGAGCGCCGCGGCCTCGAAGATGCCCTGGGCCATCAAGCTCGTGCTGGCCTCCGCGCGCGCGCGGTAGATGCGGGCGCGTGCCTGCGCGATGGCGGGGTCGTCGGGCGCGGCCAGCCACGCCGACTCGATCAGGTGGCACGCGAGCGCGTGCTCGCCCTGCTCGGACAGCGCGCCCGCGCGGTCGCACAGCCGCGCCGCACCGCCGGCGAGCGCCGCGAGCTCGCGTGCGAGCGCCCGCGCCGGTGCGGGCTTGAGGTGCGCGGGGTTGCCGTCGTACCAGCCGCCGTACAGGCGCCACAGGTTGCGCACGATGAACTCGGGCTCGTCGTAGACCGGTCGCAGGTACGGCCGCGCGAGCAGGGCCTCGGGGACCCGCACCGACGCGAGCACGTCGTCGAGGCGCGCACCGGCGTTCATCGCCGCGAGCGTCTGCTCGTGCAGCGTCTCGAGCAGCGCCGCCGCGTCGCCCAGCGCCTGCGCGACGCGGTCCTCGCCCAGGATCGGCGGGCCGTGTCCGGGGCACAGCACCGCCGGGCGCAGCGCGGCCATCTCGCGCAGCGCGCGGGCCCACTCGATGGGGTAGCGCTGGACCTTCTGCGGGTTGCCGCAGTTGGGCGCGGCCCAGATGAACAGATCGCCGGTCGCGAGCACGCGACGCGCCGGCAACCACACCCAGGTGTGGTCATCGGTCTCGCCGCGCGCGTGGTGCAGCTCGATGCGCTCACCGGCCAGCTCGAGCACGTGGGTCTGCGAGAACGTGCGATCGGGGTAGCGGAACTCGCCGGGGAACAGCGGCGCGGGCAGACGGAACTGCCGCATGTTCACGTGGCCGTTGTAGCCCTGGGTCATGCGGTAGCGATCGAAGCGATGCGCGACCGCCTCGTGCGCGAGCACGTACGGCGCCGCGACGCCGGCGGGGCGGGCCTCGGCCTCGTACGCGCCGAAGCCGAACACGTGATCGACGTGGCCGTGGGTGTAGATCGCCGCGTGCAACGGCTGGCTGCTCCAGCCGCGCACGGCCTCGCGCACGCGCGGCGCCAGCAGCGGGCTGCCGACGTCGACCAGCACCAGGCCGCCGCCGGTCTCGATCGCGGTGACGTTGGCGAAGCTGCCGACGAAGGCCACACCCGCGGCGACCTCGTCGATGCCGACGAAGCCCCCGACCAGCGCGTGGGCCGAGCGCATGACGTGCTCGGTCGACGCGACCCCCTGCCACATGCGTTCCGCGAGATCGAGTACGGCACCCATCGTGACCCTCCGCGCTGCTGCGCCGTGGCTCACGGCAGCGCCGCGAACACGTCGTCGCAGCTGGCAGCGTCGCTCAACCGTACCAGCTCGAAGCTGCCGCCGTCGATGATGAACTGCGGCAAGTTGTTGTCCAGCGTGGTGGTCTGGCCGTCGCTGCAGCTGCCGCCGCCGACGGTGGCGCAGCCGACGTTGTGGTTCTCCATCGAGATGGTCGCGGCACCGCTGGCGTCGTCGCAGCTGTCGATCATGCCGTCGAACTCGAGGATCGTGCGCGAGACCAGGTACAGCTGTTGCGCGCGCGCGTTGCTGTTGAGGATGTCGATGCGCGGATAGGCATAGTTGCCGCCGGTCTTGGCCACCGCGGTGACCCCGGGCGCGCCGTCGCCGTCGTGGTCGGCGGTCGCGAGCGAGTGCCAGTCGGACGGCCACGCGTCGTTGAGCGGATCGGCCATCTCGCCGCCGAGCACGACCGCGCCGCGCTCGAGGTGCAGCGTCGCGCCCGGGTCCATGCTGGAGATCGACGCGGTCGCGTCGATGGTCGGCATCGACGCGCTGTTCCAGATCGCGTCGGGGAACATGGTGCCGTAGGTCTCGTTGCCCGCGAGCAGCCCGGTCTGGAAGTCGGGCAACGCGATGCGACAGACGCGGCCGCTGACGGCGACGTCGCCACCGTTGGCGTCGAGGTCGGCCAGAAGCCAGATGTCGATCGCGCCGCCGCCCTCGAGCACCGCGATGCCGGCCTCCCAGCTCACGTCGACGGTGAGGCGGATGGCCGCGGTCATGTCGAAGTCGCAGGTGCCGCCCTCGGTGGTCGGATCGTGCGTGGGATCGCTGGACTCGCCATCGTTGCCGCCGCTGGAATCGGCGCTGGGATCGACGCCGGACTCGCCGGTGCCGCCGTCACCGTCGGCATCGCCGGAGCCACCGTCGTCGGCGACCGTGGTCGGCCCGCTGCCGACCGTGGTCGCCAGCGTCGTGGCCTGGCTGTCGTCCTCGCTCGAGCACGCGAGCCCGAACGACGATGCGAGAAGGAGGATGGAAGTGCCTCGCCCTGCGTTGCGCATGCCTGGCGGCGAGAGCAGCGGTCGTGCCAAGCCGCGTGCATGCATGCGACAGCGTCGGGTTCACGGTGCGTTGCCGAGGCTTGCCGCGGGTTCGCGGCGGCGGCGGTGCTGGGGCCGCGTTTGAGCGATCTGCACAAGCTTGAGCAACCCGCTCAGCGCGACCACGCGCGGTCTCGCAATCGCGATGCGACGGCGCAAATCGGCTCGACAACGCCGCGAGACCGACGCCATGATGACGCCGTGGATCGCATGCGTCGGGTTTCGCTGTCGGCGTCGCTGGTGCTCGCAACGATCGCGGCGTGCAGCGCCGAGGATGTCGTGCCGCGACCGCGACTCGAGATCCTGATCGATGACCGCGGCGTGCCGCACATCTACGGCGCGACCGACGAGGACGCGTTCTACGGTGCTGGCTACCAGATGGCGCGCGACCGCCTGTTCCACATGGAGATGACGCGGCGGCGGGCGCATGGCCGGCAGGCCGAGGTGCTGGGGCAGACCGCGGTCGAGGACGACGAGCTCGCGCGCATCTTCGACTGGCCGGGTTGGGCCGCCAAGCACACCGCGTTGATGCGCAGCGACAACCCCGAGACCTACGCGGTGCTGCAATCGTGGTCCGACGGTGTCAACGCGCGCATCGAGGAGGTCCGCAGCGGCGAGGCGCCGCGACCCTTCGGGCTCGACGCCGAGCACTACGACTTCGTGCCCGAGCCGTGGACGCCGCAGGACATCCTCACCATCGCGACCATGACCGGCTTCGGCAACGACCTGTCGTTCGATCGCGAGGTCTTCGCCGCGATCGCGTACAAGCTCGCCGCGGACGCGATGGCGTCGATCGAGCTGCTGCGGCCGATCCGCAACGTCTTCACCACCGGTGGCGTGTCGATGGCCCACGCCGCGCCACCTTCGACGCGTCGACCGGCTGCGCCGGCGCCGGTGGACACCGCGGCGACGGCCGTGGCGATCGAGCAGAGCCTCGCCGGGCTCGCGCGGGTGCGACGGCTGCGTGGCCTGGGCAGCAACAACTGGGTCGTCGCCGGCGAGCACACCGAGGACGGCCGTCCGCTGCTGGCCGGAGATCCCCACCTCAACTTCGATCCGCCGGGCGTGTTCTACGCCCAGCACATCAACAGCAAGGACCAGGGCGGCACCATCGACGCTGCCGGCTTCTCGTTCGTGGGCACGCCGGGCATCTCGGTGGGTCAGACCGATCGCATCGTGTGGACGCCGACGACGGCGTTCGCGGACGTCATGGACGTGTGGACCGTGGCACTGCCCGACGACGACCACGTCTCGATCGGCGGCACCGACGTGCCGGTGGTGCACCGCGAGGAGATCATCGTGGTGCGCGGTCCCGACGATCCCGTGGGCGAGGGCAACGCGCGCTCGCTCGCGCTGGTCGACGTGCCTGGCTACGGCGTGCTGTTGCCCACCGATCTGGTGCCGCTGCCGCTGGGCGACGCGGGCGACCGGCTGCTGATGAACTGGACCGGGTTCCGCGCCAACGCCTTCGACGGGCTGCTCGACTTCAACAAGGCCGCGTCCATCGACGAGTTCGACACCGCGGTCGATCGCTGGAACGGCAACTTCAACTTCGTCGCCATCGACGCCGGCGGCATCACCTACCGCGTCGGCACCAAGGTGCCGGTGCGCGATCTCGGCGGTGGCCGCACGCCGCACCTGGTGCTCGACGGCGACGACCCCGGCTCGTTGTGGACCGACGCGCGGCTACCCCCGGCGCAGCTGCCCCACAGCCGCGGCGAGGGACGCGGCTTCATCGCGACCGCCAACAACGATCCCTTCGGCTTCGTCGCCGACGGTCGCGTCGACAACGACCCGTGGTACTTCGGCGCCTACTTCGATCCGGGATGGCGCGCCGATCGCATCGAGTCGCGGCTGCGCGAGCTCACCGACGGCGGTGGCCTGTCGGTGCAGGACATGCAGACGCTGCAGTTCGACGCGCACAGCGCCCTGGGCGACGACCTGCTGCCGCTGCTGTTCGCCGCGCACGAACGCATCGGCAGCGACCCGGCACTGGCCGAGCTCGCGCGGCCCGAGCTCGACACCCTCGTGACCGCGCTGCGCGACTGGGATCGGCAGATGCGGCGCGACTCCGGCCCGGCGCTGGTGATGCACGCCTATGCCTACTTCGTCACGCGTCGCACGCTCGAGGACGACCTGCCGCTGCTGTTCCTGCAGGCGCTCGAGCTGCAGCCGTCGTTCATCATGAAGCTCGCGACCATGGCGCTGCGCGGCGACTACCCCGAGGGTGATCGCGTGCTGCAGGAAGGCCGCGACGTGATCCTGCTGACCGCGCTCGACGACGTGGTCGAGCTGCTGCTCGAGCGCTACGGCACCGTCGATCCCGGTGCCTACCACCTGTCCGACGCCCGCTTCGCCGACCTCGACGGTGCCACCGGCACCGGCATCGACCGCGGGCGCCACGCGGTCGACGGCGGCGAGAGCTCCATCAACGTCGCGGCCGACAGCACCTTCTTCGACGCGCAGGGCGGCGTGCTCGACCAGTGGGTCACGCCCCACGGCCCGATCTTCCGCATCAGCGCCGGCTTCGACGGCGGCGACACGCCGCAGCTGTGGTTCGAGATGCCGCTGGGCAACGTCGCCGAGCCCAGCAGCGCGCACTACGAGGACATGATGCCCGGCTGGCTCGACGGCAAGCCCACGCGCATGCTGTTCGGGCGTCACGAGGTCGAGGCCGCCACCGCCGAGCGCTACCAGCTGCTCGACGACGAGCCCTGAACCGGCAGCGAACGCACGCAAGCCGTCCCACGCGCCTCGACACCCCGCGGCGCCGGCGACATACTCGGATCTCGGGGAGCTGATGCGAGGACACCGTCGCGCTGCTCGGTTGGCCGCCACGCTCTCGTTGGCGGTCGTGACGTGGTCGCTGCTGGGCTGCGGCGACGAGGGCGGCGCCGGCGATGCGCCGACGCCGGTGGAGCACGGCAGCAGCCTGCCCGAGCAGAGCGACGACGGCGACGCCACGTTCCTGATGCCGTCGGACGTCGGCAACACGTCGCTGGAGTGCGATCCCTGGCGGCAGGACTGCCCCGAGGGCAGCAAGTGCATGCCGTGGGCGAACGACGGCGGTCGTTCGTGGAACGCGACGCGCTGCAGCGAGGTCATCGACACCCCCGATCGCGAGGGCGAGCCGTGCCAGGTCTTCGGCACGGCGGTCGGCGGCGTCGACTCCTGCGACTACGGCAGCATGTGCTACTACGTCGACGAGCAGAGCGGCTATGGCATCTGCGTGCCGCAGTGCATGGGTGAACCGGACGCACCGGTGTGCGCCGAGGGCAGCATCTGCTCGATCGCCAACGACGGTGTGCTGACCTTGTGCCGTCGTCGCTGCGATCCGCTGCTGCAAGACTGTGCCGGGCTCGCGAGCTGCCTGCCCGCCGCCGGCACCGACGGCTTCGCGTGCCTGCTCGACGCGTCCCACGGTGAGGGCGGGGCCGGCACGCCGTGCGAGTTCATCAACGCCTGCGCGCCGGGCCGCTTCTGTGCCGATCGTTCGACCGTGCCCGGCTGCGACGGCACCGTCGGTTGCTGCTCGCAGTACTGCGATCTGGGCGCGAGCGACCCCGACGAGACCTGCCTGCTCGACGGCCAGGCCTGTGTCCCGTGGTACGACGAGGGCGAGGCACCGGCCGAGTTCGCCGACCTCGGCGCATGCGCCTTGCCGTTGTGACGCAACCGTCGGACCATGGCCATGGCAGCCATGGCGTGGTTCAAACCCAAGCGACGCGACGAGACGACCCCCGGCAGCGCTGCGGCCCCGCAGCCCAGCGAGATGCCGACCGAGTCGGTGCAGATCGAGGTGCAGCTCGAGTCCGACGATGCCGTCCCGGCCGCGAGCCGTGCGGCGGACGCGGCCGCATCCGGCGCTGCTGCTGCCGCCGCCGCCAGCGCGTCGGCCTCGACCAGCGCGTCGGCGTCGGCGTCGGCGTCCGGCGCGAGTGTCTCGGGCAGCCACGACGAGGGCACGCGGCTGTCGGAGGACACCACGATCATCGGCGACATCGCCACGGCGTCGAACCTGCGCATCGACGGTCGCGTCGAGGGTGACATCGAGTCGGGCGCGACCGTGCACGTCGGCGGCGACGGTGCCGTGGTCGGAGACGTGCATGCCGTGCGCATCGCGGTCGACGAGGGCGGTGCGGTCGAGGGCGCGGTGACGGTCGACGAGGCCGCGATCGGCGGCATGGTGCGCGGTCGCGTCACCGCCAACGGCAAGCTCGCGATCCGCCCCAGCGGCCGCGTGTTCGGCGACGTCTCGGCGGCGGCGATGCAGATCGACGACGGCGCCACGCTGCAGGGTCGTTGCACGATGCTGCGCCGCTGAGCCGGCGGCTGCGATCGAGGTTCAGCAGCCGGCGTTGCAGCACAGCACCGCGCGCAGGACCATCGCGCACGGGCGCTCGACCGGGTCGGTGTGGCTGCTGTCGAGCCCGTCGTAGAACGTGTCGGGATCGAGGTGGTAGACGATGTCGGCGACGCCGAAGTCGACCCACTCGCCGTCGGCGAACATGCCGGTGCCGTCGGACCAGTCGACGCAGCGCCCGCCCGGGCCCGGTGCCGAGGGCACGCCGTCGATCGACTCGATGGTCTCGCGGTGGATCCACGCCGAGGTGTTGATCAGCCCGTCGAGCTCGCCGGCGTCCTCGGCCATCCGCACCTCGGCGTACTCGCACACGTGATCGGCACCGATGCTCGCGCACGCCGCGTTGCCACCGGCGAGGCCCATCTGGCCCTGGTACACCCACGGCACGCCGATGCCGTCGACCTTGCCGGCGTACAGGCCATCGCAACCCGCGGTGCCCGAGCTGCCGTCGGCCGCGGTGCCGCTGTCGTCGCCGCTGCCGCTGCCGCTGCCGCCGTCACCGGACGAACCGCTGCCACCACCGCTGCTGCCGTCGGTCGCACTGGCGCACATGCACGCGCCGGCGATGCCGTTGGCGTCGCAGTACAGCGTGCTGGCCGCGCCGTCGGGGCAGGTGCACGCCACCACGGAGTTGGGCGTGCAGCTGGCACCGAAGCCATCGTCGCCGCTGCCGCCGTCGACCGAACAGGCCAGTGTGACGGCGGAGCTGCCGATCAGGAGCGCGAGTGCTCGCAGCATGATGAAGCCGCACCACGATACCACGGGCGCGATCACGCCGGATCGGCGTCACGCGCGTGCGCGGTGCACAGGTGTGCGGCGTAGCTCGCGAGCCACCGGCACTCCTGCTCGTCGGTGACCTCCTGCAGTGCGAGGTTGAGCACCGTGAGCGCCGCCGAGGCGACCAGGCTCACCAGCAACGGCTCGCCCGCCGGGTCGTCCGGCCTGGAGATCCCCGCCAGCGCCCGCGCGACCAGGGCGTGCCGCGCGTCGAGCACGACCGACTCGTCGCGCCAGCGCGCGACCAACCGTCCGTCGATCGCGTCGATGGCGATGCGCTCGAGGTGCACGTCGGCGAGCGCAGGTTGATCGCGGTCCCGCAGGATTCGCAGCTCGTCGGCGATGCGCGCGAGCAGCTCGCGGCGCGGGTCCGTCCTCACCATCGGCGACGGCGCTGCGGTGGTGTGCTCGGACGTGGTCGACACCGCCGCTGCGCTCGCGTCCTCGCGCTGCGGCGGTGCCGGCTCGGTGGGCGTCGCCTCGGTGCGCGGGCCCGCCTGGGGTGCGGGCGGCTCGTCGATCGGTGAGACGTCGCCCGGCGCCGTCGGCTCGGGCTCGTCGCCCTCGTCGCGCACCGGTGCCTCGGCCGGATTCCACAGGCCCAGCGCTGCGAGCTCGGGCGGACGCGTCCGCAATGCGGTGGTCCACGAGATCGCGCGGCCGTTGCCCAGCGGCAGCAGCGGCAGGTCGCGCAGATCTCGGAACAGTCGGCGCGCGTTGTGGCCCGGCCACTGCTGCTTGGCCAGCGAGATCGCGCCCAGTCGCAGCAGCAACGCGCGCAGTGGCGACGATCGCGGATCGTCGGCGACCAGCGGGCGTTGCTCGAGCTCGCCGACCAGCTGGCCGTACAACAGTGCCGCGCGGGTCTTGACGTACTCGGCGCGCGTGCGCGTCAGCTCGCAGCCGCTGTAGTCGTTCGCGATGCCGACGCCATCGCCCTCGAGCGCGCCCTCGACCGGGAACAGCGTCGAGCCGTGCCACGACGACAGCGAGTGGCCGTTGCGGCCGAGCACGATCGCGGCACCATCGTCGGTGCGCGGGCTGATCCACAGCGTCCCGACCAGCTCGCGCGAGTCGATCGCCAACGTCGCGACCGCGTCGGCCGGCGGCGGCGGCAACGGTGGGGCGGAGCGCATGGCCTGCTCGAGCGCTTCGCGCTTGCGCGCCACGGGCTCGGCGTCTTCGATCTGTTCGAACAGCGCCGCGAGCACCGCGGCCTCGACGTCGTCGCGCGCGTGCACGAGCCAGTCGTCGGTGCGCAGGCCCGCGGTGCGCACGACCGGCAGTCCGCCGCGCTCGGGCACACGCGCGCGCAGCTCGACCAGGCTGCGCGGGTGGCCGTCGGCGTCGGCGAACAGCGGCGCGGCCGCGACCGCGGTGAGGCGGGCCGACGCCAGCGCGCCGTCGTCGAGGCGGCCGCGCACGACCACCGACGCGAGCAGGTGCTGCGCCCATACCCGCCGCAGTGCCGCGTCGGGGTCCTCGGGCGACCAGTCCTGCACCAGTCGGTGTGCCGCGGTCGCGCGCGAGTCGTCGCACGCCACGCGCAGGCGTCGGAGGTCCTCGATGTCGAGCGTCTGGAAGTCGCGCTCGAGGCCGAGATCGTCGCTGTCGATCGCGCCGACCCACGGCGTGCCCGCGACCGGATCCGCAGTCGCGACCACGCGGCGACGCGTGCACGCGAGCACGGACCCGGGCCCCGAGCCGGGCACGCGCCGCGGCACGCCGACCACGCCGCGCAGGCCCTCGGTCTCGACCTCGACGGTCACCAGCGTGGGCTCCGGTGGTTCGAGCTCCTCGAGCTGCGGCCGCGCCTCGAACTCGCGCCGTCGTGCGGCGCGCACCAACTCGGGCCCGGCGTTGCGCAGGCGCGAGCCCAACCAACCCCGCAGCGAGCCCAGTGCAGCCGACGACAACATCGCGATGCGCCCGGTGTCGCCGGCGAGCGGCTCGTCGACGACGTAGGGCCAGGTGCCGTCGGCCGCGATCGCAGCGACCGCGCCGTCGAGCGCGAGCATCGTGCCATCGGTCGCGGGGATCACCGGCAGTGTCAGCAACGCCGCGGCATGCTCCGCGCAGGCGATCGCCTGCAGGCTGCGCGGCTCGGACGCGCGGCTGCGCTTGCCCTCGATGGCGAGCGCATCGGCCAGCGGCAGCACCGAGGCCGCGAGCGCCCGCGTCAGCGCGGTGTCGACCTGCCCCGGCAGGAACTCGTCGTGCAGCCGCAGCAGCTCGCGGTAGCGGAACCGCCGCGCGCGCTCGTCGACGTCGCGGCCCATCGCGATCCATGCCTGCAGGTACTCGGGGTGCGGGAACGCGGCCGCGAGCGCGTCGAGTACCACCGGTGCGAGCGCTGGCGTGAGCTCCGCGCCGGCCGCGGCCATGCGTTCGCACAGAAGCTCGACGCCCTGGGCCAGCGCGCGATAGACCGCGACGCGTCCCTGGGGCGTGACGCGATCCCACGACGGCGCGACGTGGCTCTCGCCCAGATCGAACACCGCGACGACGTCACCGATCCCGCACGGCGGGCGTTCGCGCACCAGCTCGCGGCCGAGCACCTGCACCGAGACGTCGGCGCGCGCGAGCCCGGTGCGGGCCTGCAGCACACCGATCTCGCCGCGGATGCCCTCGGCCTCGAAGGTGAACGGGCCCAGGGCACAGACCGCGTCGATGCGGGTCTTGGCCGCGGCTGTGCCGAGCAGGCGATCGCGCGCGAGCCACTGCTCGAACTCGCGGCCGACGCGTTGCAGCGCGCGGCCCCCGAACAACGCCTCGAGCAGCTCCAGCCGTCGCTCGCCCGCGCGCACCACCGGCACCGGCGTGGAGCTCAGCTTGGGCCGGCCCTTCGCGATCACGCGGATGGTGCCGTGTTCTCGCGCCGACGCCACGATCGCGCGCAGGTCCAGCGGCGCACCGGCGCCGTCCTCGAACATCGGCAGCGCGGTGAGCGGGTGCTCGCTGTCGGGGCGCAGGTCGATCTCGGGCCGCAGCGCCCACGGCGTGCCGCGGTGCGCCAGCAACACGTTCGCACGCACGTCGCTGATGCCCAGCCCGCGCAGGAGCTTGCGCAGCAACGGCACGCAGTTCATCGTGCGGACGCACTCGAACAACGCCTCGAGCTCGACCGCCTCCTCGCCGTGGGCGAGCCACTGCTGCGCCATCTGCCGGCCCGCGTCGGCGAACGCCACCAGCATCGCGTGCATCGCGGTCTCGAACACGGCATCGCGTGCGACCTCGTCGAACAGATCGGTCGGGCGGAAGTTCGCCGCGATCACGGCGTGGATCGCCAGGCCCGGCAGATCGACGGGGATCTGCACCAACATGCAGCCCTCGTGCAGGATGCGGATCCACGAGTTGCCGCCGTGCAGGCCCAGGCACCAGCCCAGCTCGCCGGTGATCGCCTCGCCCGTGATCGCGACGCGCACGCCGTAGTCGCCCTGGGGCAGCTGCGGGGGATGCGGGCGGCTGAGTGCGGCGGCGCGGTTGCGTTCGGCCGTCACACCGCGACGGACCAGTGCCGTGCGTTCGCCGGTCGCGTCGCCGAAGAGCATGCGGAAGTGCTCCAGCGCGGTGGCGTCGAGCAGCGGCACGGCACCGTAGCGAGCGAGCACCGACTGCGGCGCGGCGCTGCCGCCGAGCAGATCGGCGAGGCCTTCGGCGCGCGCGAACGGGGCCTTGCCGGTGGTGTCGGCGATCGCCGCGCTCGCACGGTGCGTGCCGTCGAGGCACGGCCACAGCGGCAGTGCGAGGCAGGCCGCGGCGGGATCGACGTCCCGCGCACCGCCGGCACGCAGGTGCGCGCCGACGCGCAGGCACAACAGCCGACGCAGCGGCGCGGGCAAGGGCTCGGCACTGCCCGCGAGCGCCCGCGCCATCTCGCCGAGCGCACGATCCCGCGCCGCGCCCACCGCCTGCAGCAGCAGCGCATAGGCCTCGTCCTGGACCACGTCCGCCATCGACGCGTCGGTGCGCAGGTGCGACGCATCGACCCACGCGTGCACGCCCGCGAGCTCGTCGCTGGCGTGCACGTGGGTCGTGAGCCACACGTGGTGCCGCACGATCTCGACGCGACCCGAGTTGCCGCCGGGCTCGAGGCACAGCCGACCCACCGTGCGCCCGTCGAGCACCACCGCCTGCGCCCACGCCACGCCGGGCGGGAAGGTCCACCGCGGCACCGCGTCGCCGTTGATGGTGATCGCGATGTCGGCGAGACCGCAGCGCGTCGACAGCAGCAATTGCTCGCGCACGACCTCGCTGCCCAGCGAGAAGAAGCGCAGGATGAGGCCAGGCCGGAAGCGTTCGCGCACGGTCACGCGCACGCCCGGCGCGATGGCGGCGTCGCGGGTGATGGCATCGGGCCGATCGTTGCGCTGCTCCAGCCGCACGCCCGGCTCGCCGTCCTTGCCGCCGGCTTCGAGCACGAGGTTGCGGGGGTTGAGCGCCATCGCGGCGTTGAGCGACAGCGCCAGCTCGCGCAGCCCCGGGCGCGGCGCGACGTCGGCGAACAACAGCGCGTAGAGCTCCTGCAGCTCCTCGGCGGTGAACGGATCCGCGTCGCTGGCGAGCGTGACGCTGCTGGTGTCGATCTGTGCCGCGACCTGCGTCGCGCCCCGCTGCGCCAACGCCTGGATCAGCAGCAGCACGTAGCGGTGCGGGTCGGCCAGCTGGAACTGCCGCAGCTTCTCGCGCGCCTTCTCGGCGTCGAGCGTGAAGCCGCCGGCGGCGGTCGCGGTGCCCTCACCGCGCAGCTGCGCGATCATGCGTTCGAGTTCGGCCACCGGTGCTCCATCACGGCTTGCAGCATGCGCGTATCGGTCGCGTCGTCGAGCCCGCGACCGATCCGCAGCGCCTTGGCGAGGAAGTAGCCCGCGATCTCGGGCTCGCGGGCCGCGAGCGTCAGGAACTCCTTCACCGCCGGGTGCTCGAGGTTCACGACCAGGGCGTTGCGCCGCTCGAACAGGCCCGCGCGCAGCCGATCGAGATCGTCGAGCCCGACCATCGTGCCCGGCTCGGGCTGAGCGATCGCGACGCGATCGACGATCGCCGACTCGGCGTAGTCGAAGCGCGCCGGCACCACCGCCGACAGCTTGGCGCCGGCGGCCGCGAGCACCAGCGCGGCCGCGTCGCGCAGCGCCGGCCACGACGCCGGCCATGCACCCGCCGGCACCGGCTCGGGCAGGCACCAGTGATCGCGGACCTCGACGTGCTCGGCCTTCGGCGCGACCGCCCGCAGCAGCTCCGCCCGCGCGCCGCCGCGGCGGCCCTCGACCACCGCGTAGCCCTCGGCCTCGAGTGCGTCGGTCAGCCGCGATCGTGCGCCGGCGTAGGCGACGAAGCCGCGCTTGGCCCGGCGACGCAGCTCCGCGATCGTGATGCCGCTGCCGCCGGGCGAGCGCGCGAGCTCGGCCTGCGCGTGCTCGGGTTGCTCGAGCGCGCCGGCGCGGGCGTGCCAGCACGCGACCCGGCACAGCACCTCGCGCTCGAGCGGGTTGGTCGCGCCCGGCAGCGCCGCGAACACGGCGCGTGCGAGCGGCCCGCGGGCGATGCTCGCCACCTGCGCCAGCGCGCGGTGGTAGCTCTCGTCTTGGATCACCGCGTCGCGCGTGAGCGTGTGCTCGAGCCGCGGCGAGCTGATCTTGAACCACAGGCCCTCGAGCGCCTCGGTGCTGGCACTGCACTCGCGGCTCTCGAACAGCGTGAGGCCGTTGTTGTAGTAGCCCTGGAAGCTCGACAGATCCGCGCCGTGACCGACCACGACGTGCGCGAGGCCGTCGCGGGCCTCGACCTGACACACCGCGTCGGGCAGCGCGAAGTCCTCGCGGATCGAGCGGCCCGCGAAGCGGATCTCGGCGTGGACGTGGCGACACCAGTGCCGCAGCGATCGCTCGCAGCCCTTGCGGATCTCGTCGAGCTCGGCCTGCGCGACGTGCTTGATGAGCGTGATCTTCGTGCCGTCGACCGGCTGCGCCAGCGCCAGCAGCTCGTAGCTGCGATCGTGGCGGAAGATCACGCGCCAGCTCTCGCCCGCGCGCGAGGTGTCGACGACGACGAGCTCGGGGTCGAGTGCGAACACCGACACGAAGCCGATGCCGAACTTGCCGATCTTGGTGTGGTCGCCCTCCTTCGACGACGAGAACAGACGCGTGAGCTTCTTCTCGATGATCTCGCGCGTCATGCCCTCGCCGTAGTCGTCGACGTGGACCTCGACCACGCCGGCGTCGCCGCCCTCGTGGGTGTAGCGGACGTCGACGTCGACCTCCTGACTGCCGGCATCGATCGCGTTTTGGACCAGCTCGCGCACGAACGCGAAGGGGTCCGAGAACTGGTGGACCAGCTCGTCCAGCGCGGCGCGAACGGTCGGGGCGGCGGGGGCGGTCACGCGGGCGGAGGGCCTCCGAGATTAACAGAGGATCGGTGGGGCCGGCGCGACCTCACGCGCCAGGACCGACGCGTGCGGGTCGTACCCCGCAGCCTTCGCGCAGAGGCGGGAAATGGCCGGACGCGACACCTGGTACGGTGGGCCATGTCCAAATCCAGCAAGAAGTGGGTGGCGGTGGCCGTGCTCGGCGCCGCAGGCATCGGCGCCTGGCAGCTCGGACAGCGGCTGTGGGGATCCGATTCCGTCGACGCCGACTCGGCGCGTCACGCGGTGAACCAGGTGTGGATCGAGCGACTGCCGACCGACCAGCGAGACATGATCAGCCACTTTCTGCTGATCAAGCATCCGCAGGGGCGCATCGGCGGCGTGGGCAAGTCCTCGCAATGGCGGCACTTCGTCGAGCTGTTCCAGTGGGGGCTCGAGGGCGAGCGGCTGAGCGTGTACCTGCCGCAGGAGCAGCAGAAGGCGCAGCTGCGCGTGCGCACGTGGGAGTGTGACGGCGAGGCGCCCGATCCGTTCGAGCTTTGCCTCGAGCTGAGCTCGGGCAAGCGCTCGGTGACGATGTACAGCCGCAAGGACTGGGTCATCGAGCCCAAGGATGTCGCCGGCTCGCTCGCCGACATCGCCGAGGACAACCCCGAGCTCGCGAGCACCCTGGCTGCGATCGAGCCCGAGGCAGCGCCGGCCGAGCTCGCCGCGGACGCGGAGTCCTGGCGCACGGTCGAGCTGCTCGACCGCTGAGACGCCGTCGGCGCGCAGCGACGGAGCTTCCTCGCCATGGGCGGACCGTGGCGTGCGACCATGCGGCATGTCGCGCGGTCGCACGACCTCGGAGCTCGCCGCACTCGCGCTGGCCGTGTTCGCGGCTGCGTGCAGTGATCCCGTCCCTGCCCACGGCGAGACCAGCAGCACGTCGAGCTCGACCGGCGGCGGCGGCTCGAGCGGCAGCGCCGGATCCTCGAGCGGCGTCGGCACGAGCGAGACCTCGACCGGCGCCGCCGACAGCGGCAGCAGCGGTGAGACCGGCGATGGGCCCGGCCCCGAGGCCGCGCCGCTGTGTGCCGGCGGCCTGCCGTTGCAGTACGAACGCACCGATGTCGGCGACCCGGTCGACGCCGACGCGTTGGCGCTGGCGACCACGCAGTATCTCGATCTGCTCGACGAGGTGCGGTACTTCGCGCTCGCGCGCGAGCGCGTGCACGGCTGGCCGCAGAGCGATCCGCGGGGCCGGTATTGGTTCGGGACCTGGTGGAGCGGTGTGACGGTCGTGAAGCAGGACGGCATGGTCACGTACCGCCACGAGGACCACGGCGCCGACAACAACGGGCTGCGCACCGGTCCGCTGCTCGAGGGCGTCTGCTACGCCGCGGCACTGTGGCAGCGACCGGAGGATCTGGCGCTGGCGCGCACGATGGCGCGCGGCATGGTCGCGTGGATCCGCGCGATGGAGCGCATGCCCGACGACCCCGACGGCCCGATGCTGTGTCGCGCGTTCTACCCCGAGCCGATCACCGCCACCGACGATGGCCGCACGATCGCGATCGACTACGCGCTGAACCGTCCCGGCGTCGACGCCGACCCCAGCGAGTACGTGCACGTGCCGGCCAACCCCGACTGGGGCGACGTGTGGATCAAGAACAAGCGCTCGAAGGACGACATCGGCCACATGCTGCGGGCGATCGCGCAGAGCTCGGCGTGCATGTCGCTGGACTCCGAGCCCGAGCTCGCCGCCGATTTCGCCGAGCTGCGCGCGCGCTATTCGGCGTGGTCGCGCCGGGTCGAGGACGACGGCTGGCGCATCGCCACGCTCGACAAGGACGGCGCGCGCTGGCTGCCCGACGACCTGCTGGCGTACTTCGTCGACGCCGAGTGCACCTCGAAGCTCGCGATCCGCTTGCTGGGGCGCTTCGACGCCGGCGAGCTCGATTGCGGCAACGGCATCGGGCCGCTCGACCCCGCGATCATCGCGGCCAACGATCACAACGGCAACATCTTGCGCAGCTTCCACGAGGCCGCGGCCAACAATGCCCTGCTCGCGGGACAGACCGCGTTGGCGCAGCAGCTCGTCGACGGCATCGTGGTGCGGCTCGACCAGGCGGTCGACGGCTTCGAGGGCGTCGGCGATCCGGTGCCGCACCTCGGTGAAGCCGACCTGGTCGACATGCTCGCCCACGCGGCTGCGCTGGGCGTGCCGCTGACCTCGCGCGAGGTGCGGTGGTTGCACGCACGCATCGCGACCGCGCTCGCGAGCTGCGCCGATCCGGGGTTGCAGCCGATGCTGCACGTGTTCGACGCGGCCACGCCCGACGGCGAATACGGCTTCGAGCCCGGTGGTTCCGGCATCAACTTCGTCAGCCTCGCGGCGCTGCTGGGGACCTGCGCGTCACCGTGCGCGAACCCCAGCGGTCGGCCGGTGCTCGACTGCGACATGGTCGCGGCGCGCGTGCCGGCCGAGTGACCGCGAGGCCCGCACCCCCATCGAACAAGGAGACGTCACCATGATGCCGCTGCTCGCCGTGCTGCTCTTCGTCGCGACCGTCATCGGGCTCACGGGCGTCCGCGTGTTGCGGGAGTACGAGCGCGCCGTGGTGTTCCGCCTGGGCCGTGCGCGCCGTCAGCTCGCAGGTCCCGGCGTGGTGTTCATGCTGCCGCTGGGCATCGACCGCGCGCGCACCGTCGACACGCGCACGCGCGTGGTGCAGATCCCACCGCAGGAGGTCATCACCCAGGACAACATCTCGATCATGGTCGACGCGGTGGTCTACGTCACCGTCGAGTCGCCCATGCACGCGGTGCTGGAGGTCGAACAGTACATGCCCGCGACGCTGCAGCTCGCGGCCACGACCATGCGCGCGGTCATCGGCCGCATGGACCTCGACGAGATCCTCGCCCATCGCGATCGCGTCAACGACGAGGTCCGCAGCATCCTCGACAGCCGCACCGAGCAGTGGGGGGTCGAGATCTCCGCGGTCGAGCTCAAGGACATCGTGCTGCCACAGGAGATGAAGCGGGCGCTGGCGCGTCAGGCCGAGGCCGAGCGCGAGCGTCGTGCCAAGGTCATCGCGGCCGAGGGTGAGGTCCAGGCCGCGGCCAAGCTGTCGGAGGCCGCGGACATCATGGCGCGCAACCCGGCCTCGCTGCAGCTTCGCATGTACCAGACCATCGCCGAGATCGCGAGCGAGCCCGCCTCGAAGATCGTCGTGCCGTTGCCGATCGAGCTCATGCAGGGGCTGGGCAACCGCGGCGGCGCCGTGACCGTGGAGCAGGTCACCGCGATCGCGCAGCAGGTCGCCGCGGCCGCCAGCGCGACGGCGGTGGCGTCCGCGCCGACGCCGAGCGCGACGCTGGG
>JAIBBS010000289.1 GCA_019694555.1 Nannocystaceae bacterium
CGCTCCCTATCCGAAGTGGCGCGTCACCGCGGCCAGCCCGGCCCCGCGCCGACGAGGCGAGGCGAGGAGCCGAGGAGCCGAGGAGGCGCAAGACCACGCAGGCCCACGCCGGGCCCACCCCCGCTCCGCCCCCACCCCCCGCATCCCCCCCGCATCCCCCAGCATCCCTAAGACTCTTCACAGCCTCCTCTCAGCCACGCCCGCGCCCGCTTGGCTACAACCACCCCGTGCCCGCGCCGCGCCCCGCCCACGCCTCGCTGGCGATCGCACGGCTGGCGATCGCCGCGATCGCGATCGCACCGCTCGCGATCGCAGCCCCCGCGATCGCAGCCCCCGCGTTCGCGTCGTCCGCGGCCGCGGCTGCGCAGCAGGCCCAGGCCGCGCCGCCGATCGACGAGCCCGCGCACTTCGAGCGCAGCGGCCGGCAGCTGTCGTTCGACGAGGCCATCGGCCTGAGCCAGCAGCTGCCCTCGACCGCGATCGACCACGCCGCACTGCGAGAGCGCGAGCACAACGATCGCAAGATCAGCGGCACGATCGCACAGCCGCAGATCTGGCTGCAGCCCGGCGTGCGGCTGCTGCCCAGCGATCGGCAAGCGTTCGCGCCGCAGGCGATGATCACCCAGACGTGGAGCCTCGGTCGCGTCGGTGCGGCGCGGCGCAAGGCCGCCAAGGCCGAGCGCACTGCGATCTCCGCCGAGCAGCGCGCGCGCAAGCTGGGCCATCGACTCGATGCCGCGCGCACGTGGATCGATCTGCACACCGCACAGCGCGAGCTCGAGCTCGCGCGCCACGAGGGGGACGTCGCACGCGAGTGGGTCGCGCGGGCGGAGGCCGCGCTGAAGGCCGAGCTGCTGCTCGCGCCCGACGTCGCCGAGGCGCGGGCCTTCGCTGCAGAGGTGCGATCGCGACAGCTCGAGCTCGAGGGTCGCGTGCACGACCTCGGGCTGCAGCTCGCGCGCGACGTCGGTGAGGACGCGTGGCGACCGCTGGTCGCGACCGGTGCCGCGCCCGCGCCAGCGTTGCCCGACGAGGCCGAGATCGCGCGGCGCTTCGCCGACATCGACGGCCTGCCCGAGGTGCAGGCGCTGCAGCTCGCCGCCACGGCCAAGCGCGCGCTCGCGGTCGAGAGCCGTGCGCTCACCCGCGGCAGTCAGCTGACGCTCGGCGGCCAGGTCGATCGCGACGAACGCGACGGCTTCCTCGCCTACGGCATCGTCGCGATCTCGGTGCCCACGCGCGGCGCCGGCGTGCGGCAACACGGCGAGATCCTCACCGAGGCGCGACGGCTCGAGGCCCAGGCCGCCGACACCGAGCGCATCCTCGCGTCGCGGCTCGCGACCACGCTGCACGACCTGCATCACACGCAGGTCGTGGTCGACAACCTCGGCGACGTGCTGCTGCCCGAGCTGCGCGCCGCTGCGCTCGCGCACGAGAAGGCGCGCGATGCCGGCGAGGGCACCGTGTTCGAGCTGTTCGCGGCGCGACGTCGCGTGCTCGCGGCACAAAACGCCCTTGTCATGGCCGAGGGCGCTGCGACCTGGGCGCGGCTGCAGACGTGGCTCCTGCTCGCCGAGCTGGAGGCGGCGAAGTGAACGCGCGCTGGTCGATGGTGTTCGCACTGCTGGGCGCGTGCACCGAGCCGGGCGCGGCGCCGACACCCGCGGCGGACTCGGTCGTGCACGAGAGCTCGGCACGATCGGCGTGGATCAACGCGGTCGCGCCCAGCGATCCCAGCCTCACCGAGCTCGCCGCCGAGGTCGTCGGTGATGCCAGCGCGCGCACGCAGCTCTCGGTCACCTACCCCAGCAAGGTCGTCGCGATCCGCGTGCGCGTCGGCGATGCCGTGAAGGCCGGTGACGTGCTCATCGAGGTGCTCGTGCCCGAGCTGGTGCGCGCGCAGGCGACCGCGACCTCGGCCGCGGATCGCATCGAGCTGCAGCGCAAGCGCATCGATCAGCTCGAGGCGCTGCGCGGCGAGGGCCTGGTCGGCGGACGCGAGCTGTTCGAGCTGCGCGCGGGCCTGGCGGAGCTCGAGGCCCAGCGTCGCGAGGCCCAGGCGATCATGACCGGCGCGGGGCTGGGCGATCGCGGCGGATCGTTCGAGCGCGGCCTGCTGCGATTGCGTGCACCCGCCGACGGCACCGTCACTGCGATCGAGGCCGTGGTCGGCGAGATGCACGACGGCACCAGCGGGCCGCTGGTCTCGCTCGCGCGCGAGTCGGCCGCGCGCATCGAGGTCCACGCGATGCAACCGCTGCCCCCGGGCGCGTCGCTGCACTTCACGTTGCCCGACGGTCGCGAGCTCGAGCTGGCACAGACTCCGATCGCGACCGCGGTCGATCCCTCCGATGGCAGCCTGCGCTTGTGGTTCGATCCCGCGACGCCGACCCGGTTGCCGCACGGCGTGCGCGGCCACGTGTCGATCCGCGCGGTGCAAGGCGGCGCGCTGCAGGTGCCCGAGCGCGCGATCGCGTGGCAAGACGGTCGCATGGTCGTGTTCGTGCGCGAGGGTGAAGGCGCACGCGCGGTGCCGGTCGAGGTCGTGGGTCGCTCCGGCAGCTCCGCGCTGGTGCGCGGCGAGATCGCGATCGGCGATCCCATCGCCGGTGACGGCGCGGCATGGATCACGCCCGCCGAGGACCACGAATGAACGCGATCGCACGCATCGTGCACGGTGCGGTCGCCCATCGCGTGGCGGTCATCGTGGTCGTGCTCGTGCTCGCGGCGCTGGCGATGGTCGGCGTGCGCAAGCTGCAGCTCGACGCGCTGCCCGACATCACCAGCAACCAGGTCATCGTGCTCACGCGCGCGCCCGGGCTGACGCCCGAGGAGGTCGAGCGACTGGTCACGCGCCGGGTCGAGACCGCCGTCGGCGGGCTCTCCGGCGTGGAGGAGCAGCGCAGTCTGTCGCGCTTCGGCATCTCGTCGGTCACGGTGGTGTTCGACGACGACGTCGATCCGTGGCGCGCACGGCAGCAGGTGCAGGAGCGCATCGGCAACCTCGCGGCGGAGCTGCCCGCGGGCGTCGAGCCGCCGCAGCTGGGCCCGTTCACCGGCGGTCTGGGCGAAGTCTTCCACCTCACGCTGTCGTCGCCGCTGCGTTCGCAGGCGGAGCTGCTCGAGCTCGCGGAGCTGCGCGTCGCGCCGCTGATGCGCGGCGTCGAGGGTGTGGTCGAGGCCAACACCTGGGGCGGTCGTCGGCGCGCGCTCGAGGTCCGCGCCGACGCGCGACGGCTCGCGAAGCACCAGGTCACGCTCGAGCAGCTGCGCGACGCGCTGCACCGCGCGACCGGTGCGGCCGCGGGCGCATCGATCCCCGCGGGCGGCGGACAGGCGCTGCTGCGCGGTGTGGTGTGGCCGCAGGGTCCGGTCGATCTCGGCGCCGCGATCGTGCGCCACGGCGATCCCGAGGGCCACGAACGCATCGTCCGCGTCGCCGACGTCGCCGACGTCGTGTGGGGCGACTTGCCGCGCATCGGTGCCGCGACCGGCAACGGCGGCGGCGAGCTGGTCTACGTGATGCTGCAGATGGCGCTGCACGCCAATGCGCTCGAGGTCGTCGGCCGCATCGAAGCGCGCATGGATCAGCTGGTGAGCGTGCTGCCCGAGGACGTGCGCGTCGACGTGGTCTACGACCGCTCCGACCTGGTGATGGCGACGCTGCGCACGGTCGGCAAGAACCTCGCCGAGGGCGCCGCGCTGGTCGTGGTCGTGCTCGTGGCGCTGCTGGGCTCGCTGCGTGCGGGCATCGTGGTGGCGTCGGTGATCCCGCTGTCGATGCTGGGCGCGGTCGCGGCGATGGTGCTGCTGGGCGTGCCGGGCAACCTCATGAGCCTGGGTGCGATCGACTTCGGCTTGTTGGTCGATGGCGCGGTCGTGATGGTGGAGCGAGCGTTCCACGAATTGCCCGCGATCCGCGAGCGCGACGAGCCGACGCTGCGCCGCACCACCATCGCCGAGGCCATGGGCCACGTCGCCGCGCCGATGACGTTCTCGGTCGCGGTCATCGTGCTGGTCTACGTGCCGATCCTCGCGCTGGTGGGCGTCGACGGCAAGATGTTCCGACCCATGGCGCTGACGGTCGTGTTCGCCCTGCTGACCGCGCTCGTGCTCGCGATCGTGTGGGTGCCGGCGCTGTCGGCCGCGTGGTTGCGCCCCCGTCACGTGCCGGTGCGCGATCCGATCATGGTTCGCATCGTGCGTCGCGGCTACGAGCCGGTGCTGGCCCTGGCCGCCCGCGCGCCGCTGCTGGTGATCGTGCCGGCGGTGGCCCTGCTCGCCTACGGCGGCGTGCTGTACACGCAGCTGGGCTCCGCGTTCGTGCCGCAGCTCGACGAGGGCGACCTCGTCATCCAGGCCACGCGCAACCCCGACATCTCGCTCGAGCGCGCGGTCTCCGACGGCACCCACCTCGAACGCGTGGTGCGGGCCGCGGCGCCCGAGGTCGAGGCCATCGTCTCGCGCATCGGCAGCCCCGCGGTCGCGACCGACATCATGGGCCTCGAGATGTCCGACGTGTTCGTCGAGCTGGCACCGCGCGAACGCTGGCGGCCCGGCCTGCAGAAGGACGCCCTCATCGCGCAGATCGAACAGGCCATCGCGACGCAGGCACCGGGTGCCTCGGCCGGGTTCACGCAGCCGATCCAGATGCGCTTCAACGAGCTGCTGGGCGGCGCGGTGACGGACGTGACGGTCGAGATCTACGGCGAGGATCTCGCGGCGTTGTACGCGACCGCCGAGCGCGTGCGCGCGATCGTGGCCGAGGCCGATGGTGCCCACGACGTGCGCATCATGGCGCCGCCGAGCGTGCCGGTGCTCGACGTGCGGCCGCGCCTGCTCGACGCCGCACAGCTGGGCATCGACGCCGCGCAGGTGCTCGACCTGGTCCGCGCCGTGCGGGCGGGCGTCGACGTGGGCACGACCTGGGACGGGCCGGTGCAGATCCCGATCCGCCTGCGCGTCGGCAGCGACGCGACCGCGGCCTCGCTCGCGGCGATGCAGGTGGTGACGCCGGCCGGCAGCATCGTGCCGCTGAGCCGCCTCGCCGACGTCTCGATGTCGCCGACGCCGGCGCTGGTCAATCGTCACGACGCACAGCGACGCGTGGTCGTGGGCTTCAACGTCCGCGGTCGCAGCCTCGGCGAGGTCGTGACCGACGCGCGCTCGCGCCTCGAAGCCGCGGACGCGATCCCGCGCGGCCAGCGGGTCCACTACGGCGGGCAGTTCGAGACGCTCGAGGAGGCGCGCTCGCGCATGGCGGTGGTGGTGCCGATCGTGATGGTCGGGATCATCCTCGTGTTGGTCGCGTTGTTCCGCGCCGCCGGCCCGGCGTTGCTGATCTTCCTCAACGTGCCGTTCGCGGGCGTGGGCGGCGTGATCGCGCTGGCGAGCCGCGACATGCCGATGTCGATCTCCGCCGCGGTCGGCTTCATCGCGCTTTCCGGCATCGCGGTGCTCAACGGCGTGGTGTTGATTTCCGGCATCCGTGCGCTGCAGCGCGAGGGCCACGACGCCGCCTCGGCCGCGATGACGGCCGCGCGCCAGCGCGTGCGCCCGGTGGTCATGACGGCCCTGGTCGCGGCACTGGGCTTCATCCCCATGGCGGTCGCGACCGGCGTGGGCGCCGAGGTGCAGCGGCCGCTCGCCACCGTCGTGGTCGGCGGGCTGGGCACCTCCACGCTGCTGACGCTCGTGGTGCTGCCCGCGTTGTACCATCTGCGTGCGCGGTGGTTCGGCGCGCGCCGGCCCACCGCGGAGACGTCGCCGTGAAGCTCCTGCTGGTCGAAGACGAACCGCGCGTCGCCGAGATCGTGCGTCGGGGCCTGGTCGAAGAGGGCCACCTCGTCGACGTGTGCTCGGGCGGCCGCGCGGCGCTGCAGCAGGCGCGCGACATCGACTACGACGTGATCGTGCTCGACTGGATGCTGCCCGACGTCGACGGCCTCGAGGTGCTGCGGCAGTGGCGACAATCGGGCCTGCGCACGCCGGTGCTGATGCTCACCGCGCGCGGTCAGATCGGCGAGCGCGTCGCCGGGCTCAAGGTCGGTGCCGACGACTACCTGGTCAAGCCCTTCGACTTCGCCGAGCTGCTCGCGCGACTCGAGGCGCTGCACCGCCGCGGCAGCGGGCAGATCGAGCTGCGCGTCGCCGGCGACGTCACGCTCGACGGTCGCCGTCGCGCGCTGGTGTGCGGCGAGTCGGAGATCTCGCTGACCCCGCGCGAGTACGCGCTGTGCCAGGAGTTCTTCGGTCACGTCGGCGACGTGCTCTCGCGCAGCCACCTGCTGACCGCGGTGTGGGGCACCAACTACGAGGGCGACCCCAACGTGCTCGATGTGTACATCGGCTACGTGCGCGGCAAGCTCGCGCGGATCGCCGCACGGCAGGCCGCGATCAAGGCCGTGCGCGGCGTCGGCTTCCGGCTGCAGGTCGGCGGGGACTGACGCGATGCAGCTGGGCACGCGCCTGCTGCTGGTCGGAGCGCTGCTGCCGGCGTTGCTGCTGCTCGCGGCGCTGCTGGGCGGCGGGCTCGCGCTCGATCGCATCTTGCACCGCGAGATCGATCGCGCGCTGCTGGCCCAGGCCGCGGTCGAGGCGGTGTCGCTCTTCGATCGCGCCGACGCGCCGCACCTGCACCTGGTGGAATCACCGCTGGACTCGCGCGTGCGAGAGTTCGCGCCGCTGGGTGCGTTGTACGACGCGAGCGGCAGCTTGATCGTGCGCTACCCCGACGGCGCCGGCGTGCCCGCGCGGCTCGAGCCCACGCACCTGAGCGTCGACGCGACGCTGGGCGACGCGACCATCGACGGCGCGCCGCACCGCGTGCTGCAGATGCAGGTGCGCTCGCCCACCGGCACACCGCACGCGCTGTGGCTGGCGGCCTCGCTCGAGACCCACGACTCCGCGGTGCGGGTGTACTGGCAGTTCACCTCGATCGCGGTCGTGGCGGTGATGTTGCTGCTCGCGGCGGTCCAGGTCGCGCATGCGCGACAGCTGACGCGACGCGTCAGCGCCATCGCCGATCACATGCAGCGCCTGCGCGCCGGCGATCTCGGCAGCTCGCCGGCGCCCGACGACCACGGCGACGTGATCCGGACCCTGCGCGACGCGGTCGCGGTCACGACCCTGCGCCTGTCCGCGGCGCGCGAGGCCCAGGATCGCCTGCTCGCCGACGCGGCCCACGAGCTGCGCACGCCGCTGACGGCGATGCGCGCGGGCATCGACGTCGCGCTGCGTCGTCCTCGCGACGCCGCGCAGCTGCAGCAGGTGCTCGCCGATCTGCGCGGCGAGGTCGACCGCCTCACCGAGCTCGCCTCGCGCCTGCTCGACATGGCGGCGCTGCGCGGCGCGCCGCTCGAGCTCGCGCCGGGCGATCTCGCCGAGGTCGTGCGCGACGCCGTCGATGCCGCGCGCGCGGTCGCCGAGGAGCGCGGCATCGTCATCGAGCTCGACGACGTGCCGCGCGCGGACGCTGCGTTCGCCGCCTCGGTGCTGCGCCAGGCCTGCGACAACCTGCTCGACAACGCGATCAAGTTCTCGGAGCCCGGCGGCCGCATCGAGGTCGCGCTCGCGCAGCACGACGGCCGCTGGCGCCTCAGCGTCGCCGATCACGGCCCCGGCGTGCCCGCCGATGCACGCGAGCGCATCTTCGACGCCTTCGAGCGCGCCGATCGAGCGGTGCGCGGCAAGGGCCTGGGCCTCGCGATCGTGGCCGAGGTCGCGCG
>JAIBBS010000076.1 GCA_019694555.1 Nannocystaceae bacterium
CTAGCATCGTCGCTGCGATGAGCGAGCTGCCGCGCGAGGACGCGACGCCGGCCCGGTCCGACGCCGCATCACCGGAGCAGATCGGGCCAGGCAAGCGGCTCGGTCGCCATCGCGTCACCGCGTTGCTCGGTCGCGGCGGCATGGGTGCGGTGTTCGCCGCGCACGATCCCGAGCTCGATCGCGAGGTCGCGATCAAGATCGTGCGCGCCGACGCACGCGATCCGACCTGGCGCGCCCGCGTGCTGCGCGAGGCGCAATCGCTCGCGCGGCTGGCCCATCCCAACGTCGTGCCGGTCTACGACGTCGGCACCGAGTTCGACGTGCTGTGGGTCGCGATGCAGCGGGTCGAAGGGCCCACGCTCGCGCAGTGGTTGCAGGCGCGGCCGCCGTGGCGCGAGATCGTCGACGCGTTCGTGCAGGCGGGGCGCGGGCTCGCGGCGGCGCACGCATGCGGCCTGGTCCACCGCGACTTCAAGCCCGCCAACGCGATGCGCGACGCCAGCGGTCGCGTGATGGTGCTCGACTTCGGCCTCGCGTGGGCGCCCGGGGTCGAGGGCGCGCGCACGCCCACGGCCGCGGTGCCGCGCGAGGGCGACGACACGCGGCCGGGGTTGCGCGGCGCGTCGGGATCCGGTCGCGACCCGCTGGCGATCACGCTGACCGCGAGCGATGCGGTGGTCGGCACGCCGGCCTACATGGCGCCGGAGCAGCACGCCGGTCGCGAGGTCGACGCGCGCTCCGATCAGTACGCGCTGTGCGTGTCGCTGTACGAAGGGCTGTTCGGCGTGCGGCCGTTCGCAGGCGAGCTCGACGCGGTGCTCGCGGCCAAGCGCGACGGTCCGCCATCGCCGCCCGACGCCGTCGGGCGCGAGCTGCCCGCGGCGCTGTGGCATGCGATCGCGCGCGGGCTGCAACCCGATCCCGCGGCGCGGTGGCCCGACGTGCCGGCCCTGCTCGCGGTGCTCGAGCGCACGCTGCGTCCGCCACGACGCTGGCCGTGGCTGCTCGGCGGCGCGGCGGTGGCCGGCACCATCGCGGCCGGGCTGGCGTTGCCGCCGGTGTCGGCGGCGTCGAGCTGTGCGACGGCGACGGCGTTCGATGCGGTGTGGTCGCCCGCGCGCCGCGAGGCGCTGCGCGAGGCCTTCGCCGTCAGCGAGGCCGGTCGCGACGGCTTCGCGCGTCTGCAGACCCGCATCGACGAGGCCACCGCGCGCTGGCGCGAGCAGGCCGCGCGCGGGTGCGTCGCGCTCGCGAACGGCGATGCCGGCAGCGCGATCGCAGCCACGCAGGCGTGCCTCGATCGCGCTGCGATCGCGCTCGACGAGACCCTCGCCGTGCTCGCCACCGCGGAGCCCAACCGCATCGCCCGCGCCGCGCGGATGATCGAAGGCGTGATCGAGGGTTCGGGCTGCGACGGTGCGTCGACGCCGTCCGCAGGGATGTCGGCGCCCACGCGCCGCGACTACGAGCACGCGCGCGCGTTGGCGTCCGCGGGTGCGCTCGAGCAGGTCTCGGATTTCGCCGACGAGATGCTCGCGCGCGCGACCGCCCGCGGCGACGGCAGCGGCGAGGCCTGGGCGCTGCTGGTGCGCGGCGGCACCGCGATGGATCGCG
Source organism: Nannocystaceae bacterium (assembly GCA_019694555.1). GTDB lineage: Bacteria > Myxococcota_A > Polyangia > Nannocystales > Nannocystaceae > Xiheibacterium. The sequence goes on from JAIBBS010000076.1 coordinate 1,615, forward strand.
GTCTGCCCAGCGCGCGCGACGACCTGCAGGCCGCGCGCCTGCGCGCGACCGAGGTCGGCGACGACGTCGCCGCGACCACGGCTGCGATCAAGCTCGTGCACCTGTGCGCCGCGGAGTACGACCCTGCATGCGCGGGGCCTTCGATCCGCGACGCCGAGGCCGGCATCGCGCGACTCGGTGACGATCCGCAGCTGCGCCGCGAGCTGCTGCTCGCCCGCGGCGACGTGGCGCTGCGCGCCGGCGACTTCGACGGTGCGCTGGCGGACTACGAGACGCTGCTGCAGTCGATCCGCGCCAGCGAGGGCGACCACGCGATGCTCGAGGTCACCGCGTTGCGGGCCATCGGCACCGTGCACGCGCAGGCCGCTCGCCACGAGCAGGCGCTGCTGCGACTCGACGAGGCCGACGCGATCATGGCGCGCGAGTTCGGCGAGCGCGACACCGGTCGCGTGGTCGGACTCGAGCTGCGCGCCGGCAGCCTGCTCGCGCTGGGTCGTGTCGACGAGGCCCGCCGCGCCTTCGACACCGCGTTGGTCGCGATGGACGCGGCCTACGGCGAGCGTCACCCGCACACGATCCGCATGCGCGGCAACCTCGTGCTGCTGCTGCAGGCCGCCGGCGAGCTCGAGGCCGCGGCGGCGTTGGGCCAGCGCGTGGTCGCGCTCAAGCGCGAGGTCTTCGGCCCCGACGACGTGCAGGTCGCGATCGCCCGCTACAACCTCGGCACGGTCTACACCGCGATGGCACGCCATCGCGAGGCCGCCGCGGAGTACGACGCATCGCTCGAGCTGTGGCAGCGCGCGATGGGGGCCGACCACGTCGATCTCGCAGGGCCGCTGGCGGGCCAGGCCAACGCTGCGCTCGCGCTCGATCGACCCGAGCACGCGCTGGCGCCGGCCCTGCGCGCGCGGGCGCTGCTCGCTCGCGTGGGTCGTGCGCCCGAGCCGACGCTGCTGTGGGATCTGGGGCGCGCGCAGTGGCACGCGGGGCTGCACGCGGCCGCGCGCGCCAACGTGCTCGCCGCGCGCGAGGCCCTGCGCGCCGCACCGTCGCCGTCTTTGCCCGACGACGCGGTGCAGCGCTGGCTCGAGACGCACGCGGGCTGAGCGGCGGCGCTCAGCGCTTGATGCAGACGCCGCCCGAAGGGCGATAGCCGCTGGGGCACCCGCTGCCGTCGGGGTAGTTGTCGATGATCCCCATCACGGTGTCGTGGCGCGCCTTCTCGGCGGCGGAGGCCTCGGCGTACCAGCTGTCGATGCAGTCCTTGCCCTCGCCGGCGCAGATCTGCGCGCACGTCTGCGCGCCGATGCACGCGACCACGGAGGTGGGCACCTTGGTGAGACCGTCGAGTCCTTCGATGCACGCGTCGATGGTGTCGCGATCGGGACAGCCGCACGCCACCTCCTTCTCGCACAGCCCGCGCACGGTGTCGGGGCGCAGCGCGTCGGCATCCTTGATCGCGTCGGCCTTCGCGGCGTCGCCATCGCCCGCGGCGACGGGCTCGCTCGGTGCCGCGGTCGGTGTCGGCGCGGCCACCGGTGGCACCGGCGTCACCGCGCTGCCGCTCGCGGCGACGACCGGCGTCGGACTCGCGGCGTTGGCTGCGGCCGCCGCCGGCGCGGCGTCGGCCTTCGCGGGGGCAGCCGTCGCTGGTGCCGCCGCGGGTGGATCGACGCACGTGCCGGCGCTGCAGATCCGGTTGCCCTTGCAGTCGCTGTCGCGCGAGCAGCCGCCGCCCCCGCGATCGCAGGCGAGCAGGAGAACAGGGGGCAGCAGGGCGAGCCAGAGGGTGCGCATGCAATCAGGACGCGTCGCGGTGCCCCGGTGGCGCAGGCGTGCGCCACCTCGCAGGCGTTGCTCGTCCCTCGATGCATGACGCCCGCTCGCGGTCCCCACCGGTGGCTCGCAATCGCCCGGCCGGACCCCGGCCCACCGCTCACCGTGCGTTGACCGCCGCGGGCTCGCTGAGGAACATGCGTACCGAGACGTCGATATGACTGCGCACCGCTGCGAGCACGCTGTCGAGCCGCGCGCGGTCGAGCCCCAGCAGTGCCATCAGGTGCACCTGCGTCCGTGCGGTCATGTCCGCGCGCGCGCGTGCCAGCCAGCGCTTGGCCGTGGCTCGGTCGACGCCGTGGATCCGCGCGATCTCGGTGCCGCCGAGGCCGTCGAGCACGTGCAGCCGCAGCACGTTGCGCTGCCGCGGCTCGAGCTCGGAGAACGCGAGCGCGAGCGCACGGCGACAGGTCTCGCGGTGGTGGCGATCGAGGAACTCGAGCTCGGGATCGCGATCGGCCTCGGCCTGCAGCAAGCGTTCGGGCTCGTTCGAGCGGTCCTCGCGATCGACCCGACGCTCGCTGTCGATGCGCAACCGCACCGCGGTCGCGCGCAGCCACGTGCGCAGGGCCCCGCGGCCGCCGTAGCTGGCGATGCGACCGGGCCGCTCGCCGTTGCGCGCGAACAGGTGCACGAGCAGACGCTGCTCGAGGTCGTCGGGGTCCTGCCCGGCCGCGCGAACGCCCGCGAACGCCCGCGCGAACACGTCCGCGAAGTGCTGGCGGAACGACGCCAGCGCGCCGGGCAGCTCGGCCTCGCACGCACACGCGAGGTAGGCGTCCGTGGCGAGGATGCCCGCGAGCTGCTGCGCCGGGTCCTGCTCGGGATCGACGCGCGCCGCCAGCCACTCGACGAAGCGCACGCGCGGCAGCGCGAGCTTGGGCCACGCATCCTCGCCGGCGCGGCACATTCCCTCGAGCGCGGCATCGAGCCCGTCGCGTGCCACCGCCGGCAGGCCCAAGCGTGCCGACAGCGTGGCGGACAGCGGCTCCGACGGGGACTGGGACACGCGTTGCAATCGTGCGACCGTGCGGGCCTGATGCGCAACTGCGATCGCGGCCGCGAGCACGGCGGGTGCGAGTGCTCGTGAACGAGCCCGTCGCGTGTCCGAGCGAGGACGCAATCGTGGCGCTGGTGGAACGCACCCTGCGTGCGGACGCACTGGCGCCGATCGAGCGGCACCTCGACGAGTGCTCGGTGTGTCGGCGTGTGGTCGCGGCGCTGGTGGTCGAGCTCGCCGCCGAGCACCCCGACGACGACGACGACGACGACGACGACGACGACGACGAGCCCGGCGTCGGTGCGCGGCTGGGTCGCTTCCGCGTGGTCGGTCGCCTGGGCGAGGGCGGCATGGGCCGCGTGCTGCTGGCCGAAGACCCCCGGCTGCAGCGCAAGGTCGCGATCAAGCTGCTGCGGCCCGAGCACGACGACGACGGCGGCGTGCGGGCGATCCGCGAGGCGCGGGCGGCCGCGCGGCTGGTGCACGAGAACGTGCAGGTCGTGCTCGACGTCGGTCGCGAGCGCGGGCGCGTGTGGATCGCGTTCGAGTGGGTCGACGGCGTCTCGCTCGATCGTTGGCTGCTGCAGCCGCGCCCGCGGCGACGCGTGCTGGAGGTGTTGCTTGCGGCCGGCCGCGGTCTGGCGGCCGCGCACGAGGGCGGCCTGGTCCACCGCGACGTCAAGCCTGCCAACGTGCTCGTCGGTGACGACGGTCGCGTGTGCGTGGCCGACTTCGGCCTCGCGATCGATCGCGGCCGGGCGCAGGCGGTGGCCGAGCACGATGCGACCGCGTCGGGCAGCGAGGAGCCCGTGACCACACCCGCGGGCACGCCGGCCTACTTCGCGCCCGAGTTGTTCCGCGGCGCGCGGGCCGATCCTCGCTCGGACCAGTATGCGTGGTTCGTGATGCTGCTCGAGGCGCTGAGCGGGACGCGACCGCGCGCGGGCGCCTCGAGCGAGGCACGCCTGGTGTCGGCGCGCGCGTTGCCGCGGCGCGTGCGTCGGGTGCTCGCGGTCGGACTGGCGCAGGAGCCTGCGCGTCGCTTCAGCGGCATGCGCGAGGCGATCGCGGCGGTGCAGCGCGCGGCCGCGCCACCGTGGCGCAGTGCCGCCGCGATCACGACTGCCGTGATCGCGGTCGTGATCGCACTGGCGCACCCCGCCGCCGCGACGACGACGTGCCGCGACCGCGCGCGTGCGATCGAGCGCGACTGGAATCCCGCGCGCGCCCACGCGCTGCAGGCCCGCGTCGCGGCGCTGGGACCCGAGCTGTCCGAACGCCTCGGGCGCGGCTTCGACGAGGCGGCGCGGCGATGGGTCGCGCAGGTCGAGTCCGCGTGCGAGGACGGCCGCATCGCCGACGCACGGCTGTCGTGTCTCGAGCGCGCGCGCGGTGGCTTCGTCGCGCTGCGCGAGGGCCTCGACGCCGACGATGGCGAGCTCGACGCGCTCGCGCGCTGGACCCTGCGCCGACTCGACGGCCTCGAGCCGTGCGGCGACGATCCGGCGCTGCCGCAGCCCGCCGCGGCCGATGCCGCCCGCAGTGCGCAGCTGCTGGCGCTCGCGGCCCGCTTGCGATTCGCCGAGCGGGCCGGGCCCGCGGCGCTGGTCGCCGGCGTCGCGAGCGTCGACGCCGTGGCGCAGCACGATCCGCGCGGTGCGCTCGAGGCCGCGGTGGAACAGGCGCGGGCACTGCTCGACGCAGGCGTGCACGAGCCCGCGATCGCGCGGCTACAGGCCGCATACGACGACGCCATCGCCCAGGCGCAGGACGATGTCGCCGCGAGCGCGGCGGTCGTGCTGGTCGGCGCGATCGGCCACGATCTGCATCGCTTCGACGAAGCCGAGCGCTGGGCCGGTCACGCGCGCGCGGCGATCGATCGTCTCTCGCCCCACCTCGCGCGACGCCTTTCCGCGAGCTTGGCCGAGCGCTTGGGTTCGATGGCGGCCGAGCGCGATCGGCCCGACGACGCGCTGCGCTGGCACGACGAGGCGCTGCGCTTCGCCGAGGCCACCGGCGACATCGACGGCGTGATCGAGAACCTGCGCAACCGCGGTCACGCGCTGCGGGCGTTGGGGCGCACGGCGCAGGCCGAGGCCGACTACCGTCGCGCGGTCGCGATCGCCGACACCAACCTCGGCAGCGGTCACCCGTGGACCGCGAGCGTGCAGCTGGGACTGGCGGCGATCATGCTCGAGCGGCGCGAGCCCGCAGCCGCGCGCGCGGTGATCGAGTCTGCCCTGGCGGCGCTGCAGCGCGCACACGGGCCCGATCACGACGACGTCGCGGTCGCGTGGTCGTACCTGGGCGAGGCGTTGTCGGACGAAGGGCGGCCACGCGAGGCGCTGGCGGCCTACCGCGAGGCGTTGCGCATCGATCGTCTCGTGTTCGGCGATCGCCACGCCAACGTCGCGATCTCTCGCAACAACGTCGCCGAGGTCCTGGTCGAGCTGGGTGAGCTCGCCGCGGCGCGCGACGAGTACGCGCTGGCGCTCGACCTCAAGATCGCCGCGCTGGGTGAGGATCATCCCTCGGTCCTGCTCGCGCACGACAACCTCGCGGTCGCGCTCGATCGCCTGGGTGAGCCTGGTGCACTGGAACACTACGAGGCCGCGCTCGCGATCGCCGATCGCGTGCTCACGGCCGAGGATCCGCGGCGCGCGAGCGTGCTGCAGAATCTCGCAGAACACCACCGACTCCACGGCGAGCCCGCGCGCGCGATCCCACTGTACGAGCGCGCGCTGGCGCTGCTCGAGGCGCGGCACGGCGCGACGCACCCGCTGTTGGCGTACCCGCTGACCGGACTCGCGCAGGCGTGGCTCGCCCGCGGCGACGCGCAGGCGGGCTTGCACGCGGCCGAGCGCGCGGTCGCGCTGCGACAAGCCGACGACGTCGACGCGGCACTGCGCGCCGCGAGCACGCTGGCGCTCGCGGAGATCCTCCACGCGCTGGGCCGCGAGCCCGCGCGCGTGCGTGCGCTGGCCACGGCCGCGCTGCCGTCACTGGCGGATCGCGACGACCCCGACGCGCCGGTGCGCGCGCGTGCGCTCGCGCGACCGTGAGCGCCGCAGGCCCACGCCCAGCGCGAGCCACCACCACGCAGGCTCGCGCGTGCGCGCGCCGTTGCAGCCGCAACCGCCGTTGCCCTCGTCCTGTGCACTGCCGCCGCTCGAGCCGCCGGTGTCGCCGCTGCCACCGGCGCTGCTCGCCGCGGTGCCGTCGCCGGGGCCGTCGCTGCCGCCGACGCTGCCACCACCGGAGTCGGCCGCAGAGTCGGAGCCGCCGTCACCGGACTCGCTGCCGCCGGTGTCGCCACCGGTGGCAGCGCAATCGTCGACGACGTCGTCGAGCGGACCGCACGGATCGTCGCCGGCGCCCGCGTACGCGCCGCGGAACGTCAGCCCGCCCTTGGCCTGGCCGTTGTAGTCGCGGTCGAACTCCGGCTCGCCCGCCATCTTGGACAGATCGAGCGCGCTGCCCTCGACTGCGCCGGGCAAGGGATAGAAGTCCATCGCGCCGAGCATCACCGCCGGCATCGCGACGTACTGACCCGCGTCGGCCAGCGGCGCCTCGAGGTTGTCGCGGGCATCGGCGATCGGACCCGACAGCCCGGTCGCCGCGAGCAGGAGGTTGCCCACCACCGCGTCGTCCTCGCTCGCGGCCTCGGAGAATGCGATCGCGGTGCCGTCGCCGTACACGGTGTTGTTGTAGACGTAGGCCGAGCGCACCGACTTGCCCTGGTGCGGTGTCACCACCAGCGCTGCGAAGCCGGCGTTGCTGCCGACGAAGAGGTTGTCGTGGATCGACACGCGGCCGGTGGCTTGCAGCAGCGCCTCGCGCGGGTTGTACAGCAGCAGGTTGCCGTAGATGTGATAGCGATCCTCGCTGCCGGGGCCGTTGTCGGGGAAGCCGCCGACCAGCAGGTTGGGGCGATCGCCGTCGGGGCTCTCGCGGTCGTCCTTGATGAAGATGTTGTGACGGATGATGGTCGCGTTGGGCCCCGCGGGCATGTCCGGCAGTGCGGCGTAGTCGTTCTGGTGCTTGACCTGCATGCAGTAGCCGACCGGGTTCACGACCACGTTGCCCTCGATCGTGCCGGCGATGAACGGCGTGTCGCCCTCGGAGCCGCCGAGGTACAGGCCGGTGCCGGGCTCGATGATGCGATTGCCCCGCACGGTCCAGTTCCACACCGTGGTCTTGGTGTTCACGCCGACGATCTGCTGCTCGCCGGCGGGGAAGCCCTGCATGATGTTGTTCTCGATCAGGATGTCGTGCGACGGCGTGTCCTTGGCGTTGACCGCGTCGACCGGCTGGCCCATCGCGTCGATGGTCAGGTTGCGCACGGCCACGAACGACGCGTCGTACAGCTGCACGGTGTTGCAGCAGCTGTCGCCCACCACCACCGCGGCGTCGCCCGACTCCGGACCGGTGATGGTGATCCACGCATCCGCGGTGCCGTGCAGTCCATCGATGGTCAGCCGCGGGTAGGTGCCGGGCGCGAGCACCAGCGTGTCGCCGGGTTGCAGCGTCGGCAGCAGCGTCTGGTAGTTGGTCGGATCGGCAGGGATCTCGGCCGCGTGTGCCACCACCGGCAGCAGCAGCGACGACAGACAGGCGAGCACTCGAATCGTCATGGGCCGCACTCCGCGGTGTGCTTGTAGAAGACCACGTCCTCGTCGACGCTGTTGACCAGCAGGAACGCGTTGACGCGGGGGATGTAGCGCCAGCGACCGAAGGTCCCGCCGCTGTTGGTGACCTCGGGCGGCGCGCCGTCGGCCGAACCCAGGGTCCAGGTCTTGCTCGCGAGATCGAGGCGCCACGGTGCGCCGCCGACGAATGCGACCAGGGCATCGCCGGCGCGGTCGTAGTCGACCCCGGGCGAAGCGGCGGTGATGACTTCGCCGCCGCCGGTGACGATGTGCTGGCCGTCGTAGCCGTCGACCGCGTCGATGTTGTCGAAGCTCGCGCCGCCCTGGGTGATCCAGTCGTCGGTCACGTGCGCGTCCGCGGCGATGTCGTAGACCAGGTAGAGCCCGCCGCCGAACGCGAAGAACAGGCCGCGCGAGGTGTCGATGGTGGCGCGCTTGTCCCCGCTGACGGCGTAGCGCGGCCAGTACGGCGGAAAGCCGTAGTCCTCGAGCTGCTCCCAGGTGTTGCTGGCGTAGTCGTAGCGCTGCAGGTTGTTGCCCAGGTGCGCGATCACGGCGCCGGAGTCCGGATCGTACGCAGTCGCGTGCGAGTAGCCGCCCGCGCCCGGCTGCGGCGTGACCATCTGGTTGGTCCAGCCCCCGTCGTGATCGAAGATCCACGTGACGTCGGTGCCGTAGCCGTCCATCCACCGCGAGCCGCCCCACACGAACAGTCGCTCGACGTCCGCGAGGTACTGCACGCCGTCGTAGCTGTGGCGCGAGGCCGGCTGTCCGTCGGGCAGCGGGTCGGCGTTCATCAGATCCTGCGACGAGCGCTCGGTCAGACGCGACCACGCGAGCGTGCCGAGGTCGAACGCGTACAGCGTGTTGTCGGGCGAGTCGGCGTGGCCGCCCCCGAAGATCAGCATCTGCCGGTGCACCGGATCCCACGTGCCACCGCTCCACGCCGCCACCACCGAGCTGCAGTGGTACGCGTCGAGGTCTGCGGGGCACGCCGCGCGCAGCGGCGTGTCGGTCGCGGTCCACCAGGTGTCTGCGGGCAGCTCGGCGATCGTGCGCTCGAGCTCGGTCAGCGGCGCGCCCTCACCGGCGCAGCCGCCCTCGCCGACGGGGGTGCCGGTGTCGTCGCTGCCGCCACCGCTGCTGCTGGCGGCGGTGCCGTCGTCGCTGCCGCCGGTGCTGGTGTCGGCGACGGTGCTCGATGCGCTCGTCGAGGTCGCGCCGCCGCTCGTGCCCGCGCTGCCGCCGGTCGTGCCGCCGTCGTCGGTCGCGGGCGAGCCGTCGCCGCACGCGGCGAGCAGCGAGAGCAGGGCGAGCGTGCGACCGCCATCGCGGAGCATCATGCCGATGATCGCTAGCAGCTCGCGCGCGGCGGCCCAAGGGGCGCGAGCCCCCAACCGCGGGGTCGCAGGACGCGAGCGGGGTCGCGACCGCGAGCGGGATCACGTTCGCGGCAGCGTCGTCGCGCGACTCAGTCTTTGGAGAGGAAGCTCCGCTTCCTCTCCCCGTGCCCGGCCAAGCCGGTCACGGGACCCCTCTCTTTCCAGTCGCTTCGCGACGAGAGCCCGTCAGCATTCGCTGTCGGGCTCTCAGCCCATGGAGAGCAAGCTCGGCTTCCTCTCCCCGTGCGCGGCCAAGCCGGTTGTCGCTTCGCGACGAGAGACCGTCAGCGTTCGCGGTCGGTCTGCTCTCAGCTGCGGCAGCTCTCGCGCACGACGGTCTTGACCCCTGCACCGGCCAGCTTCGCGGCCTGGCTGGCGAGGCGCACGAACTCGCCGCGGCTGCAGCCGGACTCGCCCGAGGCACCATCGGCGAGCGCGACCGTGCTGGCCCACGTCGCGGTGCCGCGATGCGACGAGTTGCGCAGCAGCATGCCGAACTGCGCCACCGCGGCGGCGAAGCGCAGGTCGTCGGAGGCCGACGCGAGCGAGCGCGGATCGGCGCTGACGTCGTGCGTCAGCAGCGTGCTGGTGTCGCCGGCGGGCAGCTTGTAGCGCAGCGCGACGTTCATGAGCGTGCCATCGCCGGTGCGTTCGCCGCGGCGCGGCACGATCTCGTACAGCGCGGTGACGCTGTGGCCCGCGCCGATCTCACCGGCGTCCTTGCGGTCGTCGTCGAAGTCCGCGTGCGCGAGCTTGCGGTTCTCGTAGCCGATCAGGCGCCAGCTCGCGACCTCGTCGGGGTCGAACTCGACCTGGATCTTCACGTCCTTCGCGATCGTCACGGTCGTGCCGGTGGCGCCGTCGGCGAGCACGCGGCGCGCCTCGCCGAGCGAGTCGAGGTAGGCGTAGTGACCGTTGCCCTTGTCCGCCAGCGCCTCCATCGTGTCGTCGTCGAGGTTGCCGCGGCCGACCCCGAGCACCGACAGGAACACGCCCGAGTCGCGCTTGGACTCGATCAGCTTCACCAGCGCCTTGTGGCTCTGCACACCGACGTTGAAGTCGCCGTCGGTCGCCAGGATCACGCGGTTGCTGCCGCCCTCGATGAAGTTGCGCTCGGCCACGCGGTAGGCCAGCTCGATGCCGGCACCGCCGTTGGTGCTGCCGCCCGACTCGAGGTTCTTCAGCGCGGCGCGGATGCGGGCCTTCTGCGTGCCCGGCTGCGAGTCGAGCACGATGCCCGACGCGCCGGCGTACACCACGATGGCCACGCGATCCTGCGGACGCATGCGATCGACCATGAGCTCGAGCGCGTCGCGCAACAGCGGCAGGCGATCGGGTCCCGACATCGAGCCCGACACGTCCATGAGGAAGACCATGTTGCGCGCCGGCGCGTCCTCGGGGTTGATGCTCTCGCCCTGCAGCGCGAGCTTGACCAGCAGGTGGTCCTTGGCCCACGGGCACGTCGCGACCTCGGACTCCACCGCGAAGGGCTTGCCGCCGCTGGGACGGTCGAGGTCGTAGTCGAAGTAGTTGATCATCTCTTCGATGCGGACCGCGTCCGCCGGTGGCAGCTGTCCGCTGTCGAGGAAGCGGCGCACGTTGGTGTACGAGGCGGTGTCGACGTCGACGCCGAAGGTCGACTTCGCGTCGTCGGCGATCGCGACGAAGCCGGCTTCCTCGACGTGCGCGTACTCGTCGCCGCTGGCCGACTCGAGCATCGCGCTCTCGCGCCAGCGAGTGCCGCGACCGAAGCCGCTGCCGAAGCCGCGCCCGCTCGATCCGATCATGCCGGCGCTGCCCAGGCCGATCGTGGCCTCGCCGGTGCCACCGCCGCCGCGACCCGTGCCGACCAGGCCCAGGCCCGCGGTGCCCGCGACCTCGCCGACCTCGGTGCCCGAGAGGCCACCCCACACGTCCTCGTCGTCGTTGCCGACCGCGAAGGCACCACCGTAGGGCGTCGCGACCGCGCTCGACTGCGCTTGCCCCAGCAGCCCGGTGTCGCTGCGCGCGGGCTCGCCGGGCGCCGCGAAGCGCGGTTCGGCGGCCTCGGGGATGTCGCTCGCGGGCGTGTCGTCGCTCGCCGCGGCGTCGACGAACTCGGGTGGCGCCGCCCGGTTCGCGAGCAGCAGCGCACCTGCGCCCAGCGCGAGCGCGCCCGCGACGGTCGCGATCGCGATCGTTCGCGCGGGACGAGGGACGTTGGTCCGGTCGAGATCGGGCACGCGCGTCATCGGGACTCCGTTGGCGGCACCAGACACGGCGCCGCCGACGAAGTTCCCGACCGCGTTCGCTTCAGCGACGACGTCGGCGAAGTGCCACCGCCGCGAACACGCCCAGCACCGACCATCCGGGCGCGTTGCCATCGAGGTCGCAGCTGCAGCCGCCGCTGCCGTTGCTCTCGCCGGCGCCGCTGCTCGAGGACTCGTCGCCCGCGCTCGCCGAGCCCGCGCTGGCGGAGTCCGAAGCGCTCGCGCCGGTGGCCGACGCGGACGCGGAGTCCGACGCGCTGCCGCCGGTGGCCGAGCCACCGCCGCTGCTGCTCGCACCGTCGCTGGTGCTGTCGATGACACCGGTGTCGGATCCGCCGGAGCCCGAGCCCGAGCCGGTCTCGCTCGCCGCGGTCGTGCCGCTGTCGGTGTCCGGCGGCGCGGTGGTCGAGGACTCGGCGCCGACCGACGAGCTGCCGCCGGTGTCCGTGCCGACCGTGCCGACGCTGGTGCCCACGCTGGTGCTGCCCGAGCCACCCGCGCCGCAGAACGCGACCTCGGCGAGGCAGATCTCCATCAGCTCGTCCTCGGTGAGGTCGGCCCACATGTCCCCGCCGCTGCTCTCGTCTCCACCCGTGTCGTTGCAGCTGCAGCTGATGCTGTCGAACGGATCGTTCGAGACGGTGCAGCTGCCGTCCATCGTGCGGCACGCGACCTCGATCGCGTGGGCCGGGCGCGCGAAGCCCAGCAGCGCCACCATCGTTGCAAGAGACCACCCCATCGTTCGCATCGACATCATCGTTCCATCATCCAGCCGATCGGTCCGTCGCAGCCCAAGTGCTGCGTCTCGATCCAACCCGTCACGAGCGTAGCATCCCGCGGCCCCGTGGGCATGGGGCTCGCGCAACATCCTCCGATCGCGACACCGGTGTCGCGATGCAGCCGGCGAGCTTGCCGCCGCCCCGGCCGCTCGCCGATGCGCGTACGATGGCCGCACGATGATGCCCCGCGCAGGCCGCCGTCTCGCCGTGCTCGTGTTGTCGATCGGCTGCGGCCCCGTCGTCGGTCACCCCAGCGGCGAGGGCTCGGCCGAGGGCGGCAGCACCGGTGGCGGCAGCGGCGGTGCGAGTGCGAGCAGCGCGAGCACGGCCTCCCCGACGGCGACCAGCATCCCGCCGATGACGAGCTCGGTCGACGGCGACGACGACGGTCCGCTCGACGAAGGCGTCAAGGTCGACTTCGTCGACGGGATCATGGGCGACGTCGGCGGCCCGACGATCTGCACGCTGCCGCGGATGCTCGATGCCAACATCATCGGCTCGACGCCGCTGGGTGACGTCGTCGCGCACGCGGCGGTGTTCGCCGCGATCGGCGGCGGCCGCTGCGACGCCGGCTTCCGCGTGCTCGCTGCGGCGGATCTCGACGTGCTCGCCGACGAGATCGAGCGCGGTCTCGCGGGCATGCTGCCGCTCGATGCCGTGGTCGTCGATCTCGTGCCGCCTTTGGATCCGCAGCCGGGCGAGTGGCCGGCGGTGCTGACGGTGTGGATCGAGGGCGAGTCGTGGACCACCGACGCCACGATGCTGGTCACCGCATTCGCGGGCCCGGATGCCGACGTGCCGGTGATCGAGGGGCTGGTCACCGGTGCGGATCCGGACTGGATGGTGCACGGGCCGTTCACGGCGACGTGGTGCGACGACGTCGGCTCGCCGCCGTGCCCGTGACCTGTCGCGGGCTCGGTCGTCGCGCGACGCTCAGCGCTCGCCCGCGCCCGCCGCGTCGAGTGCACCGAGCACGCGCGCGAGCTCGACCGACGCGCGACACAGCTCGTGTTGCGCCTCGACCTGTCGCAACAACAGGCCCAGCAGGATTCGCTGGGTGAGCAGGGCTTCGCGTAGATCGATGCGCCCGGCGGCGGCGTGGTCGGCGATCTGTCGCAGGTCTTCGCGCGCGCGCGCGATCGTCTCGGCGGCGTAGGCCGCAGCGGCCGAGCTGCGCGCGCGCATCTCGGCCTGGGCCAGCGCGACCTCCAGCGTGAGCGTGCGGCGGACCGCCTGCGTGCGCGCCCGGGCCTGCCGCGCGTGTGCCCGCGCAGCGGCGAGCTCGCCCTTGTACGTGCGGCCCAGCGGCGCTGGCAGGGGAATCGGCAGCGACAGGCCACCGCCGAGCACGCGCTCGCGATAGCCGTCGTACTGCGCGATGAACGACACGCGCAGGTTGGGTGCGCGCATGCGACGGAGTCGATCGATGGTGCCGCTCGCGACGCGCTCACCCGCGATGGCCTCGCCGAGCTCCGGGCGTTCGTCGACGCTCGCGCGCGCCGTCGTCGTCAGCGGCTCCAGCGTGCCCTCGAGCTGCAGCGCCGCGCCGGGTTGCCGGCCGACGAGCGCCGCGAGCCGGGCCTCGGCAGCCTCGGCCCGTCCCCGCGCCAACGCCAGCTGCTCGCGCAGACCCACGGTTTCGGCCGCGGCGAGGTCCGCCTCGATCGCAGCGCCGGCGCCGGCCTCGGTGCGGCCGCGGGCGGCCTCCTCGAGTCGCACCGCGGTGTCGGTGGTGCCCTGCACGACCTCGATCTCGCGCCGGGCTGCGAGCGCGTCGTAGTACGCGAACAGGGCCTGGGCGACCACGTCGCGCTCGGTCACCGCGACACGGTGGCTCGCCGCGCGTTCGGCCGCGGCCGCGACCTCCATCCGCTTGCGCCGTTGCCCGCCGAGCTCGAGCTCCTGCGACAGCGAACCGTACAGGTTGCGCGCGTCCTCACCACGATCGTTGACGCGGTGGGCCGCGCTGAACGAAAGCTCGGGGTTCGACGGCAGCAGCACGCGTGCGGCCTCGCGATCGCCGGCGGCCGCCGCAACGCGCTCGCGGTCGGCGAGCACGGTGGGGCTATTCGCCCGCGCGCAGGCCACGACCGTGTCGCGCGTGAGCGTGCCCTCGCACGCGGTGGCCTCCGGCGAGGCCACGAGCAGGAACCATGACAACAGTTGCATCGCTTCACCGACTTTCCCGGGCGTGGTTCAGCGCCACGCGATGTACCCCGCGAACAACGCGAGCTGCGTCGCGACGAGGATGGAGATCGTGGCCAACGCGCGCGCGGTGCCTCCGCCCGCAGACCGCGGTGCGGCGAGCGTCGAGCCGGCGCCGCCGATGCGGTCGTACAACACCGGCAGCACCATCAGCGTCAGCAGCGTCGACGAGATCACGCCGCCGATGACGACGGTGGCCAGCGGCCGCTGCACCTCGGCGCCGAAGCCGGTGTTGAGTGCCATCGGTACGAAACCCAGCGCTGCCACCAGCGCAGTCATCAGCACCGGCCGCAGCCGTCCCAACGCCGCCTGCTCGATCGCCTCGCGCAGCGCGAGCCCGCGGGCGACGCCGGCGCGCACGCTCGAGACCAGCACCATGTCGGCGAGCACCGAGACGCCCGAGAGCGCGACGAACCCGACCGCGGCCGAGATCGACAGCGGCATGTCGCGCAGCCACAGCGCGACCACGCCGCCCAGCGCCGCGAACGGCACACCGGTGAACACGCGCACGGCATCCACCACGCGGCCGTAGCTGGCGTACAGCAGCGCGAAGATCGACAACAGCGCCAGCGGTACGACCACGAACAGCCGCGTGCGTGCGCGCTCGAGGTGTTCGAACTGGCCGCCGAACCGCACGTAGTAGCCGCTGGGCAGCTCGACCTGCGCGGCGATGGCCTGCTGCGCGTCGGCGACGAAGCTGCCGACGTCGCGGCCGCGCACGTTGGCCTGCACGACCACGCGCCGCCGTCCCCACTCGCGCTGGATGGTCGATGGACCCTCGACCGTGTCGATGTCGGTCAGGCGCGCGAGCGGGATGCTGTCACCGTTGGCGGCAGTCACGAGGATGCGCGCCAGTGCAGCGGGATCGCTGCGCTCGCGTTCGCCCAGACGCAGTGCGATGGGAAACTGGGCCTCGCCGTCCTGGATCACGCCGACCTCGCGCGTGCCCACGGCCTCGACCATGCCCAGCACCTCGCGCACGGGGATGCCGTGCCGTGCGATCGCCTCGCGATCGGCGACGACCTGCACCACCGGCTGTCCCGTGAGTTGCTCGGTGAGCACGTCCGCGGCCCCGGGGATCTCGCGCAACACCGCCTCGATCTCCCGCGCCTTGGCCTCGAGCACCTCGAAGTCGTCGCCGAAGACCTTGACCCCGACGTCGGCGCGGATGCCTGCGATCATCTCGTTCACGCGCATCTCGATCGGCTGGGTGAAGATCGTGCGCATGCCGGGCAGGCCGGTGAGCGCCTCGTCCATGCGCTGCACCAGCTCGTCCTGCGAGCTCGCGCGGGTCCAGCGCTCGCGCGGCGTGAGCATGACGAAGACGTCGGACAGCTCCACGCCCATCGGGTCGGTGGTGATCTCGGCGCTGCCGGTTCGCGTCCACACCCGCTCGATCTCGTCGGGGAACTCGTCCAACAACACGCGCTCGATCTGGGTGCCGTAACGGATCGACTCGTCGAGCGAGACCCCGGCGAGGCGCACCGTGTTGATCACGACCGCGCCCTCGCGCAAGCGTGGCACGAACTCGGAGCCCAGCTGGGTCGCGAGCGCGCCGGCGTCTACGACCAGCAGTGCCGCGAGTCCCAACATCAGCGTGGGCCACCGCAGCGCGAAGCCCAGCGCCGGACGGTACAGCCGCGTCAGTCCCCGCACCAGCAGCGACGAACGATGGGCCACGCGCCGCGGCACGCCGAAGCTCGCCAACACCGGCACCAGCGTCAACGACAGCAGCATCGAGCCGGCGAGCGCCAGCAGCACCGTCAGTGCCATCGGTCGGAACAGCTTGCCCTCGATGCCCTCGAGCGTGAGGATCGGCAGATAGACGATCGCGATGATGAGCTCACCGAACAGCGTGGGCTTGCGAACCTCGATCACCGCGTCGCGCACGAGCTCGAGCCGGGGGGTCGCACCGCGATGCTCGGCCACGCGGCGCATCACGTTTTCGATCTGGATCACCGAGCTGTCGACCACCAGGCCGAAGTCGATCGCGCCCAGGCTCATGAGGCTGCCGGCGATGCCCAGCCGCAGCATCAGGCTCGATGCGAACAGCATCGACAACGGGATCGCCAGCGCGACGATGATGCCCGCGCGCAGGTGACCGAGGAAGACGAACAACACCGCGACCACCAGCAACGCGCCCTCGAGCAGATTCGTCCGCACCGTGTCGAGCACGCGGTCGACCAGGGTGGTTCGCTGGTACACCGGCTCGACGTCGACGCCCTCGGGCAGGCTCTTGCGCACCTCCTCGAGCTGCAGCCGCACCCGTCCGGTGACGTCGTGGCTGTTCTCGCCCACGAGCATGAACGCGAGTCCGAGCACGACCTCACCGCGTCCGTCCGCGGTGACCGCCCCACGTCGCAACTCGCGGCCCTCGACCACCCGAGCGACGTCACCGACGCGGATCGGCACGCCCTCGCGCGTGTCGACGACCATGCGCTCGATGTCCGCCGCGCTGGTCGCGATGCCGATGCCGTGGACCAGCGTCGACTCGCCCGCGCGGTCGAGGGTGCCGCCGCCGACGTTGGCGTTGTTGGCCTCGATCGCCCGCGCGAGCTCGTCGAGACTCGAGCCGTAGCGGCGCAGCTGCAGCGGGTCCACCACGACCTGGATCTGTCGCTCGTCACCGCCCCAGGCGTTGACCTCGGCGACGCCGGGCACCGCGCGCAGCTGCGGCGCGATCGACCATCGCTGCAGCGTGCGCAGCTCCGCGAGGCTGCGCCCGGGTCCGGTCACGAGGTAGTGGAAGACCTCGCCGAGCCCGGTCGCCACCGGACCCATCCGCGGGCGCGCGATGCCCTCGGGCAGCACCACCGACGCCAGGCGTTCCGACACCAGCTGCCGCGCGAGGTAGATGTCGCTGCCGTCCTCGAATGTGACCGTGACCTGCGAGAAGCCGAACTTGGAGACCGAGCGGACCTCCACCAGCTTGGGCATGCCACCGAAGGCCCACTCGATCGGCCGCGTGATCTGGCGTTCGATCTCGATCGGCGCCAGCGCTGGCGCGACGGTGTTGACCTGGACCTGGACCGGCGTGGTGTCCGGGAACGCATCCAGCGGCAATCGCAGCGCCGACCACACGCCGGCACCGGCGATGGCGATCCACGCGATCACGACGAGGAAGCGATGGCCGAGCGACCAGGTGAGGATCCGGGTCAACATCAGTGCTCCTCGTCCACCGCGCAGCAACCCGCGCCGATGCTGCCGGCCAGGGTCTCGGTCTTGAGCAGGAAGCTGCCGTCGGTCACCACGAGGTCACCCGCGGCGAGCCGGCCGCGGACCTCGACCTGCTCTCCGTCCTGTGCACCGAGCTCGACGCGGCGGACCTCGTAGAGGTCGTCGGCGCGGCGGACGAAGACCATCGACACGTCGGCCACGCGTTGCACCGCGGTGCGCGGGGCCATCAGCGTCACGCCGGCGTCGACGACCGCGATGGTCGCGTTGGCGAACATGTTGGCGCGCAGCAGGCCCTGGGGATTGTCGAGCGGCGCCCTCGCGGTGGCGGTGCGCGTGTGCGGATCGATCTCGGGCGCGATGGAGGTGATCGTGCCGCTGAAGCTGCGGTCGCCCATGCCGTCGACCGCGACGGTCACGGTCTGCCCGATCGCGACGCGCGAGACGTCGAGCTCGGAGACGTCGAGCTCGGCCCACACCGTCGAGGTGTCGACGATCTGGAACAGCACCTTGTCGGTGTCCACCAGCCGTCCGATCGTGGCGTCGCGCTTCGCGACCACACCGGCGATCGGGGCGAACAGGGCGTACCGCGAGCCGCTCTCGCCGATGCCGCCGACCATGCGCAGCGCGGCGCGCGAGGCCGCGACCTCGGCCTTCGCGGCCGCGAGTTCGCCCTGCGCGTCGACCACGGCCTGCTCGGACGCGAGCCCGCTGCGCCGCAGGGTCTCGAGTCGGGCGGCGTTGGCGTCGGCGACCTGCAGACGCGCGCGCGCCGACTGCAGTCGCGATTGATCCGCACCCACGCCGGCGCTCTCGATCGTCGCGAGCTTGCTGCCGGCGCGGACCTTGGTACCGATCTCCGCCGCGACCTCGCGCACGACGCCGGGGGCGCGCGGGTTGACCTCGGCGAGCTTGGTCGCGTCGTAGGCGATCCGCGCCGTGACGATCAGCTCGGTGCGACCGGGTCGAGCCACGAGCGCTTCGGTGCGCAGGCCGGCACGCGCGGCGATGGCCGGGCTCGCGAGGCGCACCTCGAGGCCGTCCGCTGGCGCGCCGTCGTCGGGTGACTCCGCCGCGGGTGCGGTGCCGCGACAGATCGGGCACACCGACTCGGGGAACCCGTGCTCGTCGCACCAGTCGCCCTTGGCCTGGTACACCGCGACCAGCTCGGGATTGCAGCGGGTGCACGCGGCTTCGGGCACGCCGTGTTCGGCGCAGAAGGGCTCGCTCGCGACGGGTTCGGCCGGCGCGGGGGCGTGCTCCTGCGCCTCGGGTTCGCGCGTGCGACAGACGGTTTGGGTGAGCAGGACGAGCAAGCAGACGAACAGACCAGCAGCGCGGCTCATGGCGTGCCTCATGGGGATGGATCGGAGGCGTCCGCGCAGCTGCGCGGCACGCCGTCACGCGCGACCGAGGTCTCGCGATCCGGTCGGCGAACGAGGGATCACCGCGGCACGCCGTGATCACGCCGCAACGACAGCGACGCGTTCAAGCAGCTCGTGCCGCGCGCGCACCGTGGATCGGCACGTGCAGCGGTTCGTCGGGATCCGGCGGCACGACCACGCGGTCCTGCGGGCGCGGGTAGCCACTGCCGTGCACGGCCGCCGCACCGGGGTCCGATGCGGGTTCGGGCAGCAGCAACCCCGCGACGCCACAGCATGCGCACGAGCGGCAACCGTCGTCGCAGCCCGTCAAAGGGCACTCGTCGCCCGACTCGGGCGCGCAGCCGTCGTCGTCGCAGTCGTCGTCGCACGCGTCGTCGCACGCGTCGGCGGCCTCGCAGTCGGGCTCTGACGCCGCCACAGGGCGCGTCGGCAGCAGCCAGATCGCGGCCGCGATCAGCATCGCCCGGGCGAGCAGCTGGAGCGCACGCGACACGCTCGGATAGCAGAACAGATCGCCGCGGGGCTGTAAAGCCGGCGCCGCGGCTCGCCTGCGGTGGCCGCCGCGATCTACGGGCAATCGACGCGCACGCGCTTGCGGGCCACGCGGGTGACGGTCATCGGCGTCGTCGTCTCCGTCGTCACGTGGGTGCAGTGGCCGTCCGAGCAACTGCCGTAGGTCGTCGTGTGCGTGGTCGGCACGGACGTGGTGACGGTGCGTTCAGGCTCCGACGCGAGGGTCGTGACCAGGCCCTTGGCGTTGCCGGGGCAGATCCAACCCGCCTCCAGCTCCACGAAGGCCGCCGCGCCGCGGAGCTCGAAGGCCTTGTCGTCGACGCGTTTGATGAGGCACGCGGGTGCGAGCACGAGCGCGAGCAGGGCGGTGATGGGACGAATGCTGGGCATCGAGCACCGGACGAGGGTGCTGTGATCGCCGTCGGCGTTTCGATTCCTGCCCGCCACCGAACACCCAGGGGGTGCGCGCGGCGACTCGGTCGCAGGAGCTCGGCGCTGCGTCGCCGACGTGATCGCGATCGCCGAGGCTCCGCGAGCCGCGAAGTCAACCGGGCGCCGCGGGTCCGTCCTGGTCACCCAGCACGATCGCGAAGTAGCCGTAGAGCTGCTCGATGTCGCGGTCGAGCGCGTTGAGCTGCGACTCGAGCACGTCGTACATCCGCTCGCGCACGTCGAGCAGGCGCGCGTCGTAGAGGCCGCCGGTGCCGAAGAGCACCTCGCGGGCCAGCGGACGGTCGCGCTCGGGGATCGCCTCGTCGATGATCTCGTTCCACTGCGCGAGCAACTCCTCGCGGGGCGTGGGGGCGTCCGCGTCGCGCGGCGCAGCGAGCAGACGGAACACCGCGGGCGGGTAGAGCTGCTGCGGATCGTCGCCGTCGGCGATCGGTACGAACAGGTTGCGCGCGTGCGGGAACGACACGCGGCCGCGGCGGGGCATGAGCGCGCCGATGCCCAGGCCCGCGGTCGCGAGGCCGCCGCCGATGCCGATGCCGCCGATCGCTGCGCCCGGTGCGTTGCCGCGGGCGTCGAGCACACCCGCGGCGATGCCCGTGGCCGCGCCGACGGCGATCGACGCGATCGTCAGCGCGAGCACCTGCCGCCGCTCGAGCCGGTCGAGCTCGCGCAGCGCGGCCTCCATCTGATCGCCGGTGCAGTCGGCTTCGAACAACAGTGAGTCGAGCTCGATCTCGACCGACGAGATGCGCATCACCACCTGCAGCCGCGCTGCGACGAGGTCGACCGAGCGCCCGCTCGGATCGTCGCGGTGGGCCCGCAACAGCGAGGCCAGCCGCTGCTCGAGCGCCAGCGCGCGGATCGTGCGGCGCACCGGTGGCGGCACCGACGCGAGCTCCGCGGCCTGCGCGTCGTCGATCGCGTCGGGCGGGGGCAGCTCGTCGCTGGTGAAGCGCCGCGTCGGTCGCATGCAGTCGGCGGACTCGGCCGGGGTGATCCGCACCGCACCGCGCGGCGGCGACGCGGGCACCGACGCGCGCACGGGGCTGCAGGCCGTCGCGAACAGCACTGCGATCGCGAGGGCGTGTCGGGATCGCGCGCGCATGCGTGCACGCATGCTAGACCGCGGCGTCGGCGGGAGCCAGACGCGGACTCCGGCGGGGACGCAGCGCGCCCCGCGGGCGATTCGCGGGGCCCCGAGATCGACGCGGGCGGAGACGATCGCGGGCCGTCGTCGCGCAAGCACCACTGCCACGGCGCAGTGTCTTCGCCAGCGATCGCGAGGCTGCCCCGAGCGTCAAAACCACTGACGACACGCGCGCGGCGGCGCAACGCTTTCTGTGGGCAAGCACCGCGGTCGGAAGGATGCTGGGTGTGCACAGGAGCCCGCATGTCTGCTTCGCTCACTCGACGTCACCTGTTGTACGGCGCGGCTGCTGCGTCCGCCGGCGGCCTGCTGCTGCCACGTCCGGCACGCGCGCTGGGCCCCGCCATGGATCCTGCGACGGCGCAGACCGTGCTCGCGCTCGAGCTCGGCGGGTCGATCGCGGGCGTGCTCAAGACCGCGCGGGCACCGAGCCAGTCGTTCGAGGGCGGCGATCTGCGGCTGGGCGAGTTCGAGGCCTCGTTCATGGTCGGCGGATCGAGTGCCCTGGTCGAGTGGGCGCTCTCGATTGCGCGCGGCGAGGGGGCCGTGAAGTCCGGCGCCGTGATCGTCGCGGAATACGATCTCGACGTGAGACGCCGGATCGAGTTCGACGGCGGCGTGGTCACCGGCATGGCGCTGCCACGGCTGGTCGCGAGCGAGGCCAAGAAGCAGTTCGCGATCGGACTCAAGTGGCAGCCGCAGCAAGTCGACCACCTGGCGGGCAGCGGCAAGCTCGGCGGTGGCGCGGGCCTGGCCAAGCAGAAGTCGCTGATGACCAACAACTACCGCCTGCTCGGCTTTCCCGGCGAGAGCGACTTCGTGGTGGCGATCGACCTGCCCACGGTGACACGCAAGGGCGGCGGCAAGGGCAAGCCGATCGCGGAGATCTCACCCTTGTCGATCGAGTTCGCCGGGCGCTCGCAAGACTCGGTCTACAAGTTCGTCCGCAAGGTCATGGACGACGGCAAGCTCTCGGGCGGCGAGCGGCTCGACCTGCAGGTGCAGATCCTCGACGCGAACGGCAACGAGGTGATGGCGACGGTATCGCTGGGCGGCTGCGGCCTGCGCTCGTACGGCGAGGGCGAGATCACCGCGAACGCCGACGCGGCACCGACGCTGAAGCTCGCCTTCGACGTCGACTCGGTCGATCTGCGCTTCTGAGCGTCGCGTCTCGTCCACGACTCAAAACCCGTGCGCCGTGATCAGATCGCGCACGCGGCCGGGTCGCCAGTCGATGAAGCCCGACAGGCCGTCGTGCTCGTTCGCGAAGTCCCCGAACGAGTACTCCTTGCGCGGATCCTCTTCGATGTAGGGCGACAGCTGCTCGAAGATCGCGTCGGCGCGGTCGTGGTAGCCGAAGTTCTCGAACGCGTCGTTGACCTCGGCCAGGCGTGCGGCGAAGGCCGCCTCGCACGCGGGCTCCTGCAGGCAACGCACCGCGAGCACGCCGGTGACCTCCCACGGATCGAGATCCGAGTTGAAGGTCTGGTCGATGCCGGTCGACAGCAGTGTCCACAGCCCGGTCGAGGGGTCGTGGTACACGCGATAGTTGTTGATGATGTAGAAGGCGTAGTTGTCCCAGTGCGCGAGCACGCCTTCGATGGCCCAGGACGTCATGAAGCGGTCCCAGTCCATGAATTCCTCGACCGCGGGATAGAAGCCGCCGTCGGGCAGCGCCGCGATCTGGCCGATGAGCTCGTGCAGTCGGACGTAGTCGAGCGGGTCACCGTCGGGGTCCGCGCTCGAGCAGGTCGACGGCGAGAACTCGCGCGTCAGGCAGTAGCCGTCGTCGTTGTCGCCGGGGCCGATGTTCTGATCGATCAGATCGCACCAGTACGTGCCCTCGTAGAGCATGCCCTCCTTCGAGCCGAACCAACGCGAGAAGAAGCGGCGATCGATGCTCTCGACGTGGGTGTACAGGCCCCACAGCTCGTCGTTGACGAAGATCCGCACGCTGGCTGCGCGCGGTGCCGGCACGCCCAGCGCACGGTACAGCGCGTAACCCAGGCGCTCGTGGCTGGCGGTGTGGTCCTGCACGCCGTTGTGGAACGCGAAGCTCTTCTCGCCCAGCAGCCGGCGCTCGGGCGGACATCCCAGCACCTCGGGATCGTCCCACTCGAGGTTGACCTTGAACGAGGCCTTGCCGTCCAGTGATCGCGAGCTGCCGCAGCCGCCCTTGATCTTGATGCCGACGCCGTCGAAGACCTGGTCCTCGTAGCGCAGCGTGCCGGTGTGGTAGTCGCGGTCGAACGGCACGCAGCCCGGCGGGTAGGCCTGGGCATTGATCGCGTCCCAGCTCTGCGGTCCGATGTCGAGGTAGAAGTCGCGCACGACCGACTCGTCGAACAGCTCGGTGCTGCCATCGTCGGTGCGGAAGCCCAGCGGCTCGCTCCACTCGCCGTACGCGCTGCACTCGGCGTGGTCGTCCGCATGGCGGGCGCGCACGACGTAGTCGGTCCACGGCACGAGCGCCGGGGCGTCGTCGAACACGCCGTCGGCGAGGGTGAAGGGCCCGGCGGTGGTGCGCTCGATCGACCACACGCGGTCCTTCGGCAGGCCCGCGTCGAGCGTCCAGATCTCGGCCGCGACCACGCCGAGCGCATCGCCGGGATCGGGGTCGACGAAGTCCGAGACGTCGATGACCAAGTCGTCGCCGATCACGTCGATGCGACCCGCGGCCGGCTCGAGGATCGTCGGCGCGGCCGGGGCGGCGTTGGCTGGACACGGCACGGTGCCGCTGCTCTCGCTGCTCGAGTCGGCCGCGCCGGAGCTCGAGTCGCCCCTGCTCGTGCTCGAGGTCGAGTCGCCGCCGCTCTCGGAGCCCGTCGAGCTGGACGTGCTGGTGCCCGTGGCCGCGCCGGACGACGACGAGCCGCCCGCGGCGTCCACGGAATCGCCGCCGCACGCCAGCAGCGAGGTCAGCGCAGCAAGCCAAGGCCAACGCATGCACGTAGTATCGTGCGGGCATCGGCGTGCGTCGAGGCCCGATGCGGTCGCGCGGATTCGTGCGCGCGTCGGATGTGCGAGCGTGTCGCTGCCGTGCCGCGCGAACCCGGGGCCGTATACACTCAGGGCCATGCGCTCGGGCCCAGCCGCACGCGTCCTTCGCGGGCTCGCGATCGTGATCGCAGGCTGTCGCGGCGACGACAGCAGCAGCGGCGGGCACAGCAGCGGGTCCAGTGGCAGCAGCAGCGAGAGCGGCAGCAGCGGCCCAGGCACGGACGGGGGCAGCGCGGCCGTCGAGTCGAGCTCGGACGGCGGGCCGGGGTCCACGTCCACATCGGACGCGAACTCGAGCGGATCGTCCGAGGCGTCGTCGTCCTCGTCCGCGTCGTCGTCGTCGTCCGACACGGGCGCGGTGCTGCCGGGTTGTCCCTTCGGTGATCTCGGCGCCGCGGTGCCGAGCATGGCCGAGGGCAACACCTTCGCGATGAGCGACGCGCTGCAGGGCTCGTGCGGCGGCAGCGGTCCCGAGCTCGCGTTCACGTTCACGGCCCCCGCCGACGGCACCTACACGTTCGACACCAGCGGCTCGCTGCTCAACACCGTGCTGTACGTGCTCGCGGACGCCTGCGCCGGCGAGGAGCTGGGCTGCAACGACGACGGCGACGGTCAGCAGTCCGCGCTCGCCGTCGAGCTCGTCGCGGGGCAGACCGTCACCGTCGTGGTCGACAGCGTGACCGACAACGGTGGCCCGTTCGTGGTGCGCGTGCGTGAGGGCTCGCAGGTGTGTCCCGCGGCGGACCTGGGCGACGCGGTGCCCAACGCGGTCGCAGGCGACACCACGGATCACTACAACGGCCACGCCTCGAGCTGCGGCGGCGGGGCCGGACCCGACCTCGGCTACCGGTTCGCCGCGCCGTCGGCGGGCACCTACAGCTTCGACACGTTCGGGGCCTCGTTCGCGTCGATCGTGACGGTGCGCGACGAAAGCTGCGACGGGCTCGAGATCGGGTGCGGCTACGGCGGCGTGCTCGTCGACCTCGCCGCCGGCCAACCGGTGGTCGTGTTCGTCGACAGCGCGTTCGCCTCGGGTCCGTTCGACCTGCACGTCGACGCGCTTGAGGGCGCGTGCCCGGACGCGGATCTCGGCAGCGCGCTGCCGGCGTTCGCGGCCGGTGACACGAGCAGCAGCGACAACACCGCCGCGGGATCGTGCGGCGGCTTCGCGCAGCCCGACGACCTGTACCTCTTCACCGCCGCGCAGGACGGCCTGTACCGCTTCTCGACGCTGGGCTCGGCGCTCGACACCGTGATGTACGTGCGCGACGGCGGATGCGACGGCCCGGAGCTGGGCTGCAACGACGACGCCGACGGCGGCACGCACTCGGAGCTCGCGCTGGAGTTGGTCGCGGGCCAGAGCGTGATGGTCGCGATCGACAGCCTGACCGACGCGGGCAGCTACGTCCTCGACATCGATCTGCTGCCGTGCCCCGAGGCGGATCTCGGCAACGCGTCGCCGCAGAGCGTCGGCGGCACCACGATCGGCGCGTTCGACCGACTCGCCATGGTCGGCTGCGGTGCGGTCGACGGCAACGCGCCCGAGCATGCGCTGCTGTGGACCGCGCCGGCCGCCGCGCAATACACCTTCGATCTCGCGGGCTCGGACTACGACACGGTGTTGTACGTGCAAGACGCCGCTTGTGGCGGCGTCGAGCTCGCTTGCAACGACGACGCGATCGGCCTGCAGTCCTCGGTCACGGTCGACCTCGCGATGGACCAGAGCGTGGTGCTCGTGGTCAGCGGCTGGAACGGCTCGATCGGCAACTTCACGCTCAACATCGACTGAGGGTCCGTCCTCACTTCACGCCGCGCACCGCGGCCGAGGTGTCGCGATGGATCGCGCCGCCCTTGTAGACCCACTCGCCGTCGTCGTTGCGGTCGTAGCCGAAGTAGCGCGCGCCGTCGTCGACGACCATGTCGATGCCGCCGGGCGACTTCGCGCTGCCGAGGAACTGGCCCTGCAACGTCATCGCGGCCACCGTCGGTCGGCCGGCGAGCTTGTCGCTGCTCGCGATCACGACGACGCCCGAGGGCGACAGCGACACCTGCGAGGGCTCGTCGGGCCACACCGACGCCGCGGCCGGGATCTCCGGCGTGTGCTCGACCGCGGCCTGCGCCAGCGCGCCACCGACGAGGGCGTAGCGCGTCAGGGTGTAGCGCGTGGTCGCGCCGCCGCGGATCGACAGCACGACCACGCTGCCGTCGGCGGCCTGCAACACGAAGTCGGACGCCGCGAAGCTCGCGACCTGACGCGCGGTGCCGTCGTCGTCGAGCTCGAGCAAGCGGCGGTTGGCGTCGTCGCCGTTGCGGCGGAACACCACGACGGCACGCTGGCTGCCGGGCGCGCCCACGGCGAAGATCGCCGTGATCGCGCCGGCGGTGGCCGCTTGTCCGCGCGCGCCCGCGACGCCCAGCGAGATCGCACGGTCGTACGCGACGCTGCCGTCGGCGTTGCGATGCACGACCCTGGCGCGATCCTGCTGCGGTGCGAGGTTGTGCTTCGCGGTCACGCCGTTGAGGTTGAGCACCTCGAACAATCCACCGTCACCGTCGCCCACGCCCAGCACCATCGTGGGCGTCAGCTCGCTGGGCGACACCGCCATCTGGTGGACCGTCGCGCCGCGCACGTCCCAGGACAACGCGCCCGTCGCAGAGAAGTGGCGCGTGTACGGCACCGAGAGCTGCTGGTCGTTGGACGGATCCCACGTGAAGCCGCGCACGAACACGCCGCCCTGACCGTCGGGGACGATGCTGCGATCGCGGGCCTGGTCGCGGCACAGCACGTCGAACTCCGCCTTCGTCACCGGTGCCTTTCCCTGCACCGGCAGGTACTTCGCCACGCGCAGGTTCTGTCGACCGGCGAGCGTGTCGACGACGTAGCCGACGAACAGTGCGCCGGCGCCGTCGACGGTCGCGTCGACGGTGCGCAGCTGCGCGGGGTCGTTGACCGCCGGCCCGATCGACGCCTCGCCGTACTTCTGCGACAGCGCGGGCGCGGCGCGATCGGTGACGCGGAACAGCAGGTCGCCCGACGAGGTGTTGCCGCCGCCGAGCGAGTACGGCTTGGTGCGCGCGGCCGTCAGCCACTTGTTGCCCGCCACCGGCTCGACGAAGAACACGGTCTCGAACGCCGACAGCACGAAGTCGGGCTCGGGCGTGACCGACGCGCCCTGCGGGATCGCGATCGGGGCCGGCGCACCCGCGTGGGCGAGGCCGGTGGTGGACAGGAGCAGGGCGAGCGCGGCAAGCCAGGTCGAGCGGTGCATGGAGGGTCCCGGGACGGCGGGTAGATGGTACCCCGCGCGGGTGTGACCGGTGCCGCGGCGATGGTGCGTGCGCGGGGGCCCGCGCGAATGCGCGCGGCTGGCGAGGCCGCGATCGCCGGGCACCATCCGCTGATAGCCTCGCGGCCAATGCCCGTCGAGGCGCTCGTGGCCGTGATCGTCGCGACGACCGGCATGCTCGTCGCGCTCGCGCTGGTGATCCGCCGCGCCCGCGTGCGCGTGCCGCCGGGCGGTGCGCTGGTGATCTACGCGGGTGGTCGCGAGCCGACGGTGACGTTCTCGGACGCGACCGTGATCCCGCTGCTCGCGCGCGCCGAGCCGGTCGATCTCTCGGCGCGGATGATCACCATCGCTCGCGAGGGTCGCGACGCGCTGCGGTGTGCCGACGACATCAAGGTCGACATCCGTGCCCAGGCGCGCCTGGCCGTCAACCCCACCGCCGAGGACGTCGTCAGGGTCACGCGTGCGGTCGGCGCGAGGGCAGCCGATCCGGCGCTGCTGCACGAGCTGTTCGAGGCCAAGATCGCCGACGCCATCGCGACCACGGTGCGCATGCTGAGCTTCGACGAACTCTGCCGCGATCGCGAGCTGTTGCGCGACCGCAGCCTCGAGGTCGTCGGGTGCGATCTGGGCGGTTGGGTGCTGCAGGAGCTCGCGTTCGTGCGCATCGAGCAGGTGCCGCTCGAGCTGCTCGACCCCACCAACATCCACGACGCGGAGGCGATCCGGCGCATCCGCGAGCGCCTCGCTGCGGCCGCGCGCGAGCGCTGAGGCCGATCTGGCGCTCGGCTGAAAGCCGCGGGCGCGGCCGAGCGTTCGGGCCGCGTGGGCCGTCGCGTCAGGTGTTTGTTGCTGGGGGGTGTCGTGGTCGCGGGCGCGTGCGCGGGCAGTCGCGCGTTCGTCCCCGGCGTGCCGGTCGGCGAGGCGACCCTGCTGCGCTACCCGTCGGCATGGTCGCTGGGCGCCCCGAGCTCCCGCGGCGCGTGCCCGGTGCTGAAGCTCGACGCGACCGAGAGGGTGCCGGATCTGCCGCCGCTGCCGCGCGAGCGCCCCGAGCAACCCGAGCCCGTGAGGGTGGGGCAGTGGACCGTGACGGCGTCGTTCGACGACGCGCGGCAGTTGCTGCTCCAGGCCGATGCCGGCGAGCTGCGCGTCGGACCGGTGCCGGTGCTCGGCGACACACCGATCGCGGTGCAGCTGGTGCCCGACGACGACGCGGTCGTGATCGTGGGGACCCACGCAGACCGCCTGATCCACGCCCGCTGGCAGCCGAGCACCGGCAGCTTCACCCACGCGCCGAGCACGGTGGTGGACGAGCTGCCGATCTGCAAGTCGCGACCGGGGATCACCGACGCGATCACGCACGACGGCCTGGTCTACGTCGCGCTGCTCGCCGCGGCCGCGGGCGAGCACGGGCCCTGCGGCGGCTACACCGAGAAGACCATGTACCTGTCCGCGACCGTGGTGATCTCGCGCGATGGCCTCGTGACCAAGCCGATGCGTCACCCGCTCGCCGACGCGCCCACGCGGCTGGGCGTCGTCGACGGCACGGTCGTCGGACGGCAGGAGGGCTGGTTCGACGGCCGCACCGCTGGCTTTCGCATCGGCTGCGTCGCGCAGCCGTGAGCGCGGATGGTCACTCCCACGCGTGCATCGCGGTATGGCCCGCGACCGTGCCCGAGACGTGGGTCGTCTGCGTGCCGCCGACGCTGATCGTGCGGAAGCACGAGGTGGTGTCGTCGAACTTCGAGTCGTCGCAGGTCTTGTCGGTCTCCGAGCCGCCGGACTCCTTGTGCGCGGCCAGCTCGACGTACAGGTTCGCGGCCGAGGGGACCCAACTCAGATCCGGATCGAGCCACTCGCTCCAGATCTGCGCCTTGTGATAGCGGCTCCACAGGATCGTGTACTGCGACGCGCGCACGCGGACGCGCATCTGCTCGAGGTCTTCGTCGAGGTAGGTCGCGACGCCGTCCGGCGGCTTGAAGCTGCGGAAACCCTCGGACTCGCTCGCCGCCGGGGCGGCCATCATCGCAGCGATGGTCGCGCGCTCGATCTCCGCGGTGTCGGCTCCCTCGCGCGCGGACTGCCACGCGGTCTCGACCACGTGCTGCGCGCCGGCGCGGCCGAGGTTGCCGCACAGCTCCTCGTGCACGGCGCAGTCGAGCGGGTCGACCAGCTGGTCCGCCAGCGCGAGCGGGTCGACCTCGTACACCTCGGCGATCGCAGCGATCTCGTCGGCGTCGGTGCCCAGCAGGTAGTGGCGCTGGACCGAGGGGCTCTCGGCGGCCTGACAGGCGAACGCGAGCGGCAGCAGCAGGAGCGTCGCAGGGGTGGGTCGTCGGTTCATCGCCGTGTCAGAGCCACCGCGGGGTCGATCGGATTGCCCCGCTGCGGCAAGCTCGGCGGGACGCGCCGGCGGGGCTGCGCAAAGCCTTCGCCCGGTCTGCGCCGCGTGCACGGGCCATGATCGACGCCCGCGATGATCGAGTGGCTCGCCGACAGCCCGCTCTTGCTGCTCTTCGCCGTCGCGGGGCTGGGCTACCTCGCGGGCAAGATCGAGATCCGCGGCTTCGGCCTGGGCGTGTCGGCGGTGCTGTTCGTGGGCCTGGGCCTGGGCGCGCTCGATCCGCGGCTGCGGTTGCCGGAGGTCGTGCACCTGTTCGGGTTGTCGACGTTCGTCTATGTCGTGGGTCTGGCTTCGGCGCCGGGCTTCTTCGCGTCGATGCGACGGCGCGGGCTGCAGGCCGCCGTGCTCGCGCTGGGCGGGGTCGCCGTCGCCGCGGGCATGGCCGCGGTGCTGGGCACGTGGCTGGGATTGCCCAGCGCGGTGATCGGTGGCCTCTTCGCCGGCGCGACCACCAACACGCCCGCGCTCGCTGCGGTCATCGATGCGGTCGGTGAGACCGCGGGCCAGGCCGGCCCGGTGCTGGGATACTCGCTCGCGTATCCCTTCGGTGTGCTGGGCGTGCTCGCGACCATCGCGTTGGTGCCGCGGATCCTCGGCATCGACTACGCGACCGAGCCGATCGCACGCGAGGACGCACCCGGCGTCGGTGTGCACATCGAGTCCGTCACCGTCGAGATCACGCGCGCGCTGCCGGACGTGCCCTCCCGCGCGCTGCGCGAGCAGCTGGGGCTCGACGTCGTGTTCAGCCGCGTGCGTCGCGGCGACGCGGTCGCGGTGGTGACCGACGACTTCGCGCTGCGCTGCGGCGACGTGGTCGGGCTGGTCGGCGAGGCCGCGCCGCTGGACGCCGCGGTCGCGGCGCTGGGCCACCGTGTGCACGAGCGCCTCGAGCTCGATCGCTCGGTCATCGACTTCCGCCGCATCGTCGTGTCCAACCCCGCGCTGGCGGAACGCCCGCTCGAGGACGCGAAGCTGGCGCGCTTCGGTGCCGTGGTCACGCGCGTGCGTCGCGGCGACATCGATCTCGTGCCGGGCCTGCACACCGTGCTCGCGCTCGGCGACGCCGTGCGCGTGGTCGCCCCGCGCGAACGCCTGCCGGAGATCGCGAAGTTCCTCGGCGACTCACAGCGCGCGCTCGCGGAGATCGATCTGATCAGCTTCTCGCTCGGCATCGGCCTGGGCCTGGCGCTGGGCAACGTCGCGGTGCCGCTGCCCGGCGGCGGCAGCTTCTCGCTGGGCTTCGCCGGTGGGCCGCTGCTGGTGGGCCTGGCGCTGGGTCGCATCGGTCGCGCGGGTCCGCTGGTGTGGACGCTGCCGCAGACCGCCAGCCTCACGCTGCGCCAGGTCGGGCTGGTGCTGTTCCTCGCCGGCGTCGGCACGCGCTCGGGCTGGGCGCTCGCAGAGGCCGTGCGCCAAGGTGGCGTGCTGGGCATCGCGCTCGCGGGCATGGCGATCACGCTCGCGATCACGAGCTTCGCGCTGCTGCTCGCGCGCCGCTGGCTGCGGCTGCCCGCGAGCATCGTGGTCGGCATGATGGCAGGCATCCAGACCCAGCCCGCGGACCTCGCGTTCGCGTGCGAGCGCACCAAGAGCGAGGTGCCGACCACCGGCTATGCGGCGGTGTATCCGGTCGCGACCATCGCGAAGATCGTCGCGGCGCAGCTGCTGCTGTGGTTGTGAACGGGGGCGCCGCTGCAACGTGCCCGCGCACCGGGCCGACATGCCGGCGCGACGGATGATGGCGCCGCACGATCCGGCATCGCACGCCCTGGTGCCCGAGCGTCGATTGGTGTCGGGTTTGTGGACCAGCGCGGTGATCGGCGGCGGGCTCGCGTGCGTGCCGGCCATGCTCGCGCAACGCCATGCGCGCGCTCTCTCGATGCTCGAGCTGACCGCGACGCTGACCTCGCTGTGCGTCGCGGGCGTCGCAGTCATGCTCGCCAACGCGGCGCGCGTGGTGCCCACCCACCCCGCGCAGCGCGACGCGCGACCGCGTCGGGTCGCGAGTCTGGTGCGGCGCGTGGTCGCCATCGCGCACGTCGTGTGGTGGGTGATCTTCGGCGCACTGGTGTTGGCGTCGCGCTCCGAGGACGTCGGCTTCCTCGCCGCGGGGTGGCACGTGCTGTCGGGTTGGGCAGCGCTCACGGCGAGTCCGCTGATCCTGCTGTGGCTGGTCGTTCGGCAGCATCGGCGCGATGTGCAGTGGCAGTGCGCGCTGCAAGACGTCGCGCAACGGCTCGAGGGCACGATCACACACGGCGGGCGGGCGTTGCGGCGCTGGTTCGAGACGCATGGTTGCGTCGGCCCCGGCGGCCCCGAAGCGCTGCTGTGGATCCGCCCGCTGCCCTTCGACCACTACGGGCCGCCGGACGATCCGTGGCACCGCTACGGGCGCGCGTCGGTGGTCGCGACCCGGATCTGCGGCTACGACCTCGCCATCGACGCCTGCGAGGAGACCGGGGGTCACAACCCCAGCGTGTGGCTCGCGACCCTCGTCGACGAGGACGCGCGTGCCCGCGTGTTCGCGGCGCCGAGCATCGCGACGCTGCAACACGCAGGCTTCCAGCTGTGCGTGATCCCGCTGGGCCTGGCCGCCAGGGCGTTTCCCCGCGGTCGTTGCATGCTCGAACGTCCGCAGGCGTTCATGGGCATCGTCGCGGTCGCCCACGCGCTGGCAGCGATCGCGCGCGAGGCCGGGTTGCCGACGATCGGGTCGATCGCGGCGCGATGACGCGGCGGGTCCGGTTGCCGGTGGCCGGCCTTCGCCAACATCGCGTCGGTCTGCTCTCGCTCACCCCGGACGATCCGTGGCGGCGCGCGTGAGCGCAGACGCGCGGCGTCAGGAGCCTCGCGACCGCCACGATCCATCGCCTCCGCGCGCCCGGTATGACTCGAACATACGACCCTCAGGTTCGAAGCCTGATGCTCTATCCGACTGAGCTACGGACGCGTGCGGCGACCCTACCAGCGCGCGCGTCGTCGTTCAAGCGCGCGCGTCACGGGCACATGCCGCAGCCGAGCTCGGAGACCTCGCCGACGCAGACGTCGTCCCACGCGGTCAAGCAGCAGTAGGGGTCGGTCTCGCAGACGCAGTCCTGCACGGTCGCGTCGGTGCAGCCGCCGACCATCGCGGGTGTGCAGCAGTCGGCGGGCGCGACGGTCGGGGCGGCACAGGGGCCCGCGCAGTCCGAGTAGGTCGCGATCGACACGCAGGTCTCGTCCCACGCGGTCTCGCAACAGTAGGGATCGAGCGCGCACACGCAGGCCTGCAGCGCGTCGTCGTCGCAGCCGGGCTGCTCGGTGGCTTCGCAACACGGCACGTCGAGTGTGTTCGCGCCGCTGTCACCGCTGGACTCGCCGGCGCCGAGATCGAACGCGACGCCGCCGGCGGATTCCGAGGTCGAGCTCTGCGGCATGTCCGGGTCGGACTCCGAGCTCGTACTGCCCTGCGCACCGCTTGCGCCGTCGTCCGGCGGCCGCGCGGGACCGCCGGTCGACACGGCGGCGCCGGAGGTCGAGCTGCTCTCGTCGCCGGTGGTCGCACGCTCGAGCGCCGCGTCGCCGACGACGCCGCCGACCTCGCACGCCGCGAGCACCAGGCTCGCGAACGCCAACTGCGCGCGTGCAACCGAGCCGAACATCCGAACCGTGGTGTGCATGGTGCCGCGTCGGGGGGGCCTTCGCGCAAGCGGGGGACCCATCGCGACGTCGGTGATGCCGCCTTCGTCGCCGACGGCGCCGGCCGCGATCCGGACGGCCCGAAACGGCGGCAGTGCTGCACGCTCGTTCCGGTTTCGCGACCCACGGCCGGCCACCGCTCGCGCAAACCACCGCGCGCCGTGGCGCTGGCAGCGGCACGGCCGGTGGTGCGCTGCTATTCTGGGCTGCGATCGCGGCGCTCGCCTGCGCCGGGTCGTCGAGGACCTCCATGGCCAGCCAGTTCGATGCCCGCCTCTCGCCGCGCGCCCGCACCCTCGTCGCCGCGGCGGCCCTCGCTGCCCTCGGGGGCGCGCTCGCGATCGATCACGCGCCCAAGGGCGCTGGCCTCGCCGCGCAGGACATCACGCCGCAGTCGGTCGCAGAGGCGGCCGACGCGCTCGCGGAGATGGACGCGTCGCAGTGGGTCACGGGTCGGCTCGTGCTCGACTTCGTCGATCCGCAAGACGGTGAAGACGGCAGCGACGCGGAGATCGAGGACTTCGTCGCCGATCTCGACGCGCGCGCCGACGTCGACGTCGAGCGTGCCGGCTTCTACAGCGAGGGCGAGCACCTCTACACCGTGACGGCCTCGCGCGAGACGCTCGCGACGCTCGGCCCCGTGCTCGAGACGCCGCTGCTCGAAGGTGTCGAGCCCGAGATCATGTACGCGCTGCCGACGGAGGCGATGGCGGCGAGCCTGCCCGAGGGCCCCGAGGACGAGCCCGCGGACGCGCAGCGAGGCCCGCGGCTCACGGTCGACGATCCGATGTTCCGCCTGCAGTGGCACATGGAACAGATCCACGCGCCCGAGGCATGGATGACCACGCGCGGCGAGGGCACCGTGGTCGCCGTCATCGACACCGGCGTGGCCTATGCCAACGCCGATGGCGTGCGCGCGCTTCCGGATCTCAACCGCACCGAGTTCGTGCACGGCGAGAGCTTCATCGAGGGCCTGCCGCGCGGGCTCGACGATCACGCCCACGGCAGCCACGTCGCCGGCACCATCGCGCAGAGCACCAACAACGGCGTCGGCGTCACCGGGGTGGCCTACGGCGCGAAGATCATGCCGCTCAAGGTGCTGTCGAAGGACGGCCGCGGCGCGGTGCCGGGCATCGCCAACGCGATCCGCTACGCCGCCGATCACGGCGCGCACGTCATCAACATGAGCCTGGGCGGTCCGCTGCCCTCGCGCGTGCTGGCCAAGGCCATCGAGTACGCGCACGGCAAGGGCGTGGTCACCGTCTGTGCCGCCGGCAACGAGCGCCGCTCGAAGGTCGGCTACCCCGCGGCGAACAAGTTCTCGATCGCAGTCTCGGCGACCGACTACGGCCGCGATCTCACCCACTACAGCAACTGGGGCGCCGACATCGACGTCGCGGCACCGGGCGGTGACACCCGCGCCGACCGCAACGGCGACGGCCAGCCCGACGGCGTGCTTCAGAACACCATCCGCATCGGTCGCCCGCTCGAGAACGACTATCTGTGGTTCCAGGGCACCTCGATGGCGTCGCCGCACGCGGCCGGCGTCGCCGCGCTCATCGTCGCCAGCGGTGTGACCAACCCCGACGAGGTCGAGCGCGTGATGAAGGCGACCGCGGTCCACCCCAAGGGTGTGAAGTGGGACGAGCGCTTCGGCGCCGGCATCGTCGATGCGCAGGCCGCCGTCGCGACGCAGTCGAACTACGCACCCGAGCGCGCCGGCTTCACCGGCTTGCTGCTGCTGGGTGCGTTCGGAGCCCTGGGCCTCGCGGGCCTGCGCGGCCGCGCGCGGTGGTTCGGCGCGGCGGGCTTCTTCGGCGCGGCCGCGGCCACCAGCGGTGCGCTCGGCACCACGCCGCTTTCGTATCAGGCGGCGGCATGGGCCGGCGGTGCGGATGCGTGGCTGGGCTTCGGTTCGCCGCTGTGGTTCTCCGCGGCGCTGCCGTTGCTCGCGAGCGTGACGCTGCTGCGCGTCCGCGGCCTGCGTCCGGCGCTGGTCGGCCTGGGCCTGGGCACCGCGGCGATGCTGCTGCACGGCGCGTTCGTGCTGCCGACGCTCGTCACCGCGCTGCCGGGCGGCCCGTGGGTCGACCGCGCGTGGCTGCTGGGCAACGGCCTGCTGGCGTGGGCGCTCGCGCGCCGCGTCGGTCGGCTGAGCTGACCGGCGCCCCGCGTCGGGCCGGCGCGGGCTCGG
>JAIBBS010000290.1 GCA_019694555.1 Nannocystaceae bacterium
CGCGCGCGGCCTGAGCTTCCTCTCCTGGGACCGTGCCGAACCCGTGGGAACCCGCGGGCGGGGCCTCACCAGACGCAGCCCATCGCCTTGGTCGCGTCGCGCGCGGCATCCAGCGCGGCCTTGCATGCGTCCGCCAGCGAGTCCTTGGCCGGCCCCGCGGCGGCCTCCTTCCACGCCTCCGCTGCCTGCTTCATCGCGTCGAGCATGGCGCCGCGCGACGACTCGGGGAGCTTGTCGGAGATGCAGCGGGCGTACTTGGTGATGTACTCGTCGCACTCGGGCACGCCGACGCTCGGCCAGCCCTCGGCGGTCCCGCCCTCGGTGCCCAACGTCGTCGGTGGCGTCGTCGGTGTCGTGGGCGACGCGGTGGCGGAGGACTTCAGCGCGGCAATCGATTCCTCTGCACGCGCGAGTCGGCCCCCGAGCGACGCCTGCTCGTTCTTGATCGTGGTCGCGCTCTGCTGTTGCGCGGCGAGCTGCTGCGGCAACGCCTCGAGCGGCGTGATGCGCTCGCCGGTCTTGCTCGCGCCGCTCTCGAGCGCAGCGACGCGGGCCTCGAGCGCCTCGAGCTTGGCCTTGCTCTCGGAGTCGCAGGCGAGCGGGAGCAACGAGCACAGCAGCAGCGCGACGGTGCGAGGCATCGCCAGCAGCATGACACATCGCCGTGGCACGGCCACGGCTCATCGTCGCAGCGCAGCGGTGTCGACGTCGGCCTCGGCCCGATCGCGTTGCGCGAGCAGCCCCTCACGCACGCGGTCGAACTCGGCCGCGGTCCGGCCGGCGCGCAACCATGCCTCGCGCAGCTCCGCGACGGTGTCGGGCGCGTCGTCGCCATCGAGCACCGCGCGCAGCAGCTGCGCGCCCGCGAGATCGCGGGGGTCGTGCGCGCCGCGGCTCAGCCCTTCGATGGAGCGCTGCACGTGGCTCCGCGCGACCGTGAGCCGCCCGGCACCGAGCTCGGCCTCCGCGAGCGCTTTGTCGATCACCGGCAGCGCCGGCGCATCGGGGCCACCGCCCTCGCGCACGCGATCGCGGGCCTCGGTCAGCCGCACCGCGGCCTCGTCGAAGCGCATCAGCGAGGTGAGCGCGAGGCCCTCGGCCGCGAGCGCGTAGCCGTAGTTGGGGTGGGTGGTGCCGATGCTGTCGCGGAACGACTGCTGCGCGCGCACGGCCATCGCGCGGGCCTGCTCCGGGTCGACGTCGAGCAACACGTTGGCGAGGTTCGACGCCGCGATCGCGACCTCGGGGTGGGCCTCGCCGCGGGCCGCGACGAGGATCTCGAGCGCCTCGCGCGAGCGCGCGAGCGACTCCTGCGTGCGACCGAGCGCCTGGAACACCGATGCGACGTTGGCGATCGCGTACGCGACCTGGGGATGACGGCGGCCCCACACCCGTTCGCGCAGCGCCAACGCGCGCTCGTACCCCGCGAGCGCCGCGTCGTAGCGCCCGTGCTGCATGTCGATCGAGGCCAGCGACTCCAGCTGGTCCGCGACGTACGGGTGATCGGGCCCCAGTCGCGCGCGGTAGGCCTGCAGCGCGAGCTCGGCGGACTCGGCCGCGCGCGCGGTGTCGCCGACGTCGCCGTAGATGACCCCGAGCATCGCCTGGCCCCGCGCGATCGCGAGGTGACCGGGCGGAAACTCGCGCTGCGCCAGCGCCACCGCCTCCTGCGCCGCGCGCTCGGCCTCCGCCAGATCTCCGCGTGCCCTGGCCTCGCGCGCGCGCAGGAACAACGCCTCGAAGCGCGGGCCGGCGCCGAGATCGTGCCGCGCGAGCTTGGCCTCCGCGACCGCCAGCAGTCGCTGCGCCTGTGACAGATCGGCGGCGTCGAGCGCCACGCCGCACAGGCCCAGCATCGCGACGGTCGCGGTGCGCTCGTCACCGCTGCGCTCGGCGGCAGCCTCGGCCGCGAAGTAGGACGCGACCGCGTCGGCCGAGCGCCCCGCGCGTTGGTGCACGCGCGCGAGCAACAACTCGGCGCGACCGCGCTGCAGCGTGAGCTCGGCGCGCTCGGCCTGCGCGCGCGCGTCGGCGGCCAGCGTCCGCGCGTCCTCGGGTCGTGCGGCCTCGAGCAGGATCTCCGCGCGCCCGAGCATGCGCTCGATCTCGCGTCCGGCCGCGCTGGCCTCGGCGACGGCCTGCGGCGCGATCGACTCGCACTCGCTCCACGGCGGCAGCGCATCGACGGCATCGACCGCGTGATCGACGGTCTCGGCGTCCGCGCCTCGCAGCACCGCGACCAGCTCCGCCGCACGTTCGAGGTGCGCGTCGAGGCACAGCGCGGTGCGGTTCATGGCCTCGGGCGACTGCTGGTGGCGCACGAAGGTCGACTCGCAGCTCTCGCGGCGGCGGCGGGTCCACTCGCCCACGTAGGCGTCGAGCCCCTCGACCACCGCGTTGGCGCTGACCTCCGCGTGCGGACGACCCGAGCCGCCGAAGACCTCGACGATCTCGCGCGCGACACCGGGATGCCACTGCTCCGCGACCACGGTCTCGAAGTCGCCGCACAGCGTGCGTTGCGACGCGGCGCGCTGTCCCGCGAGCCCGGCGACGGCGGCGAAGGTCGCGAGTGCGAGCCCGCCGAACGCGAGCTGGCGGCGACGACGGGGCACGGCCGCGAGCGCCGACAACAGCGCGCCCATGTCGGGCCAGCGCGACGCGGGCGCGGCCGCGAGCCCGCGCGCGAGGATGCGGACGAACGCGCGCGGCACCTTCGACGACGGTGGCGGCGGCACCCAGCGCCCGGACTGCTTGGCCTCCGCCAGTGCGGCGACGCGGTTGGACGGGAACGGCCGCACGCCGAACAGGCCCTCCCACAGCGCGACGCAGAACGCGAACTGATCCGAGCGCGCGTCGGCGGCCACGCCGTCGTGCTGCTCGGGGGCCATGTACGCCGGCGTGCCGATGATGCGGCCCGCGAGCGTGATGGGCGAGTCGAGCTTGCCCGCGAGCATCCCGCTCGCGACATCGTCGCGATCGTCGGTGGTGACGGCGCGCGGTGGCGTCGCGGTGACGCGCTCCTGCGAGGGATTGCTGCCGCCGTGGCTGCGCGCGAGCCCGAAGTCGAGCACGCGCACGCGACCATCGCGGCCGACCATGACGTTGCCGGGCTTGAAGTCGCGGTGCACGAGGTTGGCGCGGTGGGCCGCCTCGAGGCCGCGACCGGCGGCGAGATACAGCTCCAGCACCTCGCTCCACGAGCGCTTGGCCTCGCGCCCCCACGCGTCGGCGTCGAGGCCGTCGACGAACTCCATCACCACGAACACGCCGCGCGGCTGTGCGCCCTCGAGCGGTTGCGTCAGCGCGTAGGTGCCGACGTCGTGCACCGCGACCACGTTGGGGTGCGCCAGCTTCGCGATGGCCTGGGCCTCGCGCGCGAGCCGCTCGCGTGCCTGCTGCTCGTCCTCGTCCGCCAGCGCGCGGTCCTGCAGCAGCTTGATCGCGACGCGACGATCGAGGCTGGGATCGTAGGCCGCGTACACGACCCCGAGTCCACCGACGCCGATGCGCTCGAGCAGCATGTAGCGCGAGAGCATCACCGGCGCGGGCGCGGGCTCGGCGAACAGCCCGCGCTTGAGCCGCGCCAGCGCCGTGGCCTCGTCGAGGCCGTCGTCGGGCCGCGCCTGCGCCATCGCGGCAGCGAGCACGTGTTCCTCGGCGTTGGCGCGATCGGCCGTCATCGGGCCCCGGTGTCGGGCGGCCGCTTCGCCGCCGCCCCATCATCGCGCCTTTTGCCGCGCGACGGACAGCGGACGCGCAATCGCGGGCGCCTGCCAGTCCCGGGGACGAGCAGCCCGTGGTGAAACCATGGCGGCGTTGCTCGGCGCTCGAGATACGCCCGGTGTTCCTTCGTCCTCGCGCCTTGCCCTGGGGGCCGACGACGTCGTGCTCGCGCCGCCGGGTTTCACCGCGGGCTGCTAGCATCACGGCCGTGACGCCGGCTCGATCGCTGCGGTGGGCGCCGCGGGGCTGGGCGCTCGCGGCGGCGCTGGGCTGCGGCACGTCGGCACCCACGGTGACGGACGACGACGACGACGACGGCGGCAGCAGCGGTTGCGGCATGCTGGTGTGCGAGGACCGGCTGCGGGTCTCGTTGGTCGCGGCCGCGGGCGTGTTCGATGGCGGCGCGTACACGCTGGCGTGGACGGTCGACGGCGTCGAGGACGGCTGCGGCTTCGTGCTCTCCGGCGACGCGATGGCGTGCGACGGCGATCCGCCGTGCGTGCTCGAGGGCGACTGCGAGGCGGAGTTCGGGCTGGTCGCGCAGCCGCAGTTCGTGCTGGTCGACGTCACGCCCGCGCCGCACGCGTTCTCGCTCGCGGTGTTGCGCGACGACGCCGTGCTGACACAGACCAGCTTCGTGCCGCACTACGACACCGTGTATCCCAACGGGCCCGACTGCCTGGGGTCGTGCCGCGTGGCCGCGGCCGCGATCGACGTGCCATGACCGGATCGCGATCGCACTGGCGCCGGGGACTCGCGGTCGCATGGACCGTGGCCGTGTTCGCGATGCTGTGGGCTCCGCCCCCGCCGACGCCGCGGGTCGAGATCCCGCACTTCGACAAGTACGTCCACTTCAGCTTGTTCGCGATCTTCGGCGCGCTGTGGCGCTGGGCCGGGTTGCCGTGGCGACGCGTGCTGCTGCTCGCGGTGCCGATCGCGATCGCGACCGAGTTGGGTCAGGGCCTGGTGCCGTGGCCGCGCACGCCCGACGTGCTCGACGTCGTCGCGGACCTCGCGGGCGTCGGGCTCGCGCTGGGCGCGATGCTGCGGAACGGGAGGGATTCGAACCCTCGGTAGAGGTTTAAGCCCCTACGCAGGTTTAGCAAACCTGTGCCTTCAGCCACTCGGCCACCGTTCCAGGAAGGCGCTCGTTGTGCGTCGCGAGAGACTCGCGTCCGGCCGCGCAGCGGTTGGGCTGCGATCCGGAGCGCGGAAGCTAGCGGAGAACCCGGGCGGGATCAAGGCCTGCAGCGCACTGCGGGCGGCCACGCGCGGCTGGGCGCGCGCCCGCGGACCGCGCCGCGGCGGCTTGGGGCATGCTGGAGGCGACGATCGGTGCCCGGCGCATGACCCCACCCGCAACGCGTCCCGTGCACCCGCCGCTGGCGGAACGCGGCCGGACGGTGGCGGGCGAGCTCGCGTTCGCGGTGGTCGGCATGTTCGTCGGCGTGATGGTGCTGTTCGTGCTGCGTGCGGTGGGGCTGTGGCCCAGCGGCGAGGGTGCACCGCGCGGGCTGTCGCTGGTCAACGGGCCGCTCATCACCGGCATGGCAGCGCTCGCGTACCGCTTCGCCGCCGCGCGCGTGCTCGCGGACACACCCGAGCTGGTCGCCGCACCGCTGCGCGAGGGTCCGGCCCGCGCGATCGCGACCGCGGTGCTCGGCATCGTCGCAGCGATCGCCGGCAGCGTCGTGCTCGGCGGCGTGCTCGAGCTGCTCGGTGCGCCGGTGGCCGAGCAGGGCGGCATCGTCGAGATCGTGCAGGACTGGCGCAACGGCACCGATCGCTCGACGGTGTACGTGCTGGGTGTGTCGGCGGTCGTGCTCGCGCCGGTGTGCGAAGAGGCGCTGTTCCGCGGCCTGCTGTTCGCACGTCTGCGTCGCGCGACCGGCCGCGCGCTGGGCTATGGCGTCAGCGCGCTGGCGTTCGCGGCGATCCACGCCAACCCTGCCGGCTTCGTGATCTACGTGTGGCTGGGCCTGGTGTTCGCGTGGTCGCTCGAGCGCAGCGGCCGGTTGTGGCCCGCGATCGCGGTGCACATGGGCAACAACGCCTTCGCGTTCGCGGCGTTGTTGCTCGGTGAGACCGCGACCGTGCCGTGATCGCGACCGCGCGGTGGCCGAGCGTCAGCAGGCCGCGCACTCGCACTGCACGCCGCCGTCGGTCTCGATGCAGGCCGAGAACGGCTCGGGGCACACGCCGTCCATGCAGGTGCAGTCGGGCGTGCCGTTGCACGCGGGTGCAATCGGCGAGCAGCGGAATCCCGCCGGGCCCTTGGCGAGCAGCGGCACGCAGGTCTGGCCCTCGGGGCAGTCGCTGCAGTCGGGCACCACGTCGCAGGCCTCGGCCGGCACGCAGTTGCCGGTCCAGCAGCCCTCGACCACCGACGGCAGGGTGCCGGCGGCACACTCGGGCGGGATCTGGGCGCACACCACCGTCTGCTGGTTGCACGAGACCTCGTCGAGCTGGCAGGTCCCGAGCTCGCAGTGCACGCCGTCGCCGATGCCGACCGCGTCGCACGCGGTCTGATCGCACTTCGACTCGCACATCGCCGGCACCTCGTCGACCGCGACCGCGGCGCAGGTGCAGCAGTCCTCGAACAGCACGCAGTCGCTGTCCTGCATGCACGCGCCGGTCGGGCCGCCCGAGTCGCTGCCGCCCGAGCTCGAGCCGGTCACGCCGGTGGTGCCGGCGCTGCTCGAGCCGCCGCTGGTCCCGTCCGCAGCACTGGTCTCGCTCGCCGAGCCCGACACGCTGCCACCGGTGCTGCCGTCGCCCGCGGTGGACGAAGCGCTGGCGGAGCTGGCAGTCGCGTCGCCGATGGTGTCGTCGGTCGCGGTGCCGGTGGCCGGCGCACCGTCATCGGAGCAGGCGGCCGCCAGCAGCAGCGTGATCGTCGAACGCGTCGCGGCCCGCGAACACCGGCCATGCCACCAAGACATCGTGAGTCCAACCATGGCGGCAGTCTCCATCAACGCCGCGCCCGAGGCAATCGCTGGCGCCGCGGCCCGCAGCCGCGGTGGTGTACGCTGCAGGGCACGTGGCGCGCCCCTTGCCCTCGGTCGACTCGCTGCGCTGCTTCGTCGCCGCGGCCGACCAGCTCAACTTCCGCCGCGCGGCCGCCGAGGTGGCGCTGACGCCAGCGGCGCTGAGCCAGCGCATCAAGCAGCTCGAGGATCAGCTCGGCGTGGTGTTGTTCGACCGCGACTCGCGGCACGTCGTGCTCACGCCCGCAGGGGTTGCGCTGCTCGAGCGCGCACGGCCGGCCCTGGCCGCCATCGCTGCCTGTGCCGAGGTCGGCGACGCCGCGCCGGCGCGGCTGCGGCTGTCGCTGGCGACGCGCTTCGAGCTGGGCCTGTCGTTCGTGGTGCCGGCGATCGCGGCGCTGCGACGCGAGCGACCGCAGTGGCACATCGATCTCGTGTTCGGCTCCGGCCCCGAGATCGTCGCGCAGCTCGAGCGCGGGGCCGTCGACGCGGTGCTGACGAGCGCGCCCACGGCCGACGCCGACTGGACCAGCGAGGTGGTCCACCCCGAGCACTACGCGCTGGTCGCCGCGCCGGCGCTGCTGCAGCGCCAGCGCTTCGATGCACCCGAGCACGGTCGCGATCACTGCCTGCTCGACATCGACGGCTCGCTGCCGCTGGCCCGCTACGCGCTGTCGGTGTGCCCCGGGCTCGAGTTCGGCGCGGTGTGGCGCGTGGGCACCGGCGCCGCGGTGCACCAGCTCGCGTGCGCCGGCGAGGGCGTCGCGGTGCTGCCGCTGCACATGATCGCGCAGGACCTCGAGCACGGGCGGCTGGTGCGGCTGCTGCCGGCGCTGGAACTGCTGGACGACAGCTTCCGGCTGATCTACCGCGGCGCGTCGCCGCTGCGCGCAGAGCTGTCGGCGATTGCGGCGTGGCTGCGCGCGTGGCCGTTGGCCTGAGCGCGACCAACCGCTAG
>JAIBBS010000291.1 GCA_019694555.1 Nannocystaceae bacterium
GGGCGTCGCCGCGCGCTGCACCGCCGAGCCCGGCACCCGCCCCGCCGACCGAGCGCTTGGCCGGCTCGGGCGTGGGCGTGCGCCGACGGTCCGCCTCTTCGGCGGCGGCCGGATCCGGCGCGGCGGTCGTGATCGGCTGCGTCTGGTCGTCGTCGCCGGACCGCGCCGACTCGACCACGGCGGCACCGCGGTCCGATCCCTCGGCTTGCTTGCGCGTCTCGGACGCTGCGATCGCACCCTGCTCCGCCAACGTCGGGCGCCGCGGCTGGGCCGCGTCCGTGCGCACGTCGACGTTGCGCGCCACCGTGGGCTCCGACGCCGCGCTCGAAGGACCGCCGGGCGCCTGCATCACCACGATCACCGCGAGCGCGGCGGCCCCTGCGGTCGCCAGCGCAGGCACGAACCACATCCGTCGCCACCACGAGGCCGCGGGTGCAACCGAGGTCGACGGCGCCGCGATCGGCACGGCGGCGTCGGAGCTGCGCGCGGCCTGGAGCACGCGCGCGATCACGTCCGCCGGCGGCTCCGCGGTCAGCA
This sequence comes from Nannocystaceae bacterium, assembly GCA_019694555.1. Taxonomy (GTDB): domain Bacteria; phylum Myxococcota_A; class Polyangia; order Nannocystales; family Nannocystaceae; genus Xiheibacterium. Next base: position 538 of record JAIBBS010000291.1, read on the forward strand.
GCGCCTGCGCGTGGCGTTCGATCGCGCGGTAGCTCGCGAGCCGCTGCACGATCCGATCGCGCGACGCCTGCGGCAGCTCCACCGGCCACGCGGGCTCGCTCGCGCTCGCCTCGAGTCGATCCTCGAGCGCGTCGAGCTCGGCGGGCGCCCAGGGGCGCTCGTGCTCTGGAGTCGGCGTGGACATCGGTCGCGGATGGTCCTGCAAACGAAGCGGCGGCGGTCTCGGTCTACCGCACCGGCGTGCGCAGCGTCGCCGGTGCGGCGGCGCCCTCGGTGTCCGCCATACCGCGAGAGCGCCCGTGGAGGCAACCTCTGGCCGCGCTGGCGCATGCCCGCGGCCTCGGGGCAAGATGACGCCCGCGCATGCGAGGCGTGTCGTCCCGAGTCCACGCGATGTGGCGGATCGCACCGGCGCTGCTGGCCGTGGTGGCGTGCCGGCCGGCGCCCGCGCGCGTGCTCGATCCCACACCGATCGCGATCGCAGGCCATCGCGCCGCGCCGCCGCCGGTCGAGCCCGAGCCCGCGCAGCCGCCGGCGAAGCGGCTGGGACCGCTGCACCGCGCCGCCGCGTTCCTGTTCCAGCCCTCGCCCGACGCCGCGACCGCGACCACCGTGCGCAGCAAGCTGCGCCTGGTCGCGGCCACCGCCACGGGCGAGCGCGTCGAGGTCGGCTGCAAGCGCGGCACCACGCTGGTGGATCGCGAGGGCCGCGAGCACGCGCTGGCGCTGCGGCCCGACGCCGTCGTGATCGCGCCCGACGGCGCAGCGATCGCAGCGCGCAGCGGCGGGCGCGTCGCCGTGCTCGCGCTGCCGCAGGGTCGCGCGCTGGGCACGTGGGACGGCGAGGATCCGACGTGGCTCGCCGACGGCACGCTCGCGCTGCGCCACGGCTGCGCCTGGGTCGCGATCGCGCCGCAGCAGCCGGACACGCCCGCGCAGTCGCTGGGCGAGCACTGCGGCGCGCCGCTGCTGTCGGAGCCCGGCACCGCGCGGCTGTGGTTCGCGGTCAGCGACGCGCAGCCGCGCGCCGACGACGACGCGCGCGCACCGACCCGCGCGTTGCTCGGGCTGTCACCGGGACAGACCGCGCTCGAGCAGCCGCTGGGCGGCGACGTGCCGATGTTCGCACCGCGGCTGTCACACGACGGCTCGATCGTGTGCGCGACGACGCAGCGCCGCGGTCACGCGCTGCTGCAGTGCCGCCTGCGCGACGGCGGCGTGTTCGAGCCGGTCGCGCAGGACGTCGTGGGCCAGCCGGTGTTCGCCGACGATGCGCCGCGTTTGCTGGTGACCGTCGGCGACCGCGAGACCGGTCAACGCGACCTCCACGTCGTCGACTTCGCGCTCAAGATCGTGCGGCGACTCGGACACGTCGCGCACCATCGCTTCGCGTTTTTGCCCGGGGCCGAGCGCGTCGTCGCCTACGATGGCGCGCGCGGGTTGGTGTTCGAGCTCGACACCGGGCTGGTCTCGCCCTTCGGTGACGAGCACGACGACTGGGTCGCCGTCGTGCCCGACGCCGCCGGCGGCAGCGGCGACAGCTTCCTGGCGACGCGGCTGGGCCGGCCGTGCGCCGAGCTGGTGCGCGTGCAGCTGCCGCGCCGCGAGTGACCGGCGGCCGCGCGTCAGTCGAGGCCGGCCGCGGCGCGGTCGAGCAGCTCGTCGAGCGCACCCAGCAGATCGCGGTTGCCGTCCTGCTGATAGCTCGCCAGCGCGTCCTCGCACGCCGGCACCGCCGCGAGAAAGTCGCGCACGATCGCGGGGTCGTCGATGACCGGCGCGTGGCGGCCGTAGCCCAGGTGCTGCACGTAGCGGGCGTTGAGCGTCTGCTCGAACTGGCCCTGCAGCGGCACCACCAGCATGGGTTTGTGGAAGTACACCGACTCGCTGATGACAGTGAAGCCACCACCGACCACGACCGCGCGCGCGCTCGCGAGGTCAGCGATGAACCCGGCCTCGGAGAAGGCGCGGTGGCGCAGGTTGCCCTCGACCTGGTCCTCGGTGATGCCGCGGCGCATGCCGTAGACGCGGCACTCGACGCCCAGCTGCGCCAGGCTCTGCTCGAGCGCGTTGTTGCCCTCGGCGGTCTGGTAGACCAGCAGGTGGTCGCCGCGGGTGGGCTGCGTCGCGAGGATCTCCGGCCGCAGGATCGGCGGGTGCAGCGAGGTGTCGTCCTTGCGGATCTCCGGGCGGAAGAACGTGGTGATGAGGTAGTGGTCGCAAAACGGCAGCTTGCTCTTCACGAACGCGCGCGCGACCTCGAACGCGGCCTGTTCGCCCTCGAGGATCTCGGGCGGATGGCGGCAACGATTGATGATCTGCATGTTGTCGATGCTGTAGACCGGCAGGCGATGGACCTTGCCGTACAGATACGTCCACGACTCGAAGTCGCTGACGACGACCTCGGGGCGGAACTCGGCCAGCAGCTCGAAGTAGGCCTCGATGTTGCGCGGCAGCCCGGCCGCGCCGGTGAGCACGTTGGACCACAGCGTCTTGCCCATGCGCACGCGGTTCTCCTCGGTCACGAAGTGCAGACCGTGGATGCGGTTGACGCCCTCGAAGCGCTTTGCCAGAAAGTCCTTGGCGCGGCCGGAGGTCATGATCTCGACCTCGTGGCCGGACGCGACCAGGTGCTCGAGCACCACGCGCGATCGCGTGGCGTGTCCCATGCCTTCACCGACGACGCCGTAGAGGATGCGCATCGCCCACCAGCATAACCCAAGGCCCGCGCGGCTGCGGCTCTTCGCCGAGCACGTGCCGGCGGCGGCACTGCGTGCGCCGGCGTTGCTCGCCGCGCTGCGCGAGCGCGGGGTCCAGCTGGTGTTCTCCGCGCTGCCTGACGAGGACCCGTTGCCGACGATCGTCGCGGCACGCGAGCACGACGTCGACACCGCGCTGTGGCCGATGCTCGACAACCGCGACGGCCGCTGGGCCAACAGCGCCAACGCGCCGCGCTTCGTCGACTTCACGCGCAGGTTGCTGGCGCGGCTCGACGCCGCCGACGCGCGCCCGCACGAGCTGTGCCTCGACCTCGAGCCGCCGCTTTCGACCCTGCGACGCGCGACGCACGGGCGTCCGGTCGCGCCGCCGCCGGGCGACCGCGAGGCCGCGACCGCGGCGCTGGCGACGTTGGTGCGCGAGGCCGCGGCGCTGGGCATCGCGAGCTGGGCCGCCGCGGTGCCGCTGGTGCTCGCGGATCCGCACGACCGCCCCACGTGGCAGCGGCTGCTGGGCACGCCGATCGATCCGCTGCCGCTGCAGCGCGTCAGCGTCATGCTCTACAGCTCGCTCGCGCTGGGGTACGGCCGCGGCCTGCTGCGCACGCGCGACGTCGACACGCTGGTGTACCAGGGTGCATGCCTGGCGCGGCAGCGCTTCGGCCCCCGCGCCGCGGTCGCGCTCGGAGCCATCGGGCGCGGTGCGCTCGGCGACGAGGCCGGCTTTCGCGATCCGGCCGCGCTCGCACGCGACGTCGCGCTGGTGCGCGCGGCGGGCATCGACGATCTCGCGTTGTTCGACCTCGGCGGCGCGCTGCGACGGCCACCGCTGCAGCACTGGCTCGACGCCTTGCTCGAGCCCGCGCGCGCGCCCGCCGATCGCGGCAGCCGGCGCGCGCGGCTGCTGTGGTTCACGTTCGCCGCGATCGCCCGCGCCGGGCGCTCGACGCCGCCGCGACCGCGCGCCGACGCGGGCGCGGTTCAGTCGCGGCCCAGCGGCTCGAGCTCGAAGTCCAGCACCAGCGGCGCGTGATCGGACACGCGGCCGGTCGGCAGGTCGCGCGGCAGCGTGCGCGCGGCCAGCGGTCGCACGCCCCGGCCCGCGAAGTGATCCACGCGCATCGGCACGCAGCCGTTCCACGGCGACAGCCGTCGCTCGAGCCAGCGGAACACCGGCCGCGGCAGGTACTGCAGGCTCTTGTCGCGGACCTCGGGGTCGTTGAGATCGTAGTGGATGGTGCCGGCGCCGGGATCGGTGAAGCCGTCGTGGCGCAGACCCGCAGCGGTGAGCGCCGCGAACACGTCGCGCTCGAAGTAGTGCTCCGGCGTCATGTACTGCCGCACGGTGCCCTCGAAGCCGAAGCGCCACAGCTTGTTGAGCACGTCGACGCCCAGGCCCAGCGAGCTGCCCAGGTGATAGGTGTTGGTGTTGAAGTCGCCGCCGACGAGCACGCGCGCGACCCCGGCCGCGGCGACCGCATCGAGCACGCCGCGCAGCTGCGCGGCGCGGTGGGCCGGCGGCGCAAACGGGTCGAGGTGCACGACCACGACCGCCAGCGGCCCGGCCGGCAGCATCAGCTCGCACACCAGCGCGCGCTTGCTGCCGAGGCGCTTCTCGATCGCGTGGAACTTGTCGGTGAACTCGGGCAGCTCGACCGCCCACGCGCGCCGCACCGGCCAGCGCGAGAACAACGCCGCGCCGTGCAGGCCCAGCGTGTTCTCGAAGCCGGGCTCCTGCTCGGCGCTGTCGCCGGGCGCGAGCACGAGGTGGAAGTTGGCATAGACGTAGGCCATGCCGGTCGCGCGCGCGATCTCGCGGGGAACGTCGCGGTTGCACGAACGGCCCATGCCGACGTCGAGCTCGGTCAGCAGCAGCAGGTCGGCGTCGCGCAGCTCGGGCTGCTCGTGCACCGCGGCCATCAGCGGCGCGAAGCGCTTGCCGCGTTCGACGTTCCACGCCACCGCGCGCAAGCGCGTCGCGTCGGCGCGCGGGCGTGCGATGTCGAGATCCCACGCGAAGCCCTCGAGCACGCGATCGATCTCCGGCGCGAGGCGCCGGTAGACCGGATCGCGCTGCAACGCGCGGCGATGGGGCACGCGGGCCAGATGCGCGAAGTGGGGCTGCAGTGCGTGCTCGAGCCGCTGCGCCGGCACGTCCAGCGGGCACTCGACCACGCGCGGACGCGCAGGCACCCGCGGGGTCCTGCGCGCGACGGTGTCGATCGCCGCACGCGACAGCGTACGCATGCGGCTGCGGGCGCCGGCGGCCACGGTCGCCTCAGCTCTGGATCTCGACGCCGGTCGCCGTCAGCACGTGCTCGTCGCGCGGGCCCGCGACCTTGCTGGGATCGCCGCCCTTGTCCTGCTCGAGGTGCTTGACCTGGGCCTCGTCGAAGGTGCGCTTGGTCAGCGTGCCCTCGACCAGCACCGGCTTGCCGCGGCTGTCGATCGGCACCGCGAACGCGTGGTCCTTCATCATGACGCGCGCGGTGTCGTTGCCGTCCTTGACCACCATCCAGCAGCCCTTCTTCTGGCACACCGCCTCGACCGTGCCGCTGACGAGCACCGTGTCCGCGGCAGCCTTGCCGATCGCCTCGTGCAGCGGCACCGAAGCCGCGACGCGAAACGGAGCGCCGAAGTGGCCGGTGCTCGCCTTGGGTGCGTCGGGCTCCTGACCGCCACCGGGGCAGGCGCCGTGACCGTCGGCCTCGGTGCCGGCGTAGATGCAGCCGGCGTGCTCGCCCTCGCCAGCGTGCGATGCGTGGGCGACGTGCTCGCCCGGGGCGCCCGCGGCCTGATGCTGCGCCTGCGAGGGCGCGTCGGTCTTCGTGGTCGCAGCGGGGCTCACGTCGCGCGCGCAGGCGGCGGCGGTGAGCAGCGAGAGGATCGCGAGACGCATCGTCGTCATGGGGGCGGATGATGACGAAACCCCCGGCGCCCGCAAGCGGCCATTTCGCCGCCGCAAGTGTGGAACCGCTCGCGCCCCGGCCGCCGCAGCGGCGGCCGGGTTGAACATGGATTTCAGCTTCGCAGGATCAGCCCGCGGAGCCACCGGCGCTGGCCGAGCCGTGCGCCTCCGCGCTGGCCTTCACCTCGACCGACACGCTGATGTTCGCCTGCACGCTGGCGGCGGCATCGAACGCGGCCTTGAACGGCGCGGCCACGCACGCGGTCAGGCGCGCGCCGATCTTGGGATCGGACTTGAGCGAGACCACGACCTTCTCCGCGCCCTCGACCACGGCCTTGACGTTGCCCGCCACCGACATCGCCTGGTCCTTCATGCCCACGGCGATCTTGAGCACCGCCGGCAGGTGCTTCTCGAGCGCAGCCTTGTACTGCGCGACCGCCTTGGCATCCACGCCACCGTCGACGCGCACGCCCACGTGCGCCGGCGTGCACTCGATCTTGGCCGAGACCTCGGTGGTGCAGCGGGCCTGGCACTCGGCGCTGACCTTGGGCGGCTCGAACTTGCCGTCGCACTTGGGCGCCTTCATCTCGACCGAGCACTCGCCGTGACAGGTGCCGCTGCACGAGGCGCCCGCGTCCATCTTGCACGAGCCGCTGCACGAGCCGCCGCAGCTGCCCTCGGCATGCGCGGCGCACTTGCCCTCGCACTTGCCGTGGCACACGCCGCCCTTGTGCGCCTTGCCGTTGCACTTGCCCGAGCACTCGCCGCCGCACTTGCCCGAGAAGCTGGCGTCGCAGCTGCCCTGGCAGGTGCCCTCGCACTTCGCGGCGGCATGCAGCTCGCAGCTGCCCTTGCACTGCGCGTCGCAGGTGCCCGACAGCTTGCCCGGCTCGCACTTCACGTCGACCTTGCCGCCTTGCACGGTCGCGTCGCACTTCGCGAGGCAGTCCGCCATCGCGTCGATCGAGGTCGAGCAGTGCGGCGGCCGGATGTCGAGCGCGATCTTGACCCCGCCGCCGAGCTTGCCGCGGATCTCGCCCATCGCCGCGATCGCGGCCTTGCACGCGTCGGGGCCCTTCTTGTAGTCGCCGGGCTTGCCCAGGTCGGTCGCGAGCCCGCCGCACGCGGCGGCGAGGTCGGCATCGAGCTTGGCCGCGAAGCCCTTGAGCTCGACCGCGGCTTCGAGCCCGCCCTTGATCTGCGCGCCCATCTTCGCGTCGAGCGAGAACTCCTTGGCCCAGTCGACGCTGGCGATCGCCGCGACCGAGCTGACGTCGGGACAGCCGGCGACGGCCTTGGTCACGTCGGTGGGCGTGACCGTGCTGAGGTCACAGGAAGAGCCGACCAGGAGGCCGACGGCGGATCCGAGCAGGAGCGTGCGCAGCGTGGTGGACATGGGGGGACCTCGTCGCGCGCGAGCGTACCGCAGCTTTGGCCCCAGGTGGCAGCGCTCGCGGTTGCGAGGTGGCCCGGCGGCCACGACGACGGGTCAGACCCGACTCAG
>JAIBBS010000077.1 GCA_019694555.1 Nannocystaceae bacterium
CCGCTGCGTCCAGGCCTGTGTGCCCACCGCAGACGAGAGCCAGTGGTGCACCGACGACACCTCGTGCTGCGACGCGGCCGCCCAGTGCTCGCCGCGCGGCTACTGCCTGGTGCCGTGAATGGCGACACCCGGGCCGGAAACCCGAGCGGAACCCAGCCGAACTCGGTCGGAACCGAGCCCGAACCGAGCCCGAACCGAGCCCGAACCGAGCCCGAACCGAGCCCGAACCGAGCCCGAACCGAGCCCGAACTGAGCCCGAATTGAGCCCGAATTGAGGGAGTGCCGCGGCTGCGCAGCACGATTGCGGCCGCGACGAACTTTTTTTCGTGAGGCCGGACGGATCACGCGCGGGACCGCTGCGGCGGCCGCACGCGCACCGATCCGCTATGCTGCGTCCATGCGCCTTGGCTTTTGGATCCTCGTGCTCGGTGCGGGGTGTTCCGCCGCCGACTCGTCGTATCTCGGCGACAGCGGCTACATGCCCGAAGACCTGCCGCCGTGGAGCTGTGACACCGACGCGACCGGCACGACCACCGGCTGCGAGGCCAGCAGCGGCAGCGGTGGAGCGTCGAGCTGTGCCGGCAGCGGCGAGTGCGATCAGGGCGTGTGCGCGGCGCCCTTCGACGGCGACATCGGCGTGTTCCGCTGCGTCGACAGCTGCGTGCAGACCGAGGACGACAGCGCGTGGTGTGCCGACGCGAGCGCGTGTTGTGATCCGGCGGCGAGCTGCGAGCGCGGACTGTGCATCGTCGACGCCGGCGCGTCCACGGGCGACACCGGAGGCAGCAGCGGCGGCAGCGGCAGCAGCGGCGCGGGCAGCAGCAGCGGTGCCGACAGCACCACCACGATGGGGGTCGGCGATGTCGGCTGAGCGCATGATGTTGGCGATGGTGTTCGTGCTCGCGTGCGAGCCCGACGGGCCGGCGCAGACCGACACCGGCACCGTGTCCGGCGCGGGTGAGGACAGCGTCACCGCCTCCGGCGGCGAGAGCATGACCGGCGCGACGAGCAACGACAGCAGCAGCAGCGGCAGCGAAGGCGGCAGCGGGGGCGCGGGCACCGACGCGTGCCACGGCACCACGACGTGCGACGCGGGCTTCTGCGTCGCGCCCTACGCCGACAACGATCGTGGACCGTTCGCGTGCGTCGACGCGTGCGTCGAGGCCGGTGACGAGGCGCGGTGGTGCTACGACGACGACGCGTGCTGCGACCCCGCGGCGAGCTGCACGATCCGCGGCTACTGCGTGGTCGAGGGCAGCAGCAGCAGCAGCAGCAGCGGCGACGCGGGCAGCAGCAGCGGCAGCGATTCCGGCAGCGGCAGCAGCGGCTGAACCCCGCGGGTCAGCCGGGCGCGATCGTCTGCAACGTCTGCAGCGAGTCGGCCAGCATCGTGAGCACGGTGATGTCGCGCAGCAGCGCGCGGTCGTTGGCCTCCGCGGCCGCGCTGGCGCAGCGCGCCGCGATGACCGGTCGCGCCTCGTCGAGCAGCGCCTTGGCGGTCGCCGGCGCGTCGGCCAGGCGCGCGCGCGCCAGACCCACGCGCGCGGCCGCGACCAGCTCCGGTCGACTGCCGTGCGCGAGCTCGAGCTCGAGCCGCCGCTCGAACGCCGGTCGCGCCACCTCGGGCTGACCCGCGCGGAACGCCGAGTTGCCGATGCCGCCGTAGAACTCCGCGAGGTCCGCGGGATCCTGCGACGACTGCAGCCGTCGCTGCAGCGCGCGCTGGTACTGCGCGATCGCACCGACGTAGTCGCGGCTGTCGTACAGCGCGCGGCCGAGGTTGAAGTACGCCTGCGTCAGCGAGGCCTGCGTCGGATCGTTGCGCTCGCGGATCGCGATCGATCGCCGCAGCAGCGCGACGGCCTCGGCCGGCCGACCGCGCTGCGCGACCAGGATCGCGAGGTTCGACAGCGAGACCGCGACGTTGGGGTGATCGCCGCCGAGCACCCGCTCGAGCCCGGCCGCGGCGCGGTGGTGCATGGCCTCGGCCTCGTCCCAACCGCCCTGCGGTCCGCCCGGCGCTGCCGCGAGCGTGGTCGCGAGGTTCGACAGCGCGCGCAGCGTCGAGGGATGGTCCTCGCCGAACAGCTCGGTGGTGGTCGCGAGCGCGGCGCGTTGGTGCACGAGCGCGAGGTCGAGGCGCTTGGCCTTGCGCGCGGCGGTGCCCAGGGTGCCGTCGAGCTGTGCCTGCAGCAGCGCGTCCGCGCCGATGACCTTGAGCGCCGAGCTCGCGCCGGCCGCGAGCGCCTGGGCCTCGTCGAAGCGCTCGCCGTCGATCCCGACCACGAACACCAAGTGCGTGAGCGCCTGGGCCCGCACCGCGTGGTCCTCGGCCAGCTCCGCGCGCGCGACCGCCTTGCGCAGCGTCGCCTCGGCCGTGCGCCAGTCGCCCGCGGCGGCCTCGTTTTGTCCCCGCACGAGCAGCGCCGCGGCCTCGAGCGCCGGGTCGTCGAGCTCGATCGCGATCTCGACCACGCCCTGGGCCGCGTCGGCGGCCTGGCGATAGTGGCCGACCGCGCCGCTGGCGGTGGCGCGCGCCAGCTCGGCGCGACCGTTCGCCGCGCGGGTGCGGGCCTGCGCGTCGGCGGGCTCGCGGTACGCGGACAGCCGCCGCGGGTCGCTGCAGATCGACGCGTCCGGCAGCCGCGCCACCGCGTCGACCGCCTGCAGTGCGATGCCGATGTCCGCCTTGCCCAGCAGCTCGACCAGCGCGCCCAGCTCGAGCTCGCGATCGTCGAGGCAGCGCTCGCGTCGCGCCGCGTCCTCGCGGTGATCGGTGGTGACGATCGCGGCCGCGCAGGCCGCGGTCGCGGCGTCGATCCACGCCTGCGCGTGGGCATCGAGCAGGCCGCGGGTCGAGTCCCACGTGCGCGCGGCGAACGGTGCCCCGGTCGCGACGATGGCCTGCTCGACCTGCGCGCGGGCTCCGTCGTCCCAGATCTCCCCGATCCGCGCGCCCACGCTCGCGCAGCGATCCGCGTCGGCGGTGTCGTCGGTCGCCAGCAGCGTCGCCGCGCTCGCGACCCCGGCGATGCCGACCGCCGCGGCCGCGGCCTGCCACCGTCGCGCCGGGTCGCGGCGCAGCGCCTCGAGCAACGCGTCCATGCTGGGGAAGCGATCCGCGGCCTCGCGCTGCAGCGCCCGCCGCACCGCGCGCTCGACGAAGCGCGGCACGGTGCGCTGACTGCCGGCCGGGGCGAGCTTGCCCTCGAGCACCGCGGCCATGAGCCCCTGCACCGTGCTCGCGGTGAAGGGCCGCCGGCCCCACAGACCCTCGTAGAGCGCGACCGCGAAGCTGAACTGATCGGAGCGTTCGTCGGCGGCGCGGCCGAGCCACTGCTCGGGGGACATGTACGCGGGCGTGCCCAGCAGCGCGCCGGTGCGGGTCAGCGATGCGCCCTGCGAGTCGCCGGTCTCGCCCCCGAGCGCGGGCACCGACGCTGCCGCCGGTGCCTCCGCGACCGCGCGCGCGAGGCCGAAGTCCCCGACGCGCACGCGACCGAGGCCGTCGCCGCCGTCGGCGGGGCGCTCGACCAGGACGTTGTCGGGCTTGAAGTCGCGGTGGACCAGGCCCGCGCGGTGTGCCGCGGCGATGCCGGTGCCCGCGGCCAGAAACGCCGCGAGAGTCTCGCGCCAGCGGCGGGGTCGCTGCTGCAGCCACGTGCCCAGGGTCGTGCCCTCGACCAGCTCCATCGCGACGAAGACCTGACCCTCGTGGGTGCCGACCTCGTGGACCGCGACCACGTTGGGGTGGTTGATGCGCGCCATCGCCTGGGCCTCGCGCAGCAGTCGCGCGTGACCGACCGAACCGTCGCGACCCGCCAGGTCCGCGCGCAGGAGCTTGATCGCGACGCGGCGCTCGAGCTCGGGATCCCACGCGGCGTAGACCACGCCCATGCCGCCGCCGCCCAGGCGCTCGAGCACCTTGAAGCGGCCGATCGCGGTCGGTGCCGCGGTGGTCGGCCCGACCGGTCGACCGTCGGTGACTGCGGGTTCGCCCTCGCCGAACAGCCGTGCAAACGCTCGTGCCCGGATGCCGTCGCGGTCCTCGACGACCGGCGGCGGGCCCAGCCGCGCGCGCGGGTCGGGCTCGGCCGGGTCCCCGTCGCGGGGCGCGGCGCCTTCTGGGGGTGTGGCGCCCATCCGCGCGTGGGGATCATTGCCCGGCACAACCGGGCGCGCAACGACGGGTCGGTGGAGCGGGCCGCAAACCGCGGTAGGCTCGCTCGCAGGTGGCGACCGACCTGGAATTGCTCGAGGCCTGGCGCGCCGGCGACCGCACCGCCGGCAGCACGCTGTTCGAGCGCCACTTCGACAGCATCTGCCGCTTCTTCGCCAACAAGGTCGACCGCGACGTCGACGATCTGGTCCAGCGCACCTTCATCGCCTGCGTCGAGGGTAAGGAGCGTTTTCGCGGACACTCGAGCTTCCGGACGTATCTGTTCGGGGTCGCCCACAACGTGCTGCGCTCGACGCTGCGCACGCGCAAGCGGGAGAACGACCGGCTCGACTTCGGCGTCTCGTCGGTGTTCGACCTCGGCCTGTCGCCGACCCGCCTGCTCGCCAACGGCGCCGAGCAGATGCTGATGCTGCAGGCGCTGCGCAAGATCCCGGTGGAGCACCAGCTCGTGCTCGAGCTCTACTACTGGGAGGACATGGAAGCCAGCGACCTGGCGGAGGTGCTGGAGCTGCCCGAGGGCACCGTCCGCAGCCGCATCCGCCGCGCGAAGCAGCTCTTGGAGGAGCAGCTGCGGGTGCTGGGCAGCGGTGACGTGGCGCTCGAGAGCACGCTCTCGGACCTCGACGGCTGGGCGCGATCGCTGCGGGCGCGCGTGGCCAAGCCCGACACACCGGCGACGAACTCCGACGCCCAGTGACGCCGCGGCCCGGCGCTCCGCCGCCGCCTCCCGATCGACGAGGGCGCGGCGTCGATCGCCGACGAACTTGTCTCGATCACACAGAACGTGCTAACTCGGCCGCGAGCGCTCGACGATGTTCGCGGTCTTCAAGTTCGTGATGTACACCGGCGTGGTGATGGGGCTCGCAGGCTTCGCGATGCCGTACCTGCACGACGTGCCCGCACTCGCGAGTCTGCCGCCGGTGACCAAGCACGTGCTGACCTTCGGCGGCCTCGGGCTCATCGTGATCGGGCTGATCGGCCGCACCGCGACGCGTCCCAACGACGGCGGGCTCTGATCCGGTCAGGCGAAGCCGCGCACGACCCCGCGCGCGAACGCGAGGATGAACTCTTTCTGGTCGCGCACCGGGAACACCGGGTGGCGCTCGCTGATGCGTCCGCCGAGGATCAGCGTCGCGAGCCCGTGGTTGGCGGCCCACATCAGGAACGGGCCGGTCTCGGTGTCGACGTCCTTGCGGAACTGGCCCTGCTCGACTGCCAGCTGGAACGCGCGATGCGTCCGCAGGTTGGGCTCCATCATGCGCTCGCGCTCGGCCTCGGAGAACGTGCGCCAGTCGATCTCCTCCTCCTGGAAGATCAGGCGATACAGCCACGGGTTGCTGATGGCCCACTCGACGTAGCGCACCGACTCGTCGAGCAGTCGCACCACCGGATCGGCATGCTCGTGTGCGGGCGCGAGCTCGTGCGCGAGCATCTCGGCGCCCCACAGCCGCAGCGCACGCAGGATCGCGGGCTTGCCGTCGTAGTGCAGGTACAGCGCGGTGACGCTCAGGCCCAACCGCGATGCGATCGCCCGCATCGTGAGGCCGTCTTCACCGTGCTCGCTGCCGATCTCGAGGCTCGCGCGGAGGATCGCGTCGCGTAGGTCGGGCCTCGACCTCTCCTCGTGGTGCTTGTGGGCGCCGTCCATGGTTCGCCCTTGCACGGTAGCAGGAACGACGCGGGCTGGAACCACCCGCGCCCGCGCGTCCACGCGCCGCGGCCGCATGCGCGCCGGCGCGCGGCCATGTGCTCGCGATGCAGTGGCCGACCGACCGCATCTGCTATACCTGCGGACAGGGATTTTCCGGATGCCGCTGTTGCTCGCGAGCCAACCCGACCGATGGCCGTTCTGGGCCGGCGGAATCGCGATCGGGCTGTTCGTGCTGGTGCTGCTCGTCGCCACCCGCAACCTGCTCGGGGTCTCGACCGGCTTCGCGGACGCCTGCGCCGCACCCTTCGATGCGCGGTTGCGTCGGTCGTGGCGGCTGCCGTTCCTGGTCGGCATCATCTGCGGCGGGTTCGCCGCGGCGCTGCTGACCGGCTCGTTCTCGCCCACGCTCGCGATGGGGATGTTCGACGCCCGCGTGACCGATGTGCCGGCGGCGAAGGCGGCGTGGTTCGTGGTCGGCGGTGTCCTGTTGGGCTTCGGGGCGCGGCTCGCCGGTGGCTGCACGTCGGGCCACGGCATCGTCGGCACCGCGCTGCTGGCGAAGTCGTCGTGGATCGCGACGGCGGTGTTCATGATCACCGGCATGATCGTGGCGCGCCTGCTGCTCGGAGGTGGGGCATGAGCCGCATGCGCTTCGACTGGCTCGCGCTCGCGTGCGGCGTGGTGTTCGGCGGGCTGCTGCAGCGCGCCGGTGCGACCGACTACGACGCGATCGCGCGCATGTTCCTGCTCGAAGATCTGCACCTGATGGGTGTGATGGGCGTGGCCATGGTCGTCGCCGGCACCGGCCTGGCGATCATCCGGCGTGCGCGCCACGGCGTGCTCGCCCGCTTCGCGCCGTTCGTGCAGCCCAAGCCGATGAAGGTCGGGCTCGTGCTCGGCGCGGCGATCTTCGGCGCGGGTTGGGCCATCACCGGCACCTGCCCCGGCACCGGGCTCGCACAGCTGGGCGAGGGCAAGATCATGGCGCTGTTCACCGTGCTGGGCATGCTCGGTGGCACCGCGCTGTACCTGCGCTGGGGCCCGGCGCTCGAGCGGCGTCTGCAGCGTTGAGCGGTCCATGGCGATCCCCATCGAGGCCGACGTTCCGCTCGCGCCACGCACGACGCTCGAGCTCGGCGGTCGCGCGCAGGCCTTCACGGTCGTGCGCGACGAGGCCGCGCTGATCGAAGCGCTGGCGTGGGCGGATGACCGCGCGCTGCCGCTGGTGCCGCTGGGTGGCGGCTCGAACGTGCTCGTGCCCGACGAGGGTGTCGCGGGCCTGGTCGTGGACATCGCGCTGCACGGCATCGAACAGCGGCGCGACGGCGAGCGCGTGGTGTGGACCGCGGCCGCGGGCGAGCCGTGGGACGCGTTCGTGGCCCAGACCGTCGACGCGGGCTGCGTCGGACTCGAGTGCCTCTCGGGCATCCCCGGACGCGTCGGCGCGACGCCGATCCAGAACGTCGGCGCGTACGGTCAGGAGGTCGCCCAGACCATCACGCGCGTGCGCGTGCTCGACCGCCGCAGCGCTGCGTCGACGTGGGTGTCGGCGGCGGCGTGCGGCTTCGGCTATCGCGACAGCCGCTTCAAGCGCGAGCCCCACGCCGCGATCGTGGTCGCAGTCGAGTTCGCGCTCGTGGCGGGCACGAGAGCACAGGTGCGCTACCCCGAGCTCGTCGCCGCGCTGGGCGGACGCAGCGAGGCGCCGCCGCACGAGGTTCGCGCGGCCGTGTTGGCGCTGCGTGCCGGCAAGTCGATGCTGATCGATCCGCTCGACGACAACCGTCGCAGCGTGGGCTCGTTCTTCACCAATCCCGTGGTCGAGGCCGCGGTCGCGGACGCAGTGGTGTCGCGGGCACTCGCGGCCGGGTTGGTCGAGCGCGCCGAGCAGGTCCCGCGCTGGCCGCAGCCCGGCGGTGCGGTGAAGCTCGCGGCGGCGTGGTTGATCGAGCGCAGCGGCATCCATCGCGGCCTGCGGCGCGGTGCGGTGGGCGTGTCCACGCGACACTGCCTCGCGCTGGTGCACCACGGCGGTGGCACCACTGCGCAGCTGCTCGCGCTGGCCGAGGAGATCCGTCACGCCGTGCGCGCGCACTTCGACGTCGAGCTCGCGCTCGAGCCCACGTGTCTGCCGCGGCGCGGCGCTCAGCCGGTGCGCGCGGTCGAGCCCTGAGTCAGCACGCGTCGCAGGATCTCGGCGCCCTGTTCGACCATCGCGGTCTCGCACGAGTATGCGAAGCGCATCGCGTGCACACCCGCGGCACCGAACGCGTCGCCGGGGGTGTTGCCGACGCCCTCGGCACACAGGCGCTCGGAGATCTCGTCGGTGTCGCGTGCGCCCAGCCGTGCGAACAGCTCCGGCGCGAACTCGGCCCACAAGAAGAAGGTCCCGCGCGGCGTGAACACGCGGACGCCGTCGATGCCCTGGAGCGCCGCGAGCAACACGTCGCGGCGCTTCTGGTACTCCGCCAGCATGATCGCGTGGTGGCTGCGATCCCCTTGCAGCGCCGCCAGTGCGCCCCACTGCGCGAGGCTGTTGACGCCGTTGATGGTGCAGCGCAGCACCTTCTGCAGCCGCTGCTCGAGCAGGGCATCGCGCACCAGCAACGCACCCACGCGCAGGCCCGCCATCGCGTGGCTCTTCGAGAAGCTCTGCACCGTGATGACGCGGTGGGCCCAGTCGCCCGCGAGGCTCGCGACGCTGTGGTGCTGGTAGGGCGCGTACACGACGTGCTCGTAGGCCTCGTCCGAGACGATCCACAGGTCGTTGCGTCGGGCGATGTCGATCAGCGCCAGCAGCGTCTCGCGCGAGAGCACCGCGCCGGTGGGGTTGTGCGGCGTGTTGATGAAGATCGCGCGGGTGCGCGGACCGACGCGCGCGGCCACGGCCTGCGGCGCGTACTCGAAGTCGTGCTCGTGATCGAGCGGCACCGGCACCGGCTTGCCGCGCGCGAGTCGAACGTTCTCGACGACCTCGGTCCACATCGGATCGGGCACGATGACCTCGTCGTCGACGTCGAGCAGGGCATGGAACGCGCAGAACAGCGCGTGCATGGCCCCGTGGGTGACGAACACGTCCTGCGGCCGCACGTCGGCGATGCCGTTCTCGTGCACGGCCTTGTGTGCCAGTGCCGCGCGCAGCTCGGGGATGCCGGCGTTGGGGATGTAGTGGGTCTTGCCCGCGCGTGCGGCCGCGACGATGGCGTCGATGACGTGGGCGGGTGGCGTGAAGCTGGGGTCGCCCGATTCGAGGCGATAGACCTTGCGTCCCTGCGCGGCGACCTCGAAGAGGCGCTCGCGAATCTGCACGATCTTTCCCAGCGAGAGTGTGTCGATGACGTGGGGCGCTGCGTTCATGTCAACCGAAGGCGAGGTACACGATGAGCCCGCCCACGACCGCGAGCCCGAGCGCGCCACCGGCGAGCACGAGCGGCGAGATGCCGTGTTGGGGCTCCTGCTCGGACAGCTTCGCGCTCGCGAGGCTGCGCGACGCGGTGTCCGACTCGGCCTTGCCGCCGCGGAGCGCCGCGCCGAATTCTGCCATCGACTGGTAGCGCTGCTCCGGCTCCTTGGCCATCGCGCGCAGGATCACGGAGTCGACCCACTCGGGCACGTCGGGACTGGTCGCGCTCGGTGGGCGCGCGGTCTCGTTGAGGTGCTTGTAGATGACGTCGTACTCGTTGTTGCCCGAGAACGGCGGACGCCCGGTGAGCAGCGCGTACGCGGTCGCGCCCAGGGAGTAGATGTCCGCGCGGTGATCGACGTGGCGGCCCTGGGCCTGCTCCGGTGCCATGTAGTCGGGCGTGCCCATGACCACGCCGGTCTGCGTGACGATCGAATCGGTGGGGTTGGCCAGCCGCGCGATGCCGAAGTCGAGCACCTTGATGAAGTCGGGATCGGTGCCGACCTGCACGCGGTAGAAGTTGGCCGGCTTGACGTCGCGATGGATGATGCCGGTGTCGTGCGCGGCCTGCAGCGCGGCGCACAGCTGCACCATCATGTGCTGCACCCGCGACCACGGCAGCCGACCCTGCTTCTTGAGCAGCGTGCCGAGGTCCTCGCCGCCCTCGAGGTACTCCATCACGAAGAACACCGCGCCATTGGGCGTGGTGCCGAAGTCGGTGACGTCGACGATGTGCTTGCTGCCGACCTGGGTCGCGGCACGGGCCTCGCGACGGAAGCGACGCACCGCCTCGGGCAGGCGGCACAACGACGGGCGCATGACCTTGATCGCGAGCTTCTTGCCGATCTCGGTGTGCTCGGCGAGAAAGACCCAGCCCATCGCGCCCTCACCGAGCTTGGTGAGCAGCTTGTAGCGGTCCGCGAGCACCGTGCCGATCAGCAGGTCTGCCATCGAGCCGATCGGCGGTCGCGACGGCGGCGGCTCGGTCGACGGCGGGCGGCCGAGGCCCGGCGAGGGCGTGGCGTGCGGCCGGTGGGGCCGGAGATCCGCGGTGCGCTGCGCGGTCTTGTCGGTTCCGGTGGCCACCGGATCCATCGTGGGCTCGCGCGTGTCCACCATCGGTCGCCGTCATTCGTACCACGGCCGGCGCGGATCGGGAATCGCACCGGTGCCCGGGCGCCCGCGGCTCGCGGCGGTGCGCCAACGCGGCCGCGTCGGAAGCCCTCGTCACGGCAGCGCGATGCCGAGTGCGCGCAGCTGCGCCTCGGCCTTGTCGGCCCAGCCCGCGTTCGCGAGTGGGCTCGCGGGCGAGGGATGCAAGATGGTACCGCCGGCGATGCCGAGTCGGTCGCAGATCGGTTGCGCGCGCGCCTGCGCGAAGGCGCCGATGCCGACCACGCGCGTGGGCTGTAGCACCTGCAGCGACTGCAGCAGCGCGGTGTCGCAGACGTCGTACAGCGCAGCGCGCTCGGCGGACGGCAGCTTGTCGGGCGTGCGGTTCTTGCCGCTGGCCTCGAGGAACGCCAGCGGGCAGTAGTTGATCACGAAGAAGCGCGCGAAGAACCGCGCGGGCGTGCCGAAGCGATCGCGCGCCCAACCCCACAGACGTGCGCCGGAGACCTCGCTGCGCGTGCACGCGAAGCCCTCGATCGGGCGCGCGGGGTGCTCGTGGCGCGGGCGCTGCACCGCGCCGTCGATGCCGAGCCAGTCGCGCACGAGCCCGACCTCGCCGAAGGGCACGCCGCACTGCGCCATGCCGAACGGACCCGGGTTCATGCCCAACAGGATCACGCGGCCGCGGCGCTCGCCGAAGCGGCGCAGGTACTGCTCGTGCGGCGCCCAGGCGTAGCGCAGCGGGTTGTACACGTGCGTGACCGGGGCGCCGAAGCGCAGGCGGTCGACCGCGTCGGCGAGCGTGCGCGTGATCGCGACGAGCTCCATGCGCGGCCCACGGTAGCAGACCGTGGGCCGCGGCTCGACGATGGTTCACTTCTCGGGCACGCAGTCGAACGCGGCGTGCATCGTGCCGGCCGCGGCGAAGTCGTCGCAGCTGGCGGCGCACAGCTGCACCGCGCCGTCGGTGCCGGCGTAGCGCCAGCCGCCCGCGTCGCTGCAGTCGGCGGAGTGGCTCAGCTCGGTGTCGCCCAGGCGCAGGTGGACTCGCGCCGGGTCGGCCGGCAGGCCCTCGAGCGCGAGCTCGCACTGCAGCGAGCTCGCGATGGCCGAGAGCGCGTCGCCGAGCTCGTTCTCGTCGCGCGCGTTGAAGAACGGCTCGGCGCCGTCCCGCGCGACGCCGCCGGCGATCGCGACCTCGGAGAGCCGCTCGAACGGGTTGGCCACCGGCACGTCGACGGTCTGGTCGACGATGTCGATGCCCACGACGTAGGTCGGGATGCCGTCCTCGTCGTGGATCGAGCGCACCAGCGGCGCGAGCGTGTCGTCGTAGTGCGTGAAGGTCTCGGCCTCGGACACGCCGTCCATGCAGTTGGCCGCACCGTCGGTGACGAGCACCAGCGCGCGCGGCATCGCGGCGTCGAGCTGGCGCAGCTGTGCGGCCGCGGTCGCGATCGCGGCCGCGGTCGGCGTGCCGCCCCAGATCGCGGTGGAGTCGGCGTCGGGCAGCGCCGCGAGGATCGCGTCGGCGTTGTCGGCGGCCACCGCGACGTCGGGCGCCGCGGGCACGGTGCACGCGGTCGCGACGTCGTTGTCGACCAGCGCGACGCTGGGGAACAGCAACGCGCCGAGGTCGAGCGAGCCGTCGGCGAAGTCCGTCACCACGTCGGCGACCACGTCGTGCAGGCTGTGCCAGCGGGTGACCGAGGGGGTCGCTGCGTCACCGTCGTGGTCCCAGCGGTTGGTCACCATGCTGTGCGACTTGTCGAGCACGAGCATGACCTGCGGCGTGCTCGGTGCGACCGCGACCTCGATCTCGCCGCAGCCGAGCACGGCGCCGTCGTCGCTGCTGCTGCCGTCGTCGCCGCTGCTGCTGCCGTCGTCGCTGCTGCTGCCGTCGTCGGCGCCGAGCGTCACGATGCCGGCGCCGGGGTCGTCGTCGCCGTGGTCGCCGCGTTGGCCGGCGCCGCCGTCACAGGCCGTGAGCAGCAGGCCCAAGGCGATCGCAGCGGAGCCGGTGGCGCGCGCGGCGATTGTGAAGTTGGCGTGAGTCGTCATGGTTTCCTTCACGAAATGCGCGAGCCGTGGCTCGCTGCACGCAACGATGATCGACGCACGCACCGCGCGGCTGTTCTCGCGCGCCGCGGCCGCCCGCGACGGCGCGCCGCAGCACGGGTGGTTTCGACACGCGTGGCGTGACGCCCCACGTGTGCGACGCATGTCGCAGCGCGTGCTCAGGCCTGCGCCGTGTTGGCCGCGGCGATCGCCGCGTGCGCGCGCTCGGACAACGCCGCTGGCGACAGCTCCGCGCTCTCGATCGCCGGCAGCACCGTCACGCGCAGGCGCGCCGGCCCGATCGCGAAGCCGTGCTTGGGCAGGGCCTCGAAGGTGCCCGCGACGGCGATGGGCAGCACCGGCACTCCCGCCTCGCACGCCAGCTCGAACGCACCGGGCTTGAACGGCTTGAGCTCGCCGGTCTTGGAGCGCGTGCCCTCGGGGAACATCATGATCGAGCTGCCCTCACGCAGCAGCGTGCGGCACTGCGCCAGCATGGCGACCACGCTCTCGCGGTCGCCGCGACGCAGCGGCACGTAGCCGTTGAGCCGCATGTTCCAACCGATGAACGGCAGGCGGAAGTTCTCGATCTTCGAGACCCACTTGAAGTGGGCCCAGATGCGGTACAGCACGAAGATGTCCACCAGCGAGAGGTGGTTGGCGACCATCACGTAGACGCGGTCGTCGTGCAGGTGCTCGCGCCCGCGGACCTCCACGCGCCACAGCGGGTTGGCCCAGGTGTACAGCGCGGCCCACAAGGTCGTGAAGCGGTGCAACACGCGCCTGCGTCGATCGAGCGGCGCAGTCACGGCCCACACCACGACCGCGATGGGGAACATCACCGCAGCGACGACGGTCACGAACAGCCAGTAGAGCGTGGAGCCGATCGCCGTCACGCGGAGCCTCGTGGTCGCAGCCTACAACAGCGGCAGCTGTGGCGGCGCCAGCCGGGCCAGCGCCTCGCGCTCGACCTGGTCGAGCCAGGTCTCGCGGTCATCGGAGCCCAGCCGCAGTGCCGGAAGTCCGCGGCGATCGAGCTCGCGCTCGACGCGATCGGCGACTGCGCGCTGGAACTCGGGATCGGTGGCGCGCAGGCCATCAGGGCTGGGCGCGCCGGTCACCGGCACCATCACGAGCAACTCGTAGGTCGTCATCCACGAGTCGACCAAGGTCTCGAGCGCGGGCTGGCGACCGGCGGCGAGCAGCAGGTAGACGTAGTTGTCGAGCACGCTGCGATCGCACAGCACCACGGGATAGCGTGCCGACGCGACCAGCTCCTCGGCCAGTTGCGTGTGCAGGATCCACGACTGCGACGCGAGACCGGTCTCGCGGTTGATCGGCAACGGACAACGTCGCGCGACCTCGTGCACGATCTCGAGCACGACGTCGCGCGCCTTGAGCCTTGCCGCGAGTCCGTAGCACAGCGTGGTCTTGCCGACCCCGTGCGTGCCGATGAAGGCGATCTTGAGACGGCGCGCGTCGGCCACCGCCGCGATTGTAGGGCCATTGCCGGCGGCGCAGGCGGCCGCGCTCGAAATCGGCGTCCGGCGGTGGACCGCGGCGCGCCGCTGCCCGTATAACTCCGCCGCCATGTCGCTCGTCCGTCACGCCGGGCTCGTGCTGTTCTCGCTGTGGGCGTGGGGCGGCGGCTTCGCGTGGATGTTCGTGGGCGCGAGCGGCACGCTGCTCATGCTGCTGGTGGGCCTGCCGTACCAACGCGTGCACGGGTGGTTCACCGCGCCGATGTTCGTGCACGTGGTGCGGTACTTCGCGGCGGCGCGCGTGCGCGTGCACTACCACCCGCAGTTCGACCCCGAGTGCCGCAGCGTGTTCCTGCAGAACCACGTGAACCTGCTCGACGGCCACCTCGCGTCGGCGGCGATCCCCCACGCGTTCTCGGGCCTGATGAACGCGTGGCAGTTCCACATCCCGATCTACGGCTGGCTCATGCGCCTGTCCAAGGGCATCGGCGTGCGCAAGACCGGGCGCGAGCGCATCATCGCCGAGCTCAGTGCCGCCGCGCGCGAGCGCAAGCGCATCGGCATGTCGGTGCTGACGTTTCCCGAGGGCCATCGCACGCTCGACGGCAAGGTCCACGCGTTCCGCCGCGGCGTGTTCCTGATGGCGCGCAACGCCGAGATGCCGGTGGTGCCGATCGCGGCCCACGGTTTCTACGACGTCAACCACAAGGGCACGCTGCTGATGCGGCCGCTGCGTCGCGTCGAGGTGCTGGTGGGGCCGCAGTTTCCCACCGCGGGTCTGAGCGACGCCGAGGTCGGCGAGCTCGCGACGCGGATGCAGGAGATGGTCGCCTACGCGGTCGAGCACGGTCGCTGGCCCGAGGCGCTGCCGTCGGCGGTCGCGACCGAGCGCATCGATCGCGACGACGCGGACCGCGTCGCCTCGCTCACCAGCGGAGCACGGTCGCAGCCCAGGTGAAGCCGGTCCCGAACGCGGTCGACACGATCACGTCGCGAGGTCAGCAACGGCCGCGGCATCGCAGTCGTTGCGCAGGAGAGGCTCGCGACGTCCACGGACGTGCTACGATGGCCTGGTGAGCGGCTTCGAGGAACGTCGGCGCGCGCGGCAGAGCTGGCCGATCCGCGTGTTCGCGCTCGGCGAGGAGCCACTGGTGGACGAACGGGATCGCAGCACCGTCGACGAGCGGCTCGCGTTGGTTTGGACGCTCACGCGGGAGCAATGGCTGCTCGCCGGCCTGCCGTTTCCCGAGTACTCGCGGAGCGAGCTACCGGGTCGGGTGTTGCGACCGACATGACGGACGCGGCGCCCGAAGACTTCGTCGATTTCCTACGGTGCCTCGTGGCCGCGGAGTGTGACTTCCTGGTCGTTGGAGCCCACGCGTTGGCAGTGCATGGATCTCCGCGTGCCACGGGCGACCTCGACGTACTCGTCAGGGCCGATGCCGACAACGCCCCGCGCGTGCTCGCGGCGCTTCGCGAGTTCGGTGCCCCGCTCGCGATGCACGGGATCACCGAGCGCGACTTCCGAGTTCCTGGGCTCGTCTACCAGATGGGGCTGCCGCCGCGACGCATCGACGTGCTGACCCAGATTACCGGCGTCAGCTTCGACGACGCGACGGTCGGCGCGGTCACCGGCTCGATCGGCGGGGTGAGCATCCGGTGCATCGGTCTCGAGGCGATGCTGAAGAACAAGCTGGCGGCGGGCCGCGCGAAGGACCTCGCGGACGCGGAGATCCTGAGACAGCTCCGCGACAGGTCGCCAGCGTAGCCGCGCGGTCACCCCCGCGTCGCCTCGCTCACCAGCGGAGCACGGTCGCAGCCCAGGTGAAGCCGGTCCCGAACGCGGTCGACACGATCACGTCGCCGTCGTGGATCCGGCCCTCGCTGCGGGCCTCGTGCAGCGCGACCGGGATGGTCGCGGCGGACATGTTGCCGTACTTGTGCAGCACCGAGTACATGCGCTCGCGCGGGATGCCGCAGCGCTCGCGCGCGGCCTCCATGATCCGCAGGTTGGCCTGGTGCGGGATCATCAGCGTGATGTCGTCGGCGGTGACCTCGGCGTCGCGCATCGCCGCGACCGCGGCGCTGCTCATGGCCACGACCGCGTGCTTGAAGACGGTGTTGCCTTCCATGTGCACGGTGTGGCGGCCGGCCTCGACGGTCTCGTGGCTCGCGGGCATCTGGGTGCCACCGGCGGGCTGGTAGAGGATCGGCGCGAGGTTGCCGTCGGCGCCCCAGTTCGAGGCCAGCACGCCCGAGCGACCGTCGCCGGGCGTGACGATGGCCGCGCCGGCACCATCGCCGAAGAGCACACACGTGCCGCGGTCCTTCCAGTTGACGACCTTGCTCATGACCTCGCCGCCGACGACGGCGACGGCGCGGTGACCGGCGGC
Source organism: Nannocystaceae bacterium (assembly GCA_019694555.1). GTDB lineage: Bacteria > Myxococcota_A > Polyangia > Nannocystales > Nannocystaceae > Xiheibacterium. The sequence goes on from JAIBBS010000077.1 coordinate 16,277, forward strand.
GACCAGCGCCGAGGCCAGCTCGAGGCCATAGAGGAAGCCGCTGCAGCCGGCGCTCACGTCGAACGCGGGCATGCCCTTGATGCCGAGCTTGCGCTGCACCCAACACGCGGTCGAGGGGAACAGCGTGTCGGTGGTCGACGTCGCGACGATGAGGGCGTCGAGCGCGGCGGGCTCGAGCCGCGCGTCGTCGCAGGCCTGCCGCACCGCGCCGGCGCACAGGTCCGAGGTCGCCATGTCCGCGTCGGCGATCCGCCGCTCGCGGATGCCGGTGCGCTCTTGAATCCACTCATCCGACGTGTCGACCATCCGCTCGAGCTCACGGTTGGTGAGCACGCGTGGCGGCAGGCACACGCCGGTTCCGGCGAGCTTGATCCCCTTCAGCGTCGATCCATCGCTCGGTCTGTCCGAGCGCTCCCGGGCGCCCGAGTACCGCAGGCAGCGGCGGTGGGTCAACGGTTCGACGGTGCGCTCGCACTGCGCAGACGGCTTCGCACCACCTCTGGTCGCGGATGCTGTCGTTTCTTCGTCGTGTGCGTGGGAACTTTCACGCCGAAGCCGACGTCATGCCTCGACTGTGGCGCAGAACCCCGACGAACCCCCCCGTCCGGTCCGATGCACTGCCCCGAGTCCCGAAGAGTCCCCGATGGCGCAGCGGTTCACGTTGGACCCGTTCCACGTGCTCACCGCGCCCACCACGGCCTCGGGTCGCGAGCTGAGCCACTGTGCGGCGCAGCTGCTCGATGCGCTCGCGCGCGGTGAGCCCGACATCGCGCGCTACCCCACGCCGCTGGGCGAGCGCGTCCGCGACGAGCGGCTCGTGCAAGCCGCGGTGACCGAGCTGTGCGACCGCGAGGCGCGAATCGTGCACGAAGTGTGGGCTCGCCTCCCCGTTCGATCGCACCGCGAACCCGCGCCGGCCCCCGCGCCGTGGCGCGGCGGCGACCGAGCCTTCGGCTGGAGGTCGCGATGACCGAGACGCTGGTGGTGCTGCTGTCGGTGGCGGTCTGTGTGGGCGTCGGTGTCTCGCCGCTCGCGGCGGTCGCGACGGTCGATCCCCAGGGCCCGACGGCCCGCGCGATGCGCCGCGCGGAGCAACAGTTCGCGGCCGCGGTCATGCTCGCGGCGACCTGCGGCCTGCTGACGCTGTGGATCTTCGGCAAGTCCGGTCAGACCTTCTGGCCGCTGGCCGTGTTGCTCGCGCTCGCGGTGCCGCTGGTCCATCCATGGCTCCTGGTGCGCTGGGTGTTCGTGCCGCTGGGTTGGGTGCGGCCGGCGTTCATCGCGGGGCGCATGGCCGGCCACCCGTGGTACCGCGACCCGATGGGCGGCGCGGTGCTCTCGGGTGCGATGGCGGCACTCAAGCGCCGTCGTCACAACCCCGCGCTCGCGACGTGGCTGCGACAGCGACTCGATCGCGAACGCATCGGTGGCGCCGGCATCGTCGCGCTGGGACTGCTCGCGGCCGAGGCCGGTGACCGCGAGGGCGCGCGGGTGATCCTCGGCAGCCTCGATGAGATCGAGCCCGAGGTGTGCCCGCCGTTGGCCCGCGCGATCGCGTTGGACTGGTTGGTCGCCGACGCGGCGCGACGCGGTGCGTGGCACGAGCTGGTCGAGCGCGTCGCCGACGATCCGTTCCCGACCCGCACCACGCGACTGGTCGCTGCGGCCGCGCGGCGATTGCTGGGCGAGCCGGTCGCGCGTCGCACGGTGCTGTGGGCGTGGTTGTGCGCGCCCCGTCGGCTGCGCACGCTGGGCCTGCTGTTCGCGGCGCTGCGGCGCTCGGTCGTGGGCGAGGCCGCGATCCCCGACGACGAGCTCGCGCTGCTCGCGGCCAACGGCGCCAGCGAGCCGGTGCTCGCGGCGCTGTCACTGCACGCGGAGATCGCCGCGATCCCGACCACGCAGCCGGTCGCGGCGCCGCTGGTGGAGCGGCTCGCGGATGCGTGGGATCTGGCGCTCGCGGACTTCGGCCTGCGCGGCGACGTGCGTCATCGCGCGGAGGCGTTGGCGGTGGGTGCCACCGGCGAGCTGCTGGTCGCGCGCTTGCAGCGGGCGGTCGCGCGGGATCTCGCGAGCCTGGTCGCGCAGTGCGGTCGCGGTGCGGACGGGCTCACGCGCGACAGCGGCATCTTGCGGCGGGCGCGGGAGGTCAACTTCGAGGACGCGCTCGAGCGGCTCGGTCGCGAGGCCGCGGCCCTGGGCCGGCGTCGCGATCCCGGGCAGATGCCGTCGCAGACCTGGATCGGTTGGGTCGGCATGCGTCGTGCGTACCTCGCCGCGGTCGCGCCGCTCGATCGCGAGCAGCGCTCGGTGGTGTACGCCGTGGTCGAGCAGGAGGTGCGCCAGAGCGCGGCCGCGCTGTGGAACGACCGCGGCGAGCGGTCGCTGGCGCACGCCATGTGCCTGTTCTTGCTGGCCGAGGCGGAGCGGGTCCGCGACCTCGACGCGGCGGCCTACTACCGACACAACGTGGTGGTCGGACTCTGAGCGACACCCGCGGATGCCCGCGGGCTCTCGTCGCCCAGTGCCCCCAAGCCGGTGACCCGCGACGCCGGGCACCGCGGCCGTTCGCGGTCGATGCGATCGTGGCTGGAAATCCCGCGGTCGGCGGCGTCCAAGCTGGTGCCGATGCAGGTGCACACGCTGGCCGCGCCGGAGCGGCGGATGTTGCTCGAGATGCTCGCCAGCGAGCGCGCCGGCGAGGATGCGCTGCACGTGGGTTCGTACCTCGGTCGCTCCGGCATCGCCGAGCGGCTGTGTGCCATCGACATGTCCGAGTGGGTCGACGACGACCACGTGGTCTTCACGTGGGTGGGACGGTGTGTGGCCGAGATCCTCGCGAGCCACCTCGTGCAGGCCCACGCCGCGGACGCCGCGTGAGCGCGCCGTGGCCGGCCGCGCCCGCGAACCGAGCCGAATTCGACCGGGTCGACGCCGTCGGCTAGGCTCGGCGCTCCATCGCAGTGGTCGAGTCCCGCCCCATCGCCCTGGTCGCGTTCGACATCGACGGTACGCTCACCGACGCCTCGACCTGGTGGGCCGGCGAGGCCACCGGTTGGGTGCAGCGCTACAGCGTGCGCGACGGCGAGGCGATCCTGCGCATGGCCGGGCGCATGCCGGTGCTGCCGTTGTCGCGCAACCAGACCGCGGCCGCGCGCGAGCGCATGTCGCTGCTGCGGCTCGACGCGCGCTGGCTCGGCGTGCGCGACAAGCTCGAGGCGCTGCCGCAGATCTGTCGCGAGTACGCCATCGACGCGGCGCAGATCTGCTTCGTGGGTGACGGCCCCGACGACGCGCTGGTGTTCCCGCGCGTGGGCCTGGGCTGCGCCGTGGCCGACGCCCATCCCCAGGCCCGCGCGGCCGCCCATCGCGTGCTCGCCTCGCGCGGCGGCGAGCGAGTGATGGAAGAGCTCGAGCTGCTGCTGGAGGCGTCGCGATGAGTCTCGGACGCGGCGGAGTGGTGCGGGCGATCGGGCTCATGAGCGGGACCTCGTGCGATGGCGTGGACGCGTTGTTGCTCGAGCTCGCCCACGTCGACGAGCGTCACGAGCCGCGCGTGCTCGGGCACGCGTACGTGCCGTTTCCCGCGACGTTGCGCGCCGAGCTGCGCGACCCCGCAGCCCTGACGCTGCGCCGCGTCGCGGAGCTGCACTTCGAGCTGCCGCGGCTGTACCACGACGCGGTGCGCGAGCTGCCCCACTGGCAATCCGCGAGCGTGTGCGGCATGCACGGCCAGACCGTGTGGCACGCACCGCCGTCGCAGGGCAGCACCGTGGCCAACACGCTGCAGCTGGGCTCGAGCGGCGCGCTCGCGGCGTTGCTGGGCATGCCGGTGGTCGGCGACATGCGCGGGGCCGACGTCGCGCGCGGCGGCGAGGGGGCCCCGATCGCACCGTTTTCCCACTGGTTCTTCACGCCGCCGTCGCACCCCACGCGCCTGGTCGTGAACATCGGCGGCATCGCCAACTACACCTGCGTGACGCGCGAGCTCGAACGCGTGAGCGCGTCGGACATCGGCCCCGGCATGATGATCAGCGATGCGCTCGCGCGGCACGTGTCGCGCGGCTCGTTCGACTGCGATCGCGACGGCGAGCTGTCCGAGGGCGGCGACGTGTACCAGCCCGCGGTCGACTTCATCCTCGATCATCCGTTCTTCGCGCGCCCCTCGCCGCGCTCGACCGGCCGCGAGGACTTCGGCGCCGGCTTCGTCGCGGGCTTGCTGGTGCGCTTCGGCGAGCTCGACGGCGCGACGCTGCTGCGCTCGAGCCTGTGGGCCACCGCCACCGCGATCGTGACTGCGGCGCGCGAGCAGGAGGTCGACATCGGCGAGATCCTGCTGACCGGCGGCGGCGCGCGGCATCCCGGTCTGCGCGAGATGGTCGCCGAGCTCGCCGATCCGATCCCGGTGGTCGTGCACGACGGTGGCGTGTTCGCACCGGAGCACCACGAGCCCGCTGCGATGGCGCTGATCGCCGCGCGCACGCTCGCGCGCCTGCCCAGCTCGCTGCCGCAGGTCACCGGTGCGCGCGAGCCCGCGATCCTCGGGCACGTGCACTACTGACGGCGCGCGTTGCCCGACGCAGCGCGAGGGCGCGCCGCCCTTGCCATGGTTTCGAGATGGCCGGCGTCACCGCGGTCGCGGCGCGGGCTCGGCCTCGGCCTCGCGCGTGCTGACCGCGTCGGTCGGCTCGATGCCGAGGGTATCGAGCGCGTCCTGCAGCACCACGTACCACTTGGTCGCGATGTCCTCGGACTCGGCCGAGACCGCGTCGACCATGCGGCCGCGGCGGACGATGCGGAAGCCGCGGGGCTCGGACTTGGTGAACGGCGCGATGGCGCCCGCGAACTGCTCGGCGTCCTCGTCGCGATCCCACACGCTGCGCCACACGATCACCGACTCGCCCGAGGGTACGCGCCACATGCCCAGGCGATCGCCGTCCCAACCGGTCGCGGCCTGGCTGGCGGTGGCGTCGTCGTAGCCGCGCTCGCGCAGCAGCCGTTCGATCGCGAGCTCGCCCAGGACGTCGTCGTGGATCTGCTCGGCGTCGCCGGCGTCCTCGGGCCAGTACGGCAGCTCGACGTGGACCGGGAAGTCCTTCTCGAACTTGTTGGCGTGCAGGATCTGTTCGATCGACGTCGGCGGCTGCGCGAACGCGGTCAGCACCGCCTGCCAGCCACCGCTGGCGTGCAGCCGCGCGACGTGGCTGGTGCCGGGCGCACACGGCACGCTGGCATGGGTGCCCAGCAGTGCCGCGGGCACGTTGGTGGGCACGGCCTCGTTGCGGTTGCGGCGCGAGGCGTGGATGGTGTCGGCGACGTAGGTCGCGAAGCCCTCGGCCAGACACTGGCGGACCAGCGCGGTATCGCTGGTCGACTGCGCATCGAGCACGCTGGTCGCGAGCCCGCCGAGCGACTGATCCATGTACGCGAACATCAGCGCGCGCGTGAGCGCGTGCTCGAGCGGCCCGCGCAGCTCGAGCGCGTCGGTGCGCATCACGATGGTGTCGCGATCGTGCAGGTAGCCCACCAGCGTCGCGCTCTGCAGCATCTGCACGATGCCGGCGCGCAGCCCCGCGCCGTTGGTCAACGGCGGGACCTCGAGCGCGCGCCGCAGCTGCGCGAAGGCCTCGTGCGAGCTGGGCTTGCGCACGATGCCGACGTAGGTCTCGGCGACCTCGCGCATGTCCTCGGGCTTGCGCGTCTCCATCAGCAGCGACTTGAGCTCGACCGGGAAGCCGAACCGCGCGATCTCGCCGGACAGGTCGATGATGAGCTGCTGCACCGAGGTGGCGCCCTTGGTGCCGCCGCCGCCGCCACCGGGCGGCGGGGTGTTGCCGTCGGGGCGGCAGGCCGCGAGCGCGAGCGCGGCGAGCAGCGTGCCGCGGCGCGTCCAACCGTGGGCCCCTCGCTGCGCCCGACGGCGATCCCGCCGCGGCCCCGCTTGCATCGACTGCATCGGGGCTGACTATCGCACGAGTCGAGCGCACCGGTGACCGACGTCGCGGGGCTCTGGGCGCGCGGCCCCGCCGGTGGCGCAAAAAACACGCCCGCCACCACCGTGGGCGGGCGCGCCGAGCTGGTAGCCTCGACGATGGACGCCGCTAATTTCCCGGCGCCGAGGTGAACTCTTCATGCATGCGACGACGAGGGCTCGTGTGATGGGTGCATTGCTGTTCGTGGCCTGCGGCGGCGACGACGGCGGTGGCAGCGAGAGCCAGGGCAGCACCGCGAGTGCGAGCGCGAGCGCCAGTGCGAGCGCGAGCACGACCGACGCGAGCTCGAGCTCCGGTGGTGGTTCGAGCAGCGCGACCGCGGGCACCGCGAGCGCGGGCTCGGAGTCGGGCAGCAGCGGTGGTGGTTCGTCGGGTGCGACCAGCGTCGCCGACAGCGGTTCGTCGGGCGCCAGCGGCAGCTCGTCCGCCGGCAGCAGCGGCGGCAGCGAGAGCGGGGGCGTGTGCGCGATGGAGCAGGAGAGCTGCGCCAACGGCGAGACCTGCTGCAACGGCCTGACCTGTTGCGCGGGCGTGCCGGTGCCGCCGGGCAGCGAGTACTGCGGCATGCAGTGTCCGCGCAGCGATCGCAACGTCAAGCGCGACTTCGCGGCGGTCGACGGCGACGCCGTGCTCGACACGCTCGCCGCGCTGCCGATCACGACGTGGAGCTACCGCGACGACGCGCTCGGCGTGCGCCACATCGGACCGATGGCGCAGGACTTCCAGGCCGCGTTCGCGGTCGGTGCCAGCGACAAGGCCATCTTCCAGGTCGACGCCGATGGTGTCGCGCTCGCGGGGGTGCAGGCGCTGCACCGCCGCGTGGCCACGCTGCAGGCCGAGAACGACGGCCTGCGCGATGCCGTCGCGGCGCTGCAGCGTCGTCTCGACGCGCTCGAGCGCCGCTGAGCCGCCTCGCGAAAGGCCGAGATCCCGCCGCTACTCGGCGGGCTCCTCTTCGAAGCCGGGATCGATCTCGAAGTCGAACTCGACCACGATCGGGGGCCCGTCGTAGCTGGGGTACGCGGCGGTCGCCACCGCCGCGCGCAGGCACTCGCGCAGCTGCCGGTTCTTGGCCAGGCTCTTGGGCAGCTCGGTGTTCACGCCCAGCGGCGATGCGCCGGCGGGGTTGAGCAACACCTCGACGTGGGCCTCGCCCTGCAGCGGCTTGTCGGGATCGCGACGGCTGTCGACCACGCAGGCATCGATGGCGTCGTACTGCCGCGAGAACGCGTCGAGCACCTGCTGCTTGTCGGGCCGCTCCGGGCCGGCGTTCATGTCGAGCTCGACGTCGGCGTTGGGATCGAACGTCGGCACGTTGGTGGTCGTCGCCGCACTCGCGGTCGTGGCACTGGCACCGACCAGGCCGGCGACCAGCGCGGCGACCAGCGCCCGGTGCCCACGCCGGAACATCACGCCGATGGTCGGTCGCGCGCCGGGCTTGGCCCAGCGCACCTCGCTGTCGACCTGAATCGTGCGGCCGTGCACGTCGAACGACAGCGTCACGGCGCTGCCCACCGCCGGCGCGGCGCCATCGAGCTCGACACACGCGCCGCCGAACGACAGGTTCGCACTGTGTCCGGAGCCGGTGCCATCGACGCGTACGGGCAGCACCACGTCGATGCGGTCGTTCTGGCGGCGATTGGGGTCGAGTTGAAGTGCAGCAGACATGGCGATCCTCGGTTGGCTCGTCGTGGTCCAAGTCCGCCGGTCACGGTCACGAAACCGGCGTCGGCGCGGTCATCGACGTTCGTTGCGAGACCTTGAGGCGATGTGCAGGCCCGGGTGCGGCCGCGGTCCGCACTCGCTGCGGTCGCGCCGCACTCGCGCGCGCCCGCGCGGTGCGAGCTCGCGCACGATCGCGGCGCGTCAACCCTCGAGATGACGCGTGCGGGCGAAGGCCGGCGGCGCGGCGCGACCGTGGTCGCGCACCAGATCCGACACCAGCGTGCCGATCGCCGGCGCGAACTTGAAGCCGTGGCCGGAGAAGCCGCCGGCCACGACCACGCGGGCATCGTCGGGATCGCGGTCGACCAGGAAGTGCCAGCTGGGCGTGGTGGTGTACAGGCACACCCGATGCGCCGCGAGCGTGCCGGTGGCCGCGGGGAAGCGCTCGGAGACGAAGCGGCGCAGCGGCGCGAGGTCGGACTCGTGCAGCTCGCGGTCGACGCTCTCGGGATCGATCGGCGTGTCGGCGGCGTCGGGTTCGCGCGTGGTGTGGCACGCGAGCTTGAGCCCGGTGGTGCCCTCGTCGCTCCACGGAAAGCCGTAGAAGAAGCCCGCGGGATCGAACGCCGCCCACACCGGCAGCTGCGCGAGCATGTCGATGCGCTCGGCCGGCGGCGACCACCACGTCAGCACGCGGCGCAGTCGCTGCAGTCGCCCCGGCAACAACGCCGGCAGCAGCTCGGGCAGCCACGCGCCGGCGGTCACGACGATCGCGTCGGCGTGCAGCGTGCGGCCGTCGTCGAGCACGACGCCGACGCGATCACGCTTGTGGATCTCTCGCACGTGCGCGCCGTAGTGGAACGCCGCGCCCGCGGCCTGGGCCTCGCTGCGCAGCGCATCGAAGCACGGCCCCACGCGCAGCATGCCGCCCGAGGGAGTGAAGCACGCGCCCCAGTGGCTCGGCACCGTGAACGGCCAGCGTCGACTCAGCTCGCTGCTGTCCCACAGCTGCGCGGCGACGCCGTGCTGCTCGCACGCGGCGATCGAGCGGCGGAAATCCGGATCGTCGGCCGGGCCCAGCTCGAGCAGTCCGGTGCGCACCAGCAACGTCGTGCCGCTGCGCTGACCCAGCTCCATCCACATGCGATCGGCCTGCTGCACCAGCGGCACGTAGCTCTCGCCCTCGTGGTACGCCTGCCGGATCACCCGCGTGAGTCCGCCGTGGCTGCCACGATCGTGCACGTGGGAGAAGCGCTCGAGCACGGTCACGGCGACGCCATCGCGCGCCAGCGCCCACGCGCTCGCCAGGCCCATGGTGCCGCCGCCGACGACGATCGCGGATCGCACGGGATGCATCGGGTCGTTCGTGTAGCAGATTTTCCGCGCGCGCGGCCGACCCACGCGGGAACTTCGTCGTGTCTCGGTGTGCCGGAGGCTCGGCCTGCGCGCACCGGTGCCGGTGGGCGCGCATGCGTGCCGCCGCGACCGCGCGCGGGTATGCTCCGTCGCCGTGAAGCGCCGATCGTTCGCGCGATGGATGCCGGGGCTGCTGGTGCTCGCGTCGTTGGGCTGCCCGGCGCCGACGCCGACCACGACGCCGGAGCCGACGCCGACGGCGGTGACACCGAGCAAGCCCGATGCGCCGCGACCCGCGGTCGACGTGTTCGTCGCGGTGTCGTCGCGCGACCAACACAGCTGCGCGGTGCGTGAGCGCGGCCAGGTGCTGTGTTGGGGCAAGAACACCTACGGCCAGCTCGGAGACGGCACGCGCGAGGATCGATCACAGCCGGTGCGCGTCGCTGGCGTCGACGATGCGGTCGAGGTCGCGGTCGGCCGCGGCTTCTCGTGCGCGCGCCGACGCAGCGGTCAGGTCGCGTGCTGGGGCGACAACCAAGACGGCCAGCTCGGCGACGGCAAGGGCGGCAGGCCCAAGATCATCACGCCCACCGCGGTCGCAGTGTTCGGCCTGCGCGACGTGGCGCAGCTGTCGGCCGGCGACGACTTCGCGTGCGCGCGGCTGCGCGACGGCAGCGTGCGCTGTTGGGGCAACGCCGAGAGCGGCCAGCTCGGCAGCGACAGCCAGCGCGTGTTCGCATCGCCGCGGACGATCCCCGACGTCGTGGGCACCGTCGATCTCGCCTGCGGCGGCGCGCACGTGTGCGCCGTCGATGGGCGCGGCAAGGTGCTGTGTTGGGGTCGCAACACCGAGGGCCAGCTCGGCGACGGACAGAGCGGCTCGCGCGTGCGCGCGGTCGAGGTCAAGGGCATGCTCGACGCCGTCGACGTCGCGTCGGGTGCCAACCACTCGTGCGTGCGGCGCAAGGGCGGGCCGATCGCGTGCTGGGGCGACAACGGCAGCGGTCAGCTGGGCGCCGGTGCTCGCCACGAGCGCAAGCGCCACGAGCCGGTCGCGGTCGCGGGCCTGTCGCAGATCGTCGCGCTCGCCGGTGGCGGCAACCACAGCTGCGCGCTGGGCCACAACGGACGCGTGTCGTGCTGGGGCGGCAACGAGGCCGGGCAGCTGGGCACCAGCGCGAGCGCGCCGCACGAGAGCCCGCACGTGATCCGTCACCTCGAGCACGCGACCGCGCTCGCGCTCGGTGCCCACCACGGCTGCGCGGCGCGCAGCGACGGCGACGTGGTGTGTTGGGGCAGCAACGAGCACGGCGCGTTGGGGTCGCGACCGTTGCACTGATCGAGCGCCGCTCGGGCAGGATCTCGCAGTGACCGATCGCAGCACGGCGTGGCGCGACCTGGCGATCGTCGATCTCGCGACGCTCGAGGCCGTGTTCGACGCCGTGCCCGACGTGGTGTTCTTCGTGAAGGACGCCGACGCGCGCTACCTCGCGGTCAACCACACGCTGGTGGTCCGCGCGGGCGTGGCGTCGAAGGATGCGCTGCGCGGGCGTCGGGCCGACGAGGTCTTCGCGGCGCCGCTGGGGCGCAGCTACACCGAGCAGGACCAGCAGGTGCTGCGGACCGCGCGACCGGTGATCGACCGACTCGAGCTGCACCACTACCCCGGTGGCGCCCAGGGCTGGTGTCTGAGCAGCAAGTTTCCGCTGTCGCACGGCCGCGGCGTCGTGGGCCTGTCGCGCGACCTGCGACGGCCCAACGATCGCCACCCCGAGTTCGTGCGGCTGGCCGCGGCGATCGGCGATCTCGAGGCGGCCTTCGACACCGCGGTGCGCATCACCGCGATCGCCCGGCGACGCGGGCTCTCGGTCGAGCGCTTCGAACGCCTGGCCCGCGAGGTCTTCGGGATCTCGCCGCGCGAGTTGCTGGTGCGGCGACGGATCGAACGCGCCGCGCAGCTGCTGCGCGACAGCGACGAGGGCGTCGCCGCGATCGCGGCGGCGTGCGGCTACGCCGATCACAGCGCGTTCGCGCGGCAGTTCAAGGCCACGGTCGGACTCACGCCGTCGCAGTTCCGCGGCGGCGTCACGGCGACGCGATCGCGAAGCCCAGCGGGCCGCCGTGATCGTCGATCTCGCAGCGGGTGATGCGGTGCGATCGCGGCAGCTCGACCTCCAGCGCGACGTAGTGCCACGCGCGCAGGCTGCCGTCGGGCAGGCGCTGGTCGTGCACGGCGGTCGATCGGCGTGCCGGCAGCGCGAGCTCGCCGTCGGGGCCGTTGCAGCGCGCGAGCACCGAGGCGCCGTGGAGTCGGCCGCGCCCACGCGTGGTGCGGACGCGACCCTCGGGATCGAACGTCGCGCGCACGATCTCGAACTCGGGCTCGGGCTCGACGATGCCCGAGCGTGACCACGCGCCGACGATGCGCACGCGCTCCGCGATCGCGCGGTAGGTGTACGCACTGACCCAATACGGGTACGCGTAGCTCATGATGTCGCTGAAGCTGCCTTGGTTCGCGGAGGGCAGGCCGTCGCACGGCGAACCGGTCGGCGCGATCAGCATGGCGTTGGGATCGACCCACGGGATGCCGATGTCCTGATCGTTGGAGTAGCCGCACTGCGGCATGTTGCCGGTGACCACGCCCCAGCCCCAGGTGTCGATGGTGCCGCAGTTGCCGTCGTTCTCGCCGGGGTAGTCGGGATCCTCGAAGGTGTGCGGCCGACCGTGGTTGTGGCCGAGCTCGTGCGCGAACAGATCGAAGGTCAGACCGTAGTCGCGCCAGGTGCCGTTGGCGAAGGTGCGGCGGTAGTCCATCTGGTCGCCACCCTCGATCGCGATGGAGTAGCCGCCGACGTCGGTCGGCAACAGCCCGCCGTAGTAGACCCACGGCGCGGCCGCGTCCGACTCGCGCACCGCCGGCAGCTCGGTCTCGGCGGCGTCGAACTCGTTGCAGCTGGGCGAGAACACCGGCTCGTGCACGTTCACGATCAGCGTCGTCACCGGGTAGGTGTCGAACAGGTAGGCCTCGAAGTCGTCGAGGTCGGCGCCGGAGACCTCGACCGCGTCGATGCCGTCGCACGCCAGCGGCACGACCGTGACCTCGAGCGTCATCTCGTCCTGCCAGGCATCGAGGTCGAGGAACTCGTCGACCGGGACGCTCGCGTTGGGCATGGCCGTACCCACGGTGGTGTCGCCCTGTTCGCGCAGCGACACGCGCATGCCGGTCACGCCGGCGGTGTCGTCGGCGCCCAGTCGCCAGGTGAAGCCGCCATCGAGCACGGTGTAGTCGGCGGGGCCGTCGATGCTGCGCGTCGCGACGTGGTTCGTGACGCTGCCGTCGGCGTGCTCGAGCTCGAGGTAGCCGTCGATGTCGCGCGGTGTGAAGTCGTCCGCGAGCACGTGGTCGGCGCGGACCAGCGCGGCGCGGCCGGCGATGACGGGCACGGAGAACGTGTCGGGGGTCTGCGGCGCGCCGTCGGCGATCACGGTGACACCCACGCCTTGGTTGACCTCGACGGTGGCGAGGCCGATGCCGCCGGCCAGCGGGGTGCTCGGCGGCGGCGCGCCGCCGGTGCTGTCGCCGGGATCGGTGGTGGCGGTGCTGTCGGCGTGGCCCGTGGTCGTCAGCGACGACGAGGTCGCGCTGGCGTCCCCAGCGGTGCCGGTCGCGTCGACGCCGCTCGAACCATCGCCACCATCGTCGGTGCCATCACCGCTGCTGCCCTCGTCTGCGCACGCGGGTGCGAGGCCGAGGATCACGGCGGTCACGAGATCGTGGATGCGAAGCGGGCGGCGGGGCGGCGCGACGTTCGTCATCCCAACACGATCGCATGTCAGCCGTCGCGGGGATTGAACCGCATCGACATGGCGTGCCCGGAAATCGGCACAGCACGTGTGTGCACGGGTGCCACCGCGGCTGGCGTCGAGGCACAGCGCTGTGCTCGCGTTGCTGCGAGTGGTTCAGGGCCCGAGCTCGCGCACGGCGGTGACGTCCCAGCGCGCGGGGTACTGCATCGGCGCGCTGCCGTCCATCGGTGCGGCGACATCGGCTGGCGGTGCCGCGGGTGCGACGTAGGTCGCGGTCACTTCGATGCGCTTGCCGGCGAGCGCGACGAGCTGCGACTCGGGCACGGTGCTCGAGCCGGCGAGGTTCCACGTCTCGCCGGCCTCGCCGACCAGCGTGAGATCCTCGCTGCGAAACGCCGCGACCGACTGCACGCCGGCGGGGATCTCGGTGTAGCGCAGCGTGCCGGTGAGCACGCGCGACTCACCGGCGCGCGCCGGACCGCTGGGCTGCGCACGCGCGGGCGCGGCTGCCTTCGCCGGTGTCTCCGATGCCGGGGTCGGCGAGGGCGACGGCGTGGCGTCGCGCGGGGCACAGGCGATCGTGGCGACGAAGAGCCCGGACAGGACGGCGAGGCGCACGGGACGGAGGTCGAGCATTCGCATGGTGGCATCCCGAGCGCGCGCCCGGTGGCTTCGATCCTGCCAGACGCGCCGCCCGGGCGGGGTTTCACGGCGATTTCCGCACGCGCTGCGGCGACGCGGGTCTCGCATTCGATTCCGCGCGATCGAGGGCGGCCGCGGATCTCCGCGGGTCCCTCGTCGATCCATGCGCCCGCGAGGTGGATGACATCGAGCTCGTCCCTGGCGGCGGTCAGCGACGCGGCGGCGGCCCGAGCTTCACCGACGAGTGTGCGTCGGGGTCTTGCGACGGCGCGTGCACCTGGTCGGCGAGGTAGCACATCGCGAGCTCGTCGTCGGTGCCCGCACGACGCACGGTCATCGCGACGCAGCGTGCGTCGCGCTCGCACAGCTGGGAGCACGCTGCAGCATCGCGGCGAAAACCGGTGAGCTCGGGCGCGATGCCCAGCCGTCGCACCCGCTTGGAAGTCAGGCGCAGCTTCGCGTAGGTCGAGCCGCCCATGCGAGTCACGGCGGGCTCGTCGGTGCCATGAATTGCGCCGTAGAGGAAGGCGCTGGGATCGTCGAGTCCGGTCCGCACGCCGCTCGACGCGGTCGCCATCTCGACCGAGCCGCCGATGCTCGACTTGAGCCAGCACGTCGGCTCACCGGGCGCGACGGGCGTCGACAAGAACGTGTACGCGACGCAGCGCGCGTCCGAGCTGCAGTAGATCGCGCAGACCGACGCGTTGCCGGCGTACGTCCCGAGGAAGTCGCCGCCGGGGAGGTCCTTGCCCGGGGTGACGCGGTAGCTGAACCCCGCGGCCGCCAACGTCTCGTCGGCGATCGCCTCTGCGGCGAAGCCGAGCGCGAGGGCAGCACAGAACGCGGATGCGAGGGTCGTGAGTCGCGGCATGACGGTCTCCTGGCCGCGACGCGCGGCCTTCGGAGCCCCTGACACCGCGGTGGGCGGCCGTTGCATGGGAATCGACACGCCGTGCGGCGATGCGTGAAAGTGCTTGCGATCCTCGGCGACGCCCGCTGATGTTCTCGCTGCCTGTGATCGACGGTCTGAAGTTCGTGTTCGAGCTGCACCCCACCGGGCAGTCGGCGCGCCTTCGCTGCCCGCGCTGCGCCGAGGTGACGACGCAGCGCCGCGTCGCCCCCGAGGCAGGGGCGACGGCGGCGGCCGACGAGCCGATGTGGCAGTGCGAGCGTTGCTCGAAGATCGCGATCGCAGTGCCGATGGCGCGGCGGTTGGTCGGCCTCGTGCTCCTGGGGATGTTCGCTTGCGTCTCGCTGGGAGCGCTGGGCGCGTCGCTATGGTTTCTCGGCGAGCTGGTGATCGCGGCGCCGGACGGAGCGGTCGGCGTGGGTGTGGCGCTCGCACTCGGTGCGGTCGGCGTGGGCTACATCGCGCTGCGGATCCTCCGCGCGATGCGAGGACTGCTGCGACGCGATGCGATGGTGCCCATGAGCTACGACGCCGCGCGGCGGCGATGGATCGTGCAGGGGCAGCTGTGACCTTCGTCGAGTGAGCGGCTCGCCTCCGACCGCCCGATCAGCCCGCCGCCACCACGTGCGGCCTGCCGCGCGCCGCCCCGCTCGCCGCGACCGCCTCGCGAGAGGAAGGTGCGGTGCGATGGTGGCTCGAGCCCCCTGTGGCCGCGCGAGGGCGTACCATCGCGGGCATGGGATTCTTCGACAAGGTCAAGACGTTCGTCGGCGCGCACGGGGTCAAGGTCGAGTACCTCGAGCTCGAGCGTCAGCCGCCCACTGCGGTCGTGTTCCCGATCACCGACTCGGTGTTCAAGGGCAAGTACCGGATCACCGCCGAGAAGCCGTGCACCGTGCTGGCGCACAAGCACGAGGTGATGCTGATGAAGAAGCACCCCGACGGGCGCGAAGAGCACGTTACGCTCGGCGAGGAGGTCCACGACGAACGCGTCAACGACACCGGACACCGGCTGCGCTGGCCCCACGAGATGAAGGCGGGCGATGTCATCGAGCACTGGATGATCGTCGGCGACATCGACATCCCGGCCAGCCTGCGCCGGCTCGGCTACGCCGATCCGGCGGCGGCGATCGACGATCCGGCGCTGACCTTCTTCGTGCGCGTGACCATCGACGTCAAGGGCACGCCGATGGACGCCGACACCAAGCAGGTGTTCCGCCTGCGTGCGTGAGCCCGCCGGTGGCGGCCAGACCCGCGGCTCGACAAAGGCCTTCGGCGTTCGACCTGATGCCCGCTCGCGGCGCCACGGGCGTTCGCTCGGGAGGTACTGGACGGGCTGCTGCCCCGGCGCTTGCGCTCACCTGCACCCGGATGACAGGCAACGCGGGTCTCGCATTCGATTCCGCGCGATCGAGGGCGGCCGCGCCCGCCGAGCCGGGCGCCGCGAAGGTGCGCAGAGGAAGCACGAAGCGGTCGTACGGTGGGTTCTGCCGCCGTCGCATCGGCGCTTGCCCTCGACCCTCGGCCCGCGCTATGCGCCCCGCGATGTCCGCCGTGCGCCTGTCGATCGTCCTGGGTCTGCTCGCGTCCGCCTGCTCCGCCGATGCCGGCGACACCGTCGACGAGATCGTGGTCGCGGCCGAGGGCGACGCGGGCAAGGCCGATGGCGTCGGCGAGCTGCGGGTGCGCGCGGGCGACACGTCGCTGTGGGTGCAGCGCGAGCTCGCAGTGCGCGGCGACGACAATCCGGTGCTGGTGCTGCACGCCCGGACCTCGCGCAACCTGACCGATGGTCGCGCGTTCGTGTTCGACGACATCGACGGCGACTTCGCCGTGCTGGGCGCGCGCAGCTTCGAGGTCACCTGGCCGGTGGCGAGCGCGCGCGGGCTGGTCGACGGCAACGACACCTACCTGGGCCTGTCGTTCGTGCCGAGCCCGTCGCGGCCCGAGCGATTGACCGGCCACGTGGTGGTCCGTCCGCGGCTGTCGAGCTTCACCGGCTCGTCGCGGATCTACCTCACCGCCGAGCTCACGCCGGTGGTGGTCGCCGGGCGCGTGGTCTATCGCCTGCAGGGCCACGCGAACGCCGACCTGCTCGACGCCGACGCGCGCATCGGTGCGACCAGGGTCGCGGCGGTCGCCAGCGATGCGCGTCACTTCCACGTCGACCTCGAGCCGGGCGATGCGCTGGCGGCGATCGCCGGGCACACGCCGATCACCGTGCGCGTGCACGTGGCCGCCGGGCTGTTCGAGAAGTCGGCGAGCCTCGGGGTCGCGCTGCACGAGCTCGGGTTCACGGCCGCGGACGCCTACGAAACCTGGGAGGACGGCTGCACCGACGACACGCTCGCCTGCCTGGCCGCGCTCGCGCCCGGCAGCCTCGATCTCGGCAGCTGCGGCGCCGCCGACCCGGTGCAGGCGTGTGCAGCGGAGCTCGGCCTGCGCGTCGGCGAGGCCGACCTCGCGCCGCACCACGCCGACGTCGGTGCGCGCGTGGCGGGTGCATTCGCCGGCGATGCGACCGCGCTGGTCGGCGACGCGCGCCAGGGCGAGTTCGTCAGCGCGGTGGCGACCTCGGTCGACCACGAGCTCGACCTCGCCCGCAACCGCTGGTTCCTCGACGCGACCGCCCGCGACACGAGCCTCGCATCCATCGTCGACGGCGGCTTCGATCGCGCCTACGCGTTTCCGCTGGCCTACGTGCACGCGCAGGCGCCGGCCCCCGGGGATGCAGTGGCCACGCGCCACGTCGTGGCCGATGCGCTGCTCGCATACCTCGCCGAGCAGGACTACCTGCACTCCGAGTTCGGCCGGAGCTACCTCGAGCTGGTGCGTGCATTCCGAGGCCAGCACCTCGCCAGCCTGCGGGCGTTTCGCGAGCACAGCGAGCCGATGACCGATGGTGGCGTGGCGACCTACGTCGGCGATTGGCTGGGGGCGTACACCGAGGTCGCGGTCGACAGCAGCAGTGGCGCGGCCACGCGCGTGCTCGTCGAGCTCGATTAGTCCTCGGTCTGCGCCTGCGGGATCTCGAGGTGTGCGCGTCCAGGGCGGCCATCCACGGGTTGCGCAGCTCGGTCTCGAGGTTGCGCGAATTGGAGACTTCTTCGTCTCCGAAATCCGGAGACACGAAGAACCACGGGGAGCTGGCGCTTGGTAGGCCACTCAAAGCTCAAGAGGCGGTCAAAGGCCCGTCACCAGTGGCATGTCCAGACGCACGAACCGGCGTGATTCCGGGCGACGAAGCGCGGACGGGGAAGCCGGAGGCGATGACCTTGGATTCCGGCGCAAAGACTGCACTGGAACCTCCTAGGCAATGCCGAGATGTCGAGCGGCGACTTTTCCGCTGTCGCAAAGCGCTAGCTGCATGTCGCTCGAAGGAACCCGTGCTTCCGGCGGTGGGGATGACAGCGGGGGATGTCGATATTGAGGTTCTTCCACTCAGTCGACCGACGTTTAGCGACGGATTTACCGTAATCAGCGTTCGACTCAGGAACAACGGAGTGTCTCCGGTCGCCTGTGCTGTCGAGCTGAGGGACATCAATCGAGAGCAGGTTGTCCGTGGCGAATCGAAGAGCATTCGATCCGGTGAGACGACCGAGCTGAGAATGCAGCTTGCCGGTTGGGTGTTTGAGCCGGATGCGCATATCAGGGTGCACGCCGATCCCGATGATCTACTTGACGAGTCCTCGGAGCAGAACAATGTGCAGGAGTTTCAGGCCGGTGGATAGACGAGCTAACGCGTGAGTGCCGCCGACCATGACGCGGATGCTCGCAGATCGCTGCCCAACGAGCCGCTGCAACGGACGGGCTCATCGGGCTCCGCCCGATGCTCCCGCCGCTGAGCGCCTGATATGTTGGGCAGCGGAGCAAAGAGCCGCAAGACGCCCTGCGACCTGCACCCAGAGGCCAACAACGATCGACGCCGTCGGCCACCATGGTGAACGGAGGCCTCGTGAGCGTGCCGCTCACGCTTAGAGCGTTGTTGTCGCCCTGAGGCTGCCACGGTAACATGACAGCCATGTCGAGCCTTCTTCGAAAGCTGCTGGGTCGGGCGCAGAGCCTCCTACCCGAGCGAATACGATGGACCATCTTGAACCGTTGCGAAGCCCTCCTGCTCCGGGGAGTATCAAAGCTCCGCACCATACGCCCCGTTGTTCTGCCCGACCTGCAGTCCTGGCGAATCGTGGGGAAGATGCCGAAGGCGATTTTCCTTCGTGAGTTCGAACCGGTTGTGCGCAAGTTGGGATGTCCTCCGACCACTCACATCTTGGCGTTTCAGGTCGCGCTCCCTTTTGACGTGCGGGTTCAGCGGGGTACCGCCTACACGGCTCGCGTCGGGTCAAATGCGGCATGTACGGTCACGATTCATCGGGCCATCGTGAAGCAGCGATCGCCGTTGTTTGCGATGTTTGAGAAAACTAATGATGAGCCAGAGTGGGAAGTTGGGCAGGCGGTCGCCGAACTCGTTGGTTACGTCTCGGGCGGTGACCCGGACCTGATCAAGGAGGGGTTCTCTTCGGATGCTCTCAGTGCCATGTTCGATCTGATGCTCGGCGCACTGAATACCTATCTCGCGGGATACCTCTTTGCTACGCGAGATATTCGGGCCGACATCGTAGGGATCCGCACGCTCCATCCTGTGGCGTTGTACCGATTATGGGAAGTCGCAAGCTGGGATACCGAGACGGGCGGGCTCATGCTCTTAAGTGCCACGGGGATGTTTCCGGCTTCGCTGGAGCCGATCAACGATCGGGATACGAGGAGGTTGCTCCACGGAGCGCAGCTATACGAAACGAAGGCGAATCCTTTTGTTGCCGCCGAACTTCACTTGATCCGGGCAGAGGGGGTCGAGCGCGATGGGGATCACCGACGCTGTGTGATCGAAGCAAATACCGGTATCGAGGTGTTTTTGTCAGCCTTGTATCGTGCCCTCGCCTCCGAGGACGGCGTCGCAGATTCAGATATCGAGAATAGGCTGGATGGGGGGAGGAACTTTCTCTCCGTCGTCACGCGTGAGTTTCACCCCCGACTGGGCGGACGATGGGATTTGGCGCTGCATGGCACGCCGATCGGCGACTGGCACAAGCGCGTGTACCTGATGCGTTGTCGTGCGGTCCACGGTGGCCATCACCCAAAGTACGAGGAGGCGGTTGCCGCCCTTGATGCGGCGATCAATCTCCGATCCTGGATCGTTCAGCGCGTAGCTGCACGCAAGAAGAAGTATCCGAAAACCGCGGCGTTTTTCGTCGGTCCCTCATACGAGGCGTCGACGTACAAGATCAACAACTTGAGCCCGGACGCCGATGGTGGAGCGGAGTGATCCGCACGGAATGGCCTCCGCAAAGCGGCGTGCGACCAGCGCCCATCACCGCAAGAAATCCGCTGCCCAACAAGCCGTTGCACCGTTGCACCTGACGAGTTCCCGCGGCTTCGCCACGGGAACTCGCAGCTGAACGCCCTGTGCGTCCGGCAACCCATCAGTGCCGAGGACGCCGAGCATCAGGGCGGCAAGCGTCGCCGCGAAGACAA
>JAIBBS010000292.1 GCA_019694555.1 Nannocystaceae bacterium
GCCGCTGTTGCCGCAGACGCCGCGCGCCGACGCGCTCGCGCGCGCGGCCGCGCTGATGCGCGAGGCGACCGCCTCGGCGCGTGCGGGCGATCGCAGCGGCGCGCGGCGCCTGCTCGCCGCGCACGCGCGCGAGTTCCCCGGCGGCACGCTGGTGCCCGAGCGCTTCACGCTGCAGATCGAGCTCGCATGCGACGAGCGCGACGATGCGACGGCGGCGGTCCATGCCGCCGCGTTCGCGCAGGCGTTCCCGCGCGACGCGGTGGCGCAGCGGCTGCGCGCACGCCCGTGCGACGCCGTGACGAATCCGGCGGCGGCCGGGCAGTAGGGGAGGGGAGCACGACGATGACGACGACGATGCGCGACAGCCTGCGGACGAGCGTGAGGACGATGCTGGCGGCGATGCTGGCGAGCGGCTGCGGTACCAAGATCATCGACGACGTCGAGTCGAACCAGATGGCATCCTCGGACGACGGCGGCAGCTCCTCCGCGGGCGCCGAGGGCCCGGGGCAGACCGTGACCTCCGCGGGCGTCGACGGCAGCTCGAGCGGCGGCGGCGAAGCGGCCGAGTGCGAGCCCGATCCCGAGGCGATGTGCGGTCCGGCGAACGAAGCGCTCGCCGTGGCCCTGCCGCCCCCGACGCCCGTGAGCGGCCCGTCGCTGCCCGATCACACCGCCTACGACTGCACCATCACCGAGCTCGGGCGCGTCGACGGCAACTTCAGCCGCATCATCCTCGACTGCGGTCTCGAGTTCCCGGTCGACCTCAGCACGGGCCTGCCGCAGCCGACCCACGACAAGCTCGCGGTCGACGACGCGGTCCACGTCGAATTCTTCGAGGAGTGGACCGGCAACGGCAGCGTGATGCAGCTGTGGCGCGACGATCACCTGCTCGCGATCGTCGGCGTGGGCCAGACCGTCGACCCGATCCCTGGGACCCCGGCGTGGGGCCCGTTCGCGCTCGAGGTCGAGGGCGATCTGTGCCTGGCACCGT
Source organism: Nannocystaceae bacterium (assembly GCA_019694555.1). Lineage (GTDB taxonomy): Bacteria > Myxococcota_A > Polyangia > Nannocystales > Nannocystaceae > Xiheibacterium. The sequence goes on from JAIBBS010000292.1 coordinate 992, forward strand.
GCGTCGAGGAGAACACCTGCTGGTCGTGGGCGCGCGAGCGCGTGCACTTCGTCGCCGACGGCATCGACGTCGCGGTGTGGGGCAGCACGTCGACCACCGTCACGCTCGACTCGACCGACTACTCGATCGCGGTGTTGCAGGCGCAGCAGCCCGTGCGCGTCAACCTTGGCGCGTACGACTGCCAGCTGCAGGCCTACCCGGGCTACGGCGTGGTCATCGCCGACGTCACACCGTGAGCCGGAGCCTCGCCGTCGCTCATCGCTTCGCGGAGCTGGCGACCCGACGCGATGCGCCTCGGCTGCCCGTGCCCGACGAAGCCGGTTGTCCGGCGCGACGGCCTGTCAGTCCCGGCGCGGCTTGACGAACTTGAGCGTCATGCGGTCGCTCTCGCCGATCGCCTCGTACTTGGCGCGCGTGGCCTCGCCATCCGCGAACACCGGCGGCAGCGACCACACGCCCTGCGGGTGGTCCTTGGTGTCCTTGGGGTTGGCGTTGATCTCGGACTTGGCCGCCAGCTCGAAGCCGGCGGCCTCGACCTGCGCGATGAGCCATGCCTCCGGCAGGTAGCCCAGCTCCGGGTGCACCGGCTCGGTCATGCCCGCGGGTGCGCGGTGCTGCTCGATCGCGAGGATGCCGCCCTCGTGCAGCGCCGCGAAGGCCTCCGCGAGGAAGGGCTCGAGGCCGCCGCCGAGCATGTAGTTCTGCGTCATGCGCATGACCAGGACCATGTCGAGCGAGTCGTCGGGGCCCATGTCGAGCGCGAGGCCGCGGTTGGGCACGCGGGCGATGCGGTCGTACAGCACCGGCGCCGAGGCCAGCAGCGCGGCGACCGTGCGCGCACGGTACTGCGTGCGCGCGGCGTCCTGGTCGGTGGCCTCGTAGACCGCCAGCGACAGCTTGCCCTGCGCGGCGAGCAGCGGCGCGAGCATCTCGGTCCACCAACCGCCGCCGGGGCCGACCTCGAAGACGTGCATCGTGGGCGTGAGGCCGAAGAACTCGAGCGTCTCTGCGGGGTGGCGCCAGGGATCGCGCGAGGGGCTGTCGGGTTGGCGGTGCGGGCTCGCCACGATCGCGCGCATGGCCTCGGCGGTGCTGTGCCAGCGCGTCTGCATCAGCGTGCGCGCGGTGGCCTCCAGCTCCGGGGTCCAGCGTGCGCGCGCGACCGCGGCCTTGTCCTCGATCTCGCGCATGGCCGCGAGGATGCGTGCGTCGTTGGTCGCGGTGTCGTCGTCTGCGGTCGCGCTCGTCGTCGCCGTGGGTGTGGTCGAGCGCGCGTCGGTGCCGGCGTGCGGATGGCACGACAGCACCGCCCACAGCGGCCCGGTCGCGGCGACGCGGATCAGCGCACGCATCACGGCAACGCCGGCTCGCCGAGGTCCGCGGGCGGCTCACCGGTGAGCGCGTCGAGGAAGGTGACGATGGCCTTGGTCTGCGCCGGCGTGAGCGCGCCGGCGGAGGCCTGGTGCTCGGCCATCTTCTGCACCATCTCGCCGAGATCGGCGACCGATCCGTCGTGCAGCCACGGTCCGGTCTTGGCGACGTTGCGCAGCGTGGGGACCTTGAACACGAAGCGATCGAGCGGACTCTTGGTCACGGCCGCGCGGCCCTCGTCCTTCAGATCGGGCCAGGCCTTGATCGTGCCCAGCTTCTGGAACTGCGTGCCGCCCAGTCCCGGGCCGGTGTGGCACTGCGGGCAGCCGACGTCGAGGAACACCTGCAGGCCCTCGAGCTCCTCCGCGCTCAGCGCGGCGATCTCGCCCTGCAGGAATCGATCGAAGCGCGACGGCGTCACCAGCGTGCGCTCGAACGCACCGATCGCGCGCGTGAGGTTGGCGTAGCTGATCGGATCGGCGTCCTCGGGGAAGGCGGCGGCGAACTTGTCCTTGTAGCCGGGGATGCCGCGCAGCACCGCGACGACCGCGGCCTCGTCGGGCATCGCCATCTCGATCGGGTTCAAGATGGGCTTGCCGGCCTGCTCCTCCACGTCGGCGGCGCGACCATCCCAGAACTGCGCCAGCGCCAGCGCGGCGTTGAACACCGTCGGCGAGTTGCGCTCGCCGCGTTGCCCACCCTGGCCCGCCGACGTGCGCGCGCGCGCGCCGTCCTGCTCGCGCACGTCGACGCCGAAGTTCGCGAGGTCGTGGCAGGTGTTGCACGAGATGTCCTTGTCCTTCGACAGACGCTCGTCGTGGAACAGCATGCGGCCGAGCTCGACCTTGGCCGGTGTGATCGGATTGGTCGGCGACTCCATGCGCGCCGGCAGCGGCGTGAGCGTGGACTTCACGCGCTCCCGCAGTGCGGCCGGAGACGGCGTGCCCGCGGCCGCGGGCGTCGCGGCCGTGGCGTCGCCGGCTGCGCGCTTGCCCGCGCCGCGGATGCGCTGCTTGAACGGCGGCACCGGTTCGTGGCGGTCGCACGCGGCCAGAAGCGGCGCGGCCAGGACCGCCAGCAGTGCGAGTCCCCGCACGGCGCGTCGGCGCGCCCGTGCGGCGCTCGCGGCCGCGGCCGGTGGCTCGCATGGCGGTGAGATGGCGGCGGAGTCGGGCGTGCGCACGCCCGAGTTGTTACCACCAAGCGCTGCCGCTGCAAACCTGCGCGGCGCCAGGCTTGAACCGCGACTGCGACGCTGTCACGCTGTGCTCCGATGTCTCGCATACTCGCCGGCTCGTCGCTCGTGCTCGTGCTCACCGCGTGCGGCGGCTCCGACGTCGCCGCGCCGACCGAGCGCCTGTGGATCTCGACGGTGCCGACCTCTGCGAAGCAGGAGATCAGCGCGTTCGTGACCACACGATCGCGCGACGATCGCTTCATCGGTGCGTTCTTCCACGGCTCGGCGCTGCGCGGTCATCACGACGTGTTCTCGTGGGTCGCCGACGGTCGCGACGCCGCCAAGCTGACCTTCCTGCAAGACGGCAAGACGCAGAAGCTGCGCTTCGAGAGCTGCAAGCCCAGCCGCGGCTTCGACTACTGCCTCATCGTGCACGGCGATCCGACCGGCGCGCGGCAGTACCAGTCGCGCAAGCGTTGGAGCGTGCGTCGTCCGGGCAAGCGCGCGCTCGAGCTGGTGAGCGTGCCCGAGACGCTCGCGGCGCTGGCCGAGGACGACGACGAGCTCGCCGCCGCACTGGTGCTCGACGCACCCGACGAGATCCCCGCCACGGACGCTCCGTGACCGACGCGCCGCGCGCGGGTGCGGCGGGCCAGGCCATCGACGAGCTGGTCGCGCGCCTGGTCGCGCAGTTCGCCTCGCCCTACGACTTCCTGCGCGAGTTGGTGCAGAACGCGATGGATGCGGGCAGCGATCGCGTCGAGATCGCGCTGCACGAGCACGCGGTCGCGGGCGACGGCGACGACGCCGAGGTCGTGTTCGAGATCGAGGTCGTCGACGCCGGCTCGGGCATGGACGAGGCCATCATCGACGGCGAGCTCACGCGGCTGTTCGCGTCGGGCAAGGCCGACGATCGCACCATGGCCGGTGGCTTCGGCATCGGCTTCGTCAGCGTGTTCGCGTGGCAGCCCGACGCGGTGCTGCTGCACACCGGGCGCGGCACCGAGGCGTGGGAGCTGGTGTTCGGTCGCGACCGCCGCTTCGAGAAGCACCGGCTCGACGAGCCCTTCGAGGGCACCACGCTGCGGTTGCTGCGGACCGGGCGGCGCGCGGAGCGGGCCGGCATCGCCGAGGCGGTGCGCGACAGCCTGTGGCGTTGGTGTCGCTTCTGCCCGGTCGAGATCAGCTTCGACGACGTCGCCGCCGGTGGCGGCCCCGAGCGCATCCACGACGTGCCGTTGCCCAGCGACGAGGCGTTGGTGGTGGTGCACGAGCTCGGCGACACGCGCGTGCGCGTGGCCTTCGCGGTGCCGCCCCACGTGGTGCTGCTGCGCCATGGCCTGGTGCTGGCCGAGGGTGGGCCGGCCGAGCTGCTGCCCCACGCGGCGCAGTCGATCGAGGCCTCGTTCGATCACCTGCGCGTGTGGGCCGACTCGCCATCGCTGCGCACCGACATCGGCCGCGATCACGTCATCGACGACGCCGGGCGCGTCGCGGTCGAGCGCGTGGTCGTGGCCAAGGTCCACGAGCTGCGCGGCGCGTTGATCGAGCGCCTGGTCGCGCTCGCGGGCACCACCGCGACGTGGTCCGCGGCGCTGCACCAGCAGTATGCGTACCTGCACGAACACCTGCGTTGCGAACGCGATGCGCTGGGCAGCGCGCTCGATCGGCCCGCGCTCGTGCGGCGTGCCGGCGGCAACGCGGCGAGCTTCGGCGCGCTGGCCCGCGCCGCGCGCTACGGCCTGCTGGCGTGGTGCGAGCCCGACGCGGGTGAGTCGGCGCAGTGGATCGCGCGCTGCGAACCCGCGGGCGTGCCGGTGGTGCTCGCGACCTCGCGTTGTGCCGCGGGGTGGCTGGGCGAGGCCGCCGCGGCGGTGGGCCTGACGCTGCAGCACGCGAGCCTCGCGGTGCGCCCGGCCGAGCCGCAGGCCGGCGCCGCGAGCCTGGTGGAGCTGGTCGCGACGGTGCTGCGCGAGGCCAAGCTGGTCGCGGGTGTGAAGCTCGCGCGCATGGGTGCCGAGCCCGACGCGCTGATCGGGCTCGCGGTCGGCGAGGCCGCGCTCGCGGTGGTGGGGGCGCGCACGGTGCCGCAGCCGCGCGAGCAAGCGCTGTGGCTCGAGGAGCGCCACGTGCTCGTGCGTGCGGCGATGGTGCACCTGCCGGTGCAGCCGTTGGTCTCGGTCGCCAGCCTCGCGCTCGCGATCGCGGCGAGCTGGCCGGGCGCCCGCGACCGCGCCGACGAGCTCGAGCGCGTGCGCGAGGCCATCGATGCGCTGGCCAAGGAGCGACGATGAGCGGCGACGCGATCGCGGGTGTGCTCGCCTCGCGCCGGCTCGGTCGCGGTGCCGCGCCGCGGCAGGCGTTCACGGTCGAGTCGACCGAAGCGCGGCTGCGGCTGCGCCAGCGCCCGGGCGCCGAGCCGTGGTCGTGGACGCTGGTGCTGGTGCGCGCGCTGTTGGCCTTGACCGACGTGGTCGACGTCACCGGCGAGACCGTCGCGCGCGAGGACGTGCACGAGCTCGCGCTGGGCTTCGCGTTCGATCCCGAGGTGGTGCAGGGCCTGGAGCTGGGCCTGCTGTTCGACGCGGCGATCGAGCCCGATCCCGGGCCCGGCGACGGCAGCCTGGCGCGGCGGCAGCTGCGATTCCGGCGCCTGCTCGCGCGTGCGCTCAACGAGGCGCTCGCGTCCGCGCCGCGCAGCCTGACGCTCGAGTGCAGCCTCGGCAGCCGCAGCTTCGTGCGTCGCGATGGCGCGGGCGATCCTTATACGGAGCGCATGGGGCCGCCGCGCGGCCGCCCGGGTTCGTGGGTCGTGACGATCGCGGTCGAGCGCACGGTCTCGCGCTGGTTCGACGCGCTGGTGTCCGGCAAGGAGGGGCTCTTCGCTGGCGTGCGCGCGCTGTGGGCCGCGCGTGTGCCCGGGGCCCAGGTGCGCGCGGGCGCGGCGACGCTGCAGGTGCCGCCGCTCGAGGGCACGGTGCCGCTGGGCCGCGTCGCACGGCTGTTGCCGGCGGCGACGCAGTGGCGCGGCTGGTTGGTGCGCGACGGCGTGCTGGTGTGCTCGATCGCCGCGGCCTTGCGCGAACAGGGGCTGCCGGCGGAGGCGACCGCGGTCGCGATCGAGTGTCCCGCGTTGCAGCTGACGGTCGACGAGAACGCCGTGGTCAAGGACGACGCGCTCGCGCTGCTCACGGCGTGGTTGCACGACGCGTCGGCGCACGCGACCGGCGGCGCGTTGTTGTCGGCGACGTGGCCGGCCGAGCCCGAAGCCATGGTCGATGCCGCGGGCACCGTGGTCGCGCGCGAGGGACTCCTGGCGCTGGCGCAGCAGGGGCGCGAGCTGACCTACGTGTGGCGTCACGAGGCCCAGACCCTGCCGCTGGCGCTGCGGGATCGCGTGTTGGCGCCGTGGCCGAGCCAGCTCGAGGCGCTGGCCCGCGATGCACCGCAGCTTCGCATGGTGCCGGTGCGCGTGGTCGCCGAGACCGCGGACGAGGGCCGGCTCGAGCTCGAGCCGCTGGCGCAGGGCAGCCTGCCGCCGTGGACGTGGGCACCACCGCCGTGGCCGCGGCCGCACGGCGACGCGATCGCGATCGCGGCGACGGCCTACGTGCATCGCCACGGCGTCGCGGCGCAGAGCACCACGGTGATCGCCGCGCACGATCGCGTGCTGCTGCGCGAGCCCGCCGGTCGTGCCGCCGTGGATGCGGGCCTGACCGGGGTCACGCTGGTGCTGCGGCTGGCGCTGTCGTCGACCTCGCAGTCGCTCGCGCGTGCGCGCGCCCGCGGTGACGGGGGCGATCGCGCCGAGGCCGCGGCGCAGCTGCGCGAGCTGGTCGCGTGGGGCTGGTCGCAGCTGGCGACGCAACGCGACGCGCTGCTGCAGCACGCGCTGGCGGTGCCGCTCGACGACGCGCTGCG
>JAIBBS010000293.1 GCA_019694555.1 Nannocystaceae bacterium
GACGACCCATCGACGTCGGTCATCTCCGCCAGGCGATCGAGCAGGAACGCCAGCTGCTGCGAGTACCACACCTCGACGGCCTTCGCGTTGGCCAGCACCGTGGGATCGTCGACCTGCAGGTAGTGATCGTGCGCGATGTTGTGCACGTCGAGGCCGATGTCGATGCCGTCGTCGGGCCACAGCGGCGTGAAGTTGCCGCCCGCGCGACCGAGCTGCAGCGTGGCGATGCGCGCCGCGCCACAGCCGAGCGCCTGCGCCATGATCGCGAGCTGGGCGCGCGTGGTCTCGGGCACGCGCGCGTTGTCGGCGGCGTCGCCCGGCGCGGGCGCGACCGGGTCGCACGTCGCGGCCAGTCCATCGTCGAGGTGCATCTCGATGTCGCGGATCGAGTCGAGGTGCTGATCCAGTCGCGGCCGCTGCTCGGCCGGCACCGCGGCGCGAAAGGCCTGCAGATCGGCGGCGACGCGATCGAGCACCGAGCGCTTGCGTGCGCGCCGGGCCGCGAGTTCGGCCGCATCGACGCCGACGTCGGCGAAGAGGTTCGCGAACGCGACCGCGGGGTCCTCGATGGGATCCACCGGGCTCTCCGACGCCGCGTAGCTCATGCGGCCCTTGCCGGTCTTGTAGCCGCAGGTGACGCCGAGCGTGAGCGCGGGCTGGCCCAGCGCCTGCGCGAGGTATTGATCGACCGAGACGCCGCCGGCCCAGAAGTTGTTGTCGTCGGGACCGATCCACGCGGTGCCGGTGAGCGCGCTGCCGATGCTGGTGTGGCCGCCGTCGAAGAGGTCGTCGACCTCGCCGAGCACGGCCAGGCGTGCGCGGTGGGCCGCGAGCGGCTGCAGGAACGCCGGCAACACCGCCGGCAGCGCGGCGCCCGAGACCAGCGGCGTCTCGTACTGCTCGACCCACTGCGCATCGTTGGGCGACCACACGATGATCAGCCGGCGCGGTGGCGCGGCCTCGCCCGCGCGCACGAACGACGACAGCGTCGGCAGGCCCAGCGCCGCAGCGGCGCCGCCGGCGAGGAAGTGACGGCGGTTCATGGTGGGGCTCATGGCAACTCCTGGCCGGTGAACGCCGGCGCGGTGGCGAGATCCACGATCAGCGCGACGATGTCGCCATCGCTGGCGAAGCCGGCCGCGAGCGCATCGACGCCACAGGCTTCGTCGTCCGCGACCGTGCGACGGTTCGCGAACGCGAACAACTGCTCGGCGAAGCACGCGTGGGCCTCGGGCGCGGTCGCGAGCAGCTCCGACAGCGCGATCGGATCGGCGAACTCGGGCGGGTCGAAGCCTTCGATGCGGCCGGGGCTGCCACTGCCGAGGTAGCCGCCGATCGCGTCGTAGCCGTCGAAGCCGATCCCGATCGGATCCATCAGGCTGTGGCAGCCCTTGCACGCGCCGTCCTCGAGCCGCGAGTCCTCGTCGATGGGCTTGTCGGCCGCGCCTGGCGGTGGTGGCGGCAGCGTGGTGCACAGCAGGCGCTCGCGCACCCACTTGCCGCGGTGCACGATCGATCCCTGCGTGGCGTGGGCGTGCCCGGCCAGGAACGCGACGCGCGTGAGCAGGCCGGCGCGCTGGTCCTCGGGCAGCATCGCCCAGCCCGCGCCGCCTGCGGGCGCGGCGACGCCGTACAGCGCGGCGAGCGAGTCGTCGACCCAGGCCTCGCGCGAGCGCAACAGGCTCGCGAAGCTGCCGTCGCCGTCGTGCACGACGTGGTGCATCAGCGTGCCGACCTCGCGCTCGGCCGCGTCGGCCAGCGTCGGCGTCCAGCTCGGGAACAGCTCCGGGTCCTTGGGCGCGCGCTGCACCAGCGACGCGACCTCGAGCCACTGCGTGGAGAACGACGCGAGCGCATCCGCGGCCCGGGGGTCGTCCAGCATGCGGCGGACCTGCGCGGCGACCTCGTCGCGCGTGGACAGCTGGCCCGTCGCGGCCGCATCGAACAGCGCGTCGTCGGGCATCGTCGCCCACAGGAAGTACGACAGCCGCGAGGCCAGATCCCACGCACGCGCGGTGTCATCGCCCAGCTCGCTGCGATCGCCGAGGTAGAGGAAGTGCGGCGACGCGAGCATCGCGGTCGCGACGACCTGCAGCCCCAGCGTCGCGTCCTGCTCGCCTGCGATCGCGGTGAAGTCCTCGAGGTACGCCGCCTGCTCCGCCGGCGACAGCGGTCGTCGGAACGCGCGCGCGCCGAAGGCTTCGATGAAGGCCTCGGCGCAGCCGGCCTGCTCCGGCGCGCACGCGACGAAGCGCGCGCGCTCGCTGCCGACCGCGATCGCGGCCAGGGTTTCGGCGGCGTCGAGGTACAGCTCGATCTGCGTCGCCGACGGTGCCTGGGTCGCGTTCGCGTCATAGCCGGCGACCTGCTCGTCGGCGGCGAAGCTCGCGGCGAGATCGTCGGTCACGCCCAGCAGATCGCGCACGGTGTTGGCGTACTCGCGCCGGGTCAGCGTTCGCAGCGCGACGTGCGGGCTGGTCGCGACACAGTCGCCCGGGGGTCCGTCGGGGGCGTCGCCGCTGGACCCTGCGGGGTCGCCGGAGCTGCTGCCGACCTCCGCGTCGTCGGCGACGGCACCGGCGTGCAGGCCCTGGTAGCAGCCCGACGACAGCGCGAGGACCACAGGTGCGGCGAGACTTCGCGGCAGCATCGCAGCCCAAGTCGCCGCAGCGGCCTCGCCATCCAGATCTTTTTTCGGCGGCCGCAGGCCCCCGACGCCCGGGGCCGCGGGCCCCCCGCGCCTACTCGCAGCCGATGGGCTTGGTCGAGATCACGAAGTCGTCGATCGAGCGCTCGAGCTCGGACGGCGCGCCGCCGGGCCACAGGTTCTCGATCGTGATGAGGTTGATGCCGTAGTCGGTCCAGCTGCCGCGCCAGTCGAGATCGTAGGCGCCGTTCTGCAGCTCACCGTCGACCCAGAACTCGAACACGCCGTCGCTCTCGCCGGGGCTGTTGAGCGCGACGTGGGCCTCGACGCAAAACCACCGATCGGCGTTCTTGGCCGCGAACAGCGGCGTCGCGCCGACGAGTCCGCCCAGCCCCCTGGAACCCGCGGGATCTTCGTAGCCGCTGCACGCGACCTGATCGTCTTGCACGCAGGTGGTCGGCTCACCCAGCAGCACGACGTTGTCGCCATCCGAACGCAGCCGCGCGTTCATGGCCTGATTCCACATCGCCGACGCGAACGAGGTCGCGCTGGTCAGGTGCCCCGGTCCGACGCCGGGCCAGCCCGCCTGGGTCTTCACGCGCAAGCGCCAGTACACGCTCTGGAAGTCCGAGTCGGTCGACGCCTGCGGCACGTCGCCGAACACGATGGGGTTGCGACCGAACGCGGCGGAGAGGTAGCCGGCACCCTCGACGCCGGGGCGATACGTCACGCGCATCGATCGACGTCCCGAGGCACCGCCGGCGTCGTCGAGCACGAACGCGCCCTCGCCGTCTTGGTACTCGAAGAACGCGCTCGCGGGATCCTGCAGCGCCTCGAAGTCCTCGCACAGCACCCAGCCCTCGGGCAGCGCCTCGGGGCACATCGCGTAGTCACCGGGCGGTGGCGGAGCGCCGCCGGTGGTGCCATCGCCACCGCTGCTGCTCTCGGCGTCGCCGTCACCGGTGCTCTGCGCGTCGTCTTCGCCGTCGACATCGCCCCCGCTCTCGCCACCCGCCTCACCGCTGCTCTCCGCGGTGAGCGAGGTCGGGGCGACGAAGTCGCTCGCAGGTGTGCTGCAGCCCGCGGCAGCCAGCCCCGCAAGGAGGCCCAGACGGCGCCACGGCAGCGCGCGGTGGAGAAGCCCAGTCATCGGCAAGAACAGGCGAGAAGGATCAAGCAACAGGATAGCAGGCGTGCGCGGGGGATCGCCAATCCGGCGGCGCGTGCGACGACCGGCACACGCGCACGACACGATCGCCCTGCCGGAACACCGGCGGCGCGCCGCCGGAAACGACGACAGTGTCACCGGAGTTCGGGCCACGACATCCGTGTCAGAGCAGCGCCTGCACCGCACGCACGAGCGCGTCGTAGTCGCGCCGACACTGAACGTGATCGCGGGGCCCGTCGGGGTGGAGTTCGGGCCCGGGGTGGACCCAGCGCACGACGCCCTCGCGATCGAGCACGATCGTGGCGCTGGTGGCATCGCGCGGACGCGTGAGCCACCAGCCGCGCAGCGTGTGCCAGTGCTCGTCGAGCGCGATGGGAAACTCGATGCCCCACGCCCGCGCCGTCTCCGCCACACGCGTGCGATCGACCACCGCGTCGTCGGCGATCGCAGGCTTGGGGTGGTGGATCCCGATCACGACCACACCGTCGTCGCGGAAGCGCTGCGCCAGCGCGACGAAGCCCGGCATGCTCGCGCGACAGTAGGGGCACGTGTCGGTCCAGAAGCGGACCACCACGACGTGGCCGCGCAGCGACGCGAGCGTCGGCGCCGGGGTCGGCGTGAACGCTTCGCCCTGCGCATCGAGTTGCAACCAACCGTCGAGCGCGAACTCGGGTGGCGTGTGACCGAGCAACTCGGCGCCGGCCTCGGGCTCCGACGGCGTCGCAGACGCGCGCCCCGTGGTGGGCCGCTCCGGAGCGATCCCGCACGCCGCGCCGAGCCAACACGCCCACGCGATGCACCGCGCCCGCGCAGATCGCCGCGGGGGCGCGCCCGAGCCGCCAGCCATCTGCCCCGAAAGCTTCTCTGCCACGTCGAGCCATGATAACGCTGTTCTGAGCATGTCTACGCCACCCGCACCCACCGGGCTCGACGACGAGGTCCTCGCCAGCGAGGCCTGGTTCCGCGCGCAGCTGCGCACCCTGGTGGAGCTGCCGTCGGTCAGCCCGGGCGCGACGCAGGACCGGGACATCCGCGCCAGCGCGATCGCGGCGCGCGAGCTGCTGTCTTCGATGGGCGCACAGGCGGAGCTGGTGGAGACGCGCGGCACACCGACGGTGATCGGTCGGCTGCGTCACCCCAACGCGCGCGCGCGCGTCATCGTCTACAACCACCTCGACGTGCAGCCCGCCGACGCGGCGGTGTGGCAACAGTCCAATCCGTTCCACTTCGAGGTCGAGGATCACCCCAAGCGGCAGTTCCTGTATCGCGGTCGCGGCGCGACCGACGACAAGGGTCCGGCCCTGTGCGCGCTGCGGGGCGCGAAGATCGCCATCGATCACGGCGCGCCGATCGACGTCACGTTCGTGTGGGAGACCGAGGAGGAGATCGGCAGCCCGCACTTCGGCGAGGTGTTGGCGGCACGCCGCGAGGAGCTCTCGGCCGCCGAGGCCGTGATCGTGTCGGACACGATCTGGCCCACCGATCAGCAGCCCGCGGTCTCGACCGGCCTGCGCGGCTCGCTGCACGCGAACCTACGCCTGCGCACCGCCGGCAAGGAGGTGCACTCGGGTCTCGCGGGCGGCGTCGCGCGCAACCCCGTGCGCGAGCTGTGTGCGCTCGCGACCGCGATCGACAGCGCCGGCTTCTGGCACGCGGGCGTGACGGCGCCCAGCGAGGACGAGATCGCCGGCTTCCTCGCATCGGGCTTCGACCCCGAGTACTTCCTGCACGCGCACGACCTGCACCACGTGACCACCCAGGTGCCGCTCGAGATGATGCTGCGGATCTGGACGCGACCGACCTTCGAGGTCCACGGCCTCGCCGGCGGCTACACCGGGCGCGGCACCAAGACCATCGTGCCCGAGGCCGCCGAGCTCAAGGTCAGCTTCCGCCTCGTGCCCGATCAGGATCCGATGCTGATCGGTCAGGCGCTGATCGAGTTCGTGCGCGCGGTGAATCCCGACGTCGTCGTCGAGCTGGGCGGATGGCTCGCGCCGTACCGCGCGGACCAGGGCGGCAAGGTCCACCGCGCCATCGTCGAGGCGCTGCACGCGACCACCGGTCGCTGTCCCGTGACGGTGCGCGAGGGCGGCTCGATCGGCGCGGTGCCGATGATCGCGCGCGAGCTCGGACGGCCGGTGCACTTCCTGCCGCTGTCGCTGCCCGATCACGGCTACCACGCGCCCAACGAGTTCTTCGACTGGCGGCAGGCGCGGGTCGGCATCGGCGCGTTCGCGCGGGCCTTCACCGCGATCGCGGCGACGCCCTGAGGTCGGTCAGCTGCGGTTCGCGCCGCGGCGCGCCAGCAGCTTGCCGGCGCGCGCGATCGCGGCCTGCGACAGCGTCGGGAAGATGCGCTTGAGCGCGTCGGCGACGTGGGTCTCGCGCGTGACCAGCACGCGCGAGCGGCCGCGCCGCATCGCGCCCAGGATGATCTCGGCGCAGCGCTCGGCCGGCATCGCGTGCCGCTCGAAGAACGACACCATGCGGCCCTGGCGGTGGGCATGGCTGGCGACGAAGCGACCGTCGCGCACGATGTTGGTCGCGATGCCGCCGGGGTGGACGCTGAGCACGCGCACGCGGGTACCGGCGAGCTCGGCCGCGAGCGACTCGGAGAAGCCGCGCACCGCGAACTTGGTCGCGCAGTAGCCCGACTGCCCCGGCACGCCGACCAGGCCGAAGAGGCTCGAGAGGTTGACGATGTACGCGTCGTCGCTCTCGCGCAGCGCCGGCAGGAAGAACTTGCAGCCGTGGATCACGCCCCAGAAGTTCACGCCGACCAGCCAGTCGAGATCCGCGAGGTCGAGCTCGCCGAACTCGGCGGCCACGGTCACGCCGGCGTTGTTGACGAGGATGTCGACGCGGCCGTGCTCGTCGAGCACCTGTTGCGGCAGCGCGGCCATGCGGGCGCGATCGGAGACGTCGGCCACGTGCCGCGAGACCCGGCGGTCGCTGTCGCGCTCGAGCTGGTCCTGCACGTCGCGCAGGCGCTCGTCGTTGACGTCGACCAGCGCGACGTGGGCGCCCGCGCGCACCAGCGACTCCGCGAGCGCGCGACCGATGCCGCTGCCCGCACCCGTGACGACTGCAACCCGATCGCGAAAGCTGTCCATGGCGGCGGCGAGGCTACCAGGGCCAGCCGCAGGGCGCTGGGATCGCGCGTGGCCGCGGCACCGCACCGGGCGGGCACGGCGGGGCTCGCGGCCGCTGCAGCGGCGGCCGCGGTGACGCACGCCGAGACCGGCCCGCGGCGACGCGGGTCGAGCCGCGCACCGCTGCGCGTCGATCCAACGGATACTCGCCGCATGCACGACGATGCATCGCCTGCACGCACCGCGGCGAACGACTGCAAGGAGCCGGGCGTGCTCGCGCCGGTCATCGACCGCAACCGCTGCGAAGGCAAGGCCGACTGCGCCCGCGTCTGCCCCTACGACGTGTTCGAGATCGGCGTGCTGCCCAAGCCGCAGCGCAGCGAGCTCGCGCTGGGCGGGCGCATCAAGTCGTTCTTCCACGGCTGGAAGCAGGCCTTCGCCGTGCGCGCACAGCAGTGCCACGCGTGCGGGCTGTGCGTGGCGGCGTGCCCCGAGCATGCGATCAAGCTCGCGCGCCCGCGGACACCGTGAGCCGC
>JAIBBS010000294.1 GCA_019694555.1 Nannocystaceae bacterium
CATACGCTTTCCATTCGTCGCCTCCCATACCGTCGTCCTGGTTGACGACGAAGTACGCGGTGATCTCGTCCGGATTCGTTCCGAACGTCGTCGTCATCCACGGGCACTGGATGAACGGATTGATCTGGGGAACCCAGGCCACGCGGTTCTTCGGAGCGGACGGGGCCAGGTAAGTCGACTCGAAGAAGCGAAGACCCTGGCTCGGATCCTCGCACTCCATCCACGCGACCGAGCCCGCGAACGGGACCTCGACGAGCCCGTAGATGCCTCCGTCCGGATGAGCCTCGAGGATCCTCGCTTGCGGCGCGCCGCCAGCCTCGTCCAGCGAGAAGATCCCCGTGCCCTCGTAGTAGACGAGCATGCGGTTGGTTCGGTCGAAGTCGAAGCCCCCCATGTGGAAGCCGGTGCCGGGTCCATCGTCGGCCGTGTACACGTCGGTGGCCGCGCCGCCAGCGATCGGCACGCTCCGTATGGCGAACTCGAGCGGGTAGTAAACCGTCGTCTCCGAGACTGCGAAGGTCGTCGAGTAGCCGTCCGAGACGAGCAGCTCGGACGCCGTCCCTGGCGCCGCATCGCTGGGGATCTTTCGAATGACGGATCCCTCGTCGCCGATGGTCTCCATCCAGATCAGCTCCGAGCCCTCGAGCGCGAGCTTCGTCGGGAACCCATCTTCGACCGTGCTCAGGACCACGGATTCCCCCGTCGCCAGCTCGATCCGACGCACATCGAAGCCCGATATCGTGAAGAGATGGGTGTTGGTCGCGACCATCTCCGCCACCGCGCCGCCGGCATCGTAGGTGCTACCCCCAACCTGTCCGCCCCCACCAGAGCTGCTCCCGGTCGAAGGGTCGCCGCCGGTGGTGGGATCGCTCTCGGTCGAGGCGTCGCCGCTGCCGTCGATCACACAGCCGGCCGCGGGGACCCCAGCGACGAGGACGAGCACGAGGGAGGTGGTTCGCATGCCCCCCTGACACGGCCGGCGCCTCGCGTTGCACGAGAAACCGCGGCCGGATCGCAGCACGCGGGAACGCCGGAGCTCTCCGCGGTGGCCGCCGTCGTGTCGCCACGGCTCGGGCCGCCCGGGCCACGGGGTGCCGAACCAACGCGCCGATCCGCGAGCAGCTGGGCAAGGCCGGCTTCGCGGTGCCGCAGACCCCTCACCACGTGGACGGGCGCTGAACCGCGCGCCCTGGGGCGCGGGCACGCGTGCGGGAACCCGATCGCGTGCCCGGCAACTCCGACGACGGCCCCGCCTGGGGTGCGACGGAGCCCGCATGACGCCGCGTGTTGTCTCGAGCCTGCTGACGATCCCGCTGGGCGCGCTGCCGTGGGCCTGCGGCACGGAGATCCGGCAGGATGCGCCCAGCACCGCGACGCTGTCGGACGACGGCGAGGTCGGCAGCAGCGCCGCGGTCAGCAGCGACGGTGGCCCGCGCGTCGACTTCGGCGGCGGCGCTGCGACCGAGCCGGGCCAGGACGAGGCCGGCCACTGCGCGCCGGTGGAGACCGACGCGACGCTCACCGGCAAGGTGTTCTCGCCCAACCTGCAGATCCCGATCAGCGGTGCGCTGGTCTACGTCACCGACGATCCGGTCGAGCCGGTCCCCGACGGCGCCTATTGTGCGCAGTGCGTCGAGCTCGACTGCGACACGCCGTTCGTGCTCACGCAGCCCGACGGCAGCTTCGAGCTGCACACGCGTGCGGGCGCCGGCCGCCAGCTGGTGGTGAGCAAGGGCGAGTTCCTGCGCGTGACCGAGCTCGACATCGACGCCGGCGACAACGCGGTGCCCGGTGAGCTCAGCAGCCTGCCGGGCACGTGGGATCCCGCCGCGGGGCAGTGGATCCCGCGCATCGCGGTGTACGAGACCGATCCCGATCGCGTGTTCAACGTGCTGGCGAAGTTCGGCCTGGGCCAGGTCGACGCCGGCGGCCAGCTGGTGCCCGGCACCGAGCAGTTCGCGCTGATCGGGGACGACGACCAGGGCGCGTTCATGGACGACTTCCTCGGCATGACCGCGTATCACATCATCTTCGTGCCCTGCGCGGCGACGAAGTACTGGCTCGGCGCGCCGCAGGTGCCGCCGTTGCGTGCGCAGAACATCCGCGATTTCGTGGCCGCCGGCGGCAAGTGGTACGCCACCGATCATTCGAACGAGTACATCGAATCGCCGTTCCCCGACTACCAACAGTTCCACGCCGCCGCGATGCCCGACATCCAGCCGGCCTACGACGTGAACGGCACCGTGGTCGACCCCGAGCTGTTGGCGTGGCTGCAGGCGCTGCCGCCGGCGCTGCAGGACATCGGCGGTGGCAACCCCACGCTGCTGGGTCTGCCCACGGTCGAGCTCGATCTGAACTACTCCGGCATCGATGCCATCGATCCGGTGATCGTGCAGGACGACGAGGGCAACGACGTCGACGTCGGTCACCACACCTGGGTCGAGGGGCCGTGCACCAGCTGCAGCGATCCGCAGCTGGTGCGGCCGATGGCGATCAGCGGGCAGTGGGGCTGCGGCCGCATGATGTACAGCACCTTCGAGACCTCGAGCGTGCCGCACCAGGGCCTGAGCCCGCAGGAGTTGATCCTGCTGTACATGATCCTCGAGATCGGCGTGTGTCACGAGACGCCGCCGCCGCCGCCGCCGCCGGTGGGTTGAGTCGCGCGGGACTCAGGCTCTCAGCCGGGCAGCGGGAACCACAGCTTCACGTTGCGGTCCTCGGGCACGCCTTCGCCGGTGTGCTGCCAGCCCGAGGTCAGATCGGTGATGCCGCGCAGGCGGCCCTCGGCGGCCAGCGCGTCGCCATCGAATGCGATGTCGAACGCGACCGACGACAGCGAGATGAAGCCGTTGTCCTCGTCGATGATCTCGAGCACGCGCATCTGGTGCGGATGATCGGCGATCGCGGAGGTGATGACCTCCCAGTACGGCGTGCCACCCATGGGCTCGACCGCGGTCACGCGATGGATGTGCGAGTGGCCGCACAGGTGCGCGAGGATGTTGTCGTACTCGCCCAGCAGGCCCTGGAACTCGTCGGTGGTCAGCGCATCGTCGATGACCATGCCGCCCAGGCCGCTGCCGTCGCCCAGCGAGGTCGAGGCGTGGTGCGTGGCGATCAGCACGAACTTGCCGTCGTCGACCGCGGCATCGAGCGCCGGCCGCAGGAATGCATCGACCTCGGCCTGCCGCACCACGCCCTCGGAGCCGCCGGTCTGCGCCGCGGTGTCGAGCACGACGAAGCGGATGTCGGTGCCGGCGACGTCGAAGGTGTAGTTGGCCTTGCCCGAATCCACCACCGGCTGGGTCACGCCGTGACCGCCGTTGCTGGCCATGACCAGGCCCAGCAGCGAGCTGCCGTCGACCAGCGCGCGCTCCTCGTCGGCGGGCACCGGGCCCATCGTCAGCGGTCCCCCGGGCATCGACCAGTCGCGCGTGGCCCCGTCGACGTCCTCGCCGACGACATCGTCTTCACGGCCGGCGATGGCGAAGTTGCCCTGCACGAGCACGTCGTGGTTGCCCATGACCCAGTACCACGGCACGTCGAGGCCGACGGGCGCGAACGGGTCCTTGGGATCGTTGCCCTCGCCGGGCACGGGATCGTCGTCGACCGCGGAGTCGCACTCGACCACGTCGGCACCGTCGAGCACGCCGAGGAACCACTGCACCTCGTTGCTCTGCGCGCTGTCGGCGTTGTCGCCACCCATGATCACGAAGTCGATGGGGTCGGCGGCGTTGACGGCGTTGATCGTGCGTACGGCGGCATTGACCATCTGGCAGCCGTAGGCCTCCTGCGGGCGGAACGCGCCCGCGGTCGCGCCGGGCGAATCGAACCCCGCCAGGCGCGTGGGCGACTCGTCGTCGGCGAGCTGCGTGTCGGCCATGTGCACGAACCGCGTGATGCGGCCGGCGGCGGGCCCGGGCTCGGGCGCGGCGCTGCCGTCGAGCGTGACGTCGAGGATCGGCTCGCCGTCGGCGTCCTGCTCGTCGCCGTAGCCGTCGGCGATCATCTGATCGAGCATCGCGGGCTCGCGCGGATCGTTTTCCTGCATCGCGGCGATCGCGTGCACGGGCACGCGGCGCGACTCGGTCGTGAGCACGATCGCGTCGAGCGGCGGCAGCGGGTCGGGCAGATCGACCTCGCCGGTCGAGCCGCTCGAACCACCGCTGCTGTCGGCACCCGACGAGCTGCTGCCGCTGCTGCTCGACGCGGTGGAGCTGCTGCCGCCTTCGCTGCTGGTGCTCGCGTCACCGGTGGTGCCGTCGTCGGAGGCGGCGTCGTGCTTGCACGCGAGGGCGAGCAGCGCCATCGCAGCGCCGCGGCGCATGAACCGGTCGAGCATCAGGTGAAGTCTGCGCATGGCGCCCAGGGTAACGACAAGCCGTCGTGGATGTCACGCGTGGTGACCCGGCGGCGACGCCGACGTCACGAAACCGCGCTGCCGGGCGCCGCGGCGGTGGTACCGTCGCGGGCGATGATCGCAATCTTCGGAACCGGACTGCTGGGCGCCGCGTTCGCGCGGGCGCTGCGTCGCCGCGGTGAAACCGTGCGGGTGTGGAATCGCAGCCGCGACAAGGCGGCCGCGCTGGCCCAGGCCGGCATCGACGTGGCCGACACGCCCGCGGACGCCATCGCCGGCGCCGCGCGGACCCACGTGGTGCTGTCCGACGACGCCGCGGTCGACGACGTGCTCGCGCGCGCGCAGCCGCAGCCGGGCGCGTGGATCGTCGATCACACCACGACCTCGACCGCGGGCGCGCTCGCCCGCACCGCGCACTGGCGTGAGCACGGCGTGACCTACCTGCACGCGCCGGTGTTCATGGGCCCCGGCAACGCCGAGTCGGGCACCGGCCTGATCCTGGTCTCGGGCGATCGCGAGGTCGTCGCGACCGCGACGCCGTGGCTGTCGAGCATGACCGGCAGCGTCGTCGACTTGGGCCCGCGCGTGGACGCAGCCGCGGGGCTCAAGCTCGTCGGCAACCTCTTGCTGATGGCGCTCACCGCCGGCTTCGCCGACATGCTCGCGCTGGGCAAGGCCATGGGTGTCGCGCCCGCCGACGTCGCCGGGCTGCTGCGCCACTTCAATCCCGGTGCTTCGCTGCCGGCGCGGCTGCAACGGATGATCGACGCACCGTACGACGCCCCGTCGTGGACCCTCGCGATGGCGCGCAAGGACGCGGCGCTGATCCAGGCGGAGTGCGATCGCGGCGGCGTGCCGCTCGCGGTGCTGCCGACGATCCTCGCGCGCATGGACGGGCTGCTCGCGCAGGGGCTGGGGGACAAGGACTGGACGGTGTTCGGGCGCGACGCGCTGTGATCGCCAAGGGCCTCACGGCGTCGCCAGCAACTCGCGCGCCTCGGCTTCGAGCCCGGCGTTCCCGATCGCCCCGCTGAGCTCCACCGCGCGCTGCAGCAGCGTCTGCGCCTCCGCGGCGCGCCCGAGCGCGCGTCGTCCCAGCGCCGCGCCGATGCAGGCGCTGGCCATCAGCTCGCGCGCGCCCGCCTGCTCGGCGATGCGCAGCGCCTCGTCGTCGAGCGCCAGCGCTGCGGTGGCATCGCCGCGGGCGCGCAGGTTCTCGGCCTTGCCCATCAGCGGTTCGACGATCGCGAGGTGATCGGGGCCGAGCTGGCGCGCGATGGCGAGGGCTTCGTCCCACATCGCCGCGGCCTCGTCGTGGGCGCCGCGGTCGTCGGCGAGCTGGGCGAGCGAGACCAGCGGCAGCAAGGTGTCGGGATGTTGCGGGCCCCGCCGCGCACGCAGGGTCTGCAGCGCGGAGGCGAAGGCCGCCTGCGCCGCGTCGTCGTCCTGCTGCATCGCCGCGAGCACGCCGAGGTTGTGTTCCATCATCGCGAGGCGGTCGACCGCACCGGCGGCGCGCAGGATTGCCGCGGCCTCGGCGATGTGGCTCCGCGCGAGGTCCAGCTCGCCGCGCGCCATCTCGACCTGGGCGCGGTTGGCCAGCGGCGTGACGCTGCGCGGGTGCTCCGGGCCGAAGATCGCGATGCAGGCCGCGCGCGCGCGATCGTAGTCGGCCACCGCGTCGTCGCTTCGGCCCAAGCGCAACGCCGCGGTGCCGCGGTGATCGTACATCGAGCAGGCGGCACCCTCGTCGAGGTCGCCCTCGAGCAGCTCGATCGTTCGATCGAGCGCCCGCAATGCCGCGGCGTCGTCGCCCCGATCGAGCGCGAGCACGCCCTCGGCGTCGGCCAACGTGGCGGCGCGTCGCGTGCGTGCGTCGGATGGGGGCAGGTTGGCCTCGGCCAGACGCAGCCACATCTGCGCGTCGTCGTGGCGGCCCTGCTGGCGCGAGCGTACGAATGCCAGGCCCACGGCCGCGTCGACCGCGGTCTGCCGCGACTGGGCGCGCTCCGCCTCGACGAAGCCGTCGACCAGTGCCGCCGCGGCCTCGTCGACCCGCTCCGCGTCCGAGAGCCCCAGTCCCCGCTGCGTGAGCGCCATCGCCAGGGTCACGGTGTCGCCGCGCTCGCGCGCGCTGCTGGCGATGCCCTCGAGCTCGGCCAGGCCCGCATCCACGTCGCCGAGATCGACGCGCTGGTCCGCGCGCGCGACCGCCTCGCGCGCGGCATCGTCGGCCGGTGATCGCTCCTGGTCGGCGGTGGGCGCCGCGGCCTCGCACGCGCGGGGGTCGGGCAGCTTCGCAGCCGACTCGACCGCGCGCTGCAGCGTCTCGTGATCGCCGCTGCCGACCAGCTCGATCAGCGTCTCGAAGCGTGCGCGCTGCTGCGCGAGGCAGGCCATGCCGTGATCGAGCGCCTGCTCCGAGCGTTCGTGGCGCACGCGCGTGGCGACACAGAGCTCGCGATGACTCGCGCGCCAGGCCTGGGCGAAGCCGTCGAGCGCTTGCGACACCCGCGACCACGACTGCTGCACGAACGTCGTCGACGCCGGCCCCCGCCGCGCCTCGAGGCCGGCCGCGAGCGTGGCGGCGTGCTCGGGACTCCACACCGCGGCCAGCAGCGGCGCAGGATCGGGGCAGGGGTCCGCCGGCGCGTCGGTGCGCAGCATCGCGGTCACGCCCACGCCGATTGCGGTCACCACCGCCGCCGCGATCGCGCGGCGACGCCGTTGTCCGGCCGCAGACTCCAGCGCCGCGGCAAAGCCATCGATCGAGGGCCAGCGCATCGACGGCGTGCCCGCGAGCGCACGCGACAACACCTCGAACACCGCGCGCGGGACCCCGCGCCGATCGGCGGGCGGCGGCGGCGGACCCTGCAGCGCCGCGGCGGCGCGCTCGATGATGTTGCGACCCGGAAACGGCAGCGTGCCGAACAGCAGCTCGAACGCGGTGGTCGCGAGCGCGAACTGATCGCTCGCCGGACTCGCGGCTTCGGATTGCAGCTCCGGCGCCATGTACGGTGGCGTGCCGGCGGCGCGCGTGTGCGTCGCCGACGAACCGCTGCTCGCGGCG
>JAIBBS010000078.1 GCA_019694555.1 Nannocystaceae bacterium
CTAGCAGAGGCCCAGCGCGGCCGCCCCACCGGGCACGACCTCGGCGAGCAGCGCGTCGCGCTCGGCCGTCTCGAGCACCGCGTCGCTGTGGCGCGCGAAGGCCTGCGCCCAGCGCCAGGCCGCCTGCTCCACGGGCAGCGGCGCCGCGCCCAGCCGCACCGCCGACGCCATCGAGACCCCGGGCATCCCGCACGAGACCAGCGCGGCGAACAGGCGCGCGTCGACGTCGAGGTTGACCGCGATGCCCTGCACCGTGACGCCGCGGCGGATGTGCACGCCGATCGAGGCGAGCTTGGCCCGCTCGGGCCCGTCGGGCCGGTACCAGACCCCAAGCGGATCGGTGCGAAACTCGAGCCCCGAGAGCCCCTGCGCCTCGAGCAGGTCGATCGCCGCCCGGCCCAGGCGCGTCACGTGCCGCCGGACCTCGACGCCGATCGGCACCACGGGATACGCGACCAGCTGCCCCGGAGCGTGCAGCGTCACCTGCCCGCCGCGCGGCGTCTCGCAGACCTCCACGCCCATCGCGGCCAGCTGCGCGTCCGTCCAGAGCACGTCGCTGCGCTGACCCCGGCGGCCCAGGGTCAGCACCGCGGGGTGCTCGACCAGCAGCACCGTCGGCAGCGTGCGGCCGTCCGCGACGGCCTCGCGCAGCGCGAGCTGCAGCGCGAGCGCCGGCTCGAAGCGCATGCGGCCCAGCCACACCGCCCGCAGCCGATCGGTCATCTCAGCTGTCGAGCCCCGCGACCGACTCGATCACCGAGGGGTCGAGCAGCGTGACCTCGAGCGTCAGCTTCTGCACCCCGATGCCGTGCTGGTGCAGCCAGCTCGCCAGCTCGCCGGGTCCGAGCACGCGGACCTCGGCGCCCAGCTCGTCGGGGACGTCGCCCATCGCGAACGCGACCACGGCCGAGCAGCCGTGCCGCTCGGGCTCCCCCTCCCAGGCCTTGGCGTCGAAGGCGGTCCGCCGCGGCACCACCACCACCAGCAGCCGCGCGTCGTCGTCGTCGGCCTCGGGATCGTCGACCACCAGCCGCCCGACGCCGCGGCCCGCCGGCAGCGACGCCTGCAGCGTGTGCCCCTCGACGCGCAGCCAGATCCTCACGAGAGACTCGAGGGAACGTGCCCCAAGTGACTGCAACCATTGGATGAGCTGAGACATCGTCTCCTGCTCGACCTCGCGGATCGCCTCGCGCAGCGCGGCTTCGGCCTTGGCCGCGCGCTCGGGCACGCGGGTGCCCTGCAGCTGGTAGCGGGCGTCGCCGCGGGCGACGAAGCGCGAGCCGCGGCCGTGGGACTTCACGTCGAGCAGCAGCATCGCCGTGGCGGCGCGCTCGATCTCCGAGATCTCGCCCCCGAGCACGCCCTTGGCCGCGAGCTGCTCGGCGATCTGCCGCACGTGCAGCGAGCGGGCGCCGGCGGCCTCGAGCACGGTGGCGATGTCGTCGAGCAGGCGATCCCCGGCCGCTGCCGGACGCGGCTCGCCGCCGGCGGTCCACTCGACCCGACGGCCGCGACGCCGTCGGCGTCGGCGTCGGCGTCCCCCGCGATCGTCGGCGTGGTTGCGGTCCTCGACCCGCTCGACGCGGGGCCCACGGTCGCGGTCGCGGTCGCGATCGCGGTCGCGGTCGCGATCACGGGGCGGCTCGCGCTCCGGCTCGCGCGGCCGCGCATCGGCCTGCTGCTGCATCGCGTCGAGCTCGTGGCGCAGCTCGGGACGCTCCTCGACCAGCCGCGACATCGCGTTGGCCATCACCAAGGCGACGTCGGTGACGCCGTCGAGACCCGA
The DNA here is from genome assembly GCA_019694555.1 of Nannocystaceae bacterium. Taxonomy (GTDB): domain Bacteria; phylum Myxococcota_A; class Polyangia; order Nannocystales; family Nannocystaceae; genus Xiheibacterium. Next base: position 1,787 of record JAIBBS010000078.1, read on the forward strand.
GCCCTGCGGCGCGACGAACTCGACCGAAGCCGGCGCGCGACGGGGCGCCTCCACCGGTGCGGCCACCTCGGCCTCCGCGGCGCCGCGACGCCGAGATCTGACTTTCGACTTCCCGTCCATGTCTTCGGAATCCCCGGTGGTTTCGTCTTCGCTGTCTTCGCTCGGTCGGACCGTGATCGCGGGTGCCACGATGGTGCGCTGCGGCGCGATCGGGGCCGCCGCGGGCGCCGGCGGCGGCGGCTCGGCACCTGGACGCAGCAGGTAGTAGCCAGGCTTGTCGCGGGTGATGAGCGGCGGCTCGCCGTCGCGGCCGATCCGCGACGCCGAGTTCAGGCAGCTGCGCATCGCCGCCTCGGGATCACGACCCACGTGCGACAGGAGGTTGTTGGACACGGCGCGCCGCGCCACTTCCCCGAAGTGGAGCGGTTCGTCGGCGTGCCGGAGGATCTCGATCGCGGCCTCGAGGAAGGTCATCCGATTGTCCCGGCCGGCGGCGGGCGGCTGGGCGCTCCCGATCGCGGCGGATCGTGGAGCGGCCCGGCTCGGTGGGCCGGCCCCGTTTCGGCCTCGACTATCCGAAAACTTGCCCGACCTTGGCAAGCCCTGGTAGCGGCCCGAGCGATGCGTCCACTCACCTTCGGCGTGGTTCTGTCGGTCGGCGCGGCCGGCGGGTTCGGGCGTGACCGGCTCGGAGACCCCGATGACCAGGTCCTGGCGGCCGCGGACCGGCGGCTGGAGGCCAGCTTGGATCTGCGCAGCGCCACGGATCTGGCCTTCGCGCTGCGGGAGCTGGGCCACGCGGCCCGGGTGCTGGCGGCCGACGAGGACCTCGATCTCTCGCTGCGGGCGGCCGACGTGGACGCGTGCCTGCTGGCGCTGCACGGCCGGGCCGGCGGCCGCGGCGAGGTGCAGTCGCTGCTGGGCGTGCGCGGCATCCCCTACTTCGGGCCGGGCGCAGCCGCGGTCGCGCTGGCCTTCGACAAGGTCCGGGCGCGGCAGATGCTGGCCTACCACAACGTGCCGGTGCTGCCGGCGGTGGCGCTGGGCCGCGACCTGCGGGCCAGCGAGCGCGCGCTGGCGCTGCTGGGCTGGCCCGCGGTGGTCAAGCCCCGCCGCGGCGCCCACGGCATGGGCGTGACGCCGCTGCACGACCTCGCGGCCGTGCGCGCGGGCATCGAGCGCGCCCTGGCCGTCGACGAGGACATCCTGCTCGAGCGCGCCGCCGCGGGCACCGAGGTGCAGGTGGTGCTGCTGGGCGAGCGCGTGCTGGGCTCGGCCGAGCTGGTCGGGCGCGACGACGCCGGTGCGGACGTGGTGTGCCCGCCGCGGCTGTCGCGGGGTCGCCTCGACGGCATCCACAACATCGCCCGCCGCGCGACCGCGGCGCTGGGCCTGCAAGACGGCCTGACCCGCGTCGATCTCATCGCGCACGACCGCCACAACGAGGTGGTGCTCGAGGTCGAGCCGCTGCCGAGCCTGGCCAAGGACGGCGTGGTCGCCCGCGTCGCGCGGGCCGCCGGGCTCGCCTACCCCGAGCTGGTCGGCGAGCTGCTCGACCGGCTCATCCTGCGCGTGCCCGAGACCCGCGCCAGCGCGCAGCCGGTGCTGCTGCAGTGAACCGTCGGCTGCAGCGCGGCGCGCAGGTGGGCCTGCTGCTGCTGGCCGCTGCCACGCCGTGGTGCGAAGCCGGCGCGCTGCAGCGCCTGCGCGACGGCCTCGAGCGCCGCGGCGTCGAGGTCGGCGACTGGGATCTCGATCTGCGGGGCCTGCACCTGCAAGCACTGGCCGCGACCGTCCAGGGTCGCAGCCTGCACGCCGCCGCCGTCGACGTCGCGCTCGCGGGCACGCACGTGCGCGTCGACGTGCACGCGCTGTCGATCGGACGCGCGCACGCGAGCGACGAGGACGAGCCGCCGCCGGCCCCCGCGCCCGGAGCAGGCGCCGCCGCGACGCCGTCGCGCGACCGCTTCCGGCTGCGACCGCTGGGTCTGCCGATCGAGGTGTGGATCCACGACGCGGTCGCGATCGAGGCCGGCGACGGCGTGCTCGCGCTGCACGACGTCCGCATCGACGTCGACGCGCAGGGCTGGCCCGCGCTGTCGGCCCGCGGCGACGTGCGCCTGCCCGGCCGGCTGGGCGCCGCGATCGACGGCCTGGTCGCCGCGCGCAGCGAGGGTCGCTGGGACGTGCGCGCGCAGGTGCTGCCCGAGGGCGGCGCGCCGCTGTCGGTCACCGCGTCGCTCGACGACGGCGGTGCCGAGGCGACCCTGACCGATGCCGCAGGTCACTGGCTGCAGCTGCGCCACGATCCCGCGGCGCGCACGGTCGCGATGACCGGCGAGTCCTTCCCGCTGGCCGCCGTGGGCGCGCCGCAGTGGGCCACGCAAGCCGGCGTGACGTTGCCCGCGGGTCTGCGGCTAGGCGACGTGCGGATCGGCGGCGGGCTCGAGCTGGGCACCGCGCCGCCGCTGCGCGTGCACGCCGAGGCGCTGCAGCTCGAGGGGCTGGTGTTCGACGATCGCCGGCTCGCGCCGGGCGAGGTCCGGCTGCAATCGCTCACGCTCGACGGCGACGCGGAGCTGCACGGTCCCGACCACGCGTCGCTGCAGCTGTTGTTGGCGCACGGGCCCGCGCGCGTGGCCGTGGGCGCACGCGTGGCCGACGACGAGCTCGAGCTCGAGCTCGAGCTGGCCGAGCTGTCGTGCCAGGAGCTGTTGCAGGCGCTGCCGCCCGGTGTCGGCGACGCGCTGGTCGGCGCGCGTCTGTCGGGCACCATCGCGGCCTCGCTGTCGCTGTCGATGTCGCACACCAGCCTCGCGCAGGCCGCCGCCGACGGCATCGAGCCCGGCGACGCCGCGCCCGGCGGGCTCGCGCTGTCGTTCCCGTTCCTCGAGCGCTGCCGCACCCTCGCCGATCCGTCCGACGTCGACCTCGCGGCGCTGCGCGGCCCCTACCGCCACCGCTTCGTCGCCGCCGACGGCACCGTGCACGATCGCGTGCTGGCCCCGGGTGCGCCCGAGTACGCGCCGCTCGCCAGCGTGCACAAGATCGCCTCGGCCTTCATCGCGCTCGAGGACACGCACTACTGGTACCACGACGGCTTCGATCGCGAGCAGATCGAGCGCGCGTTCTGGCTCAACGTCGCCAGCGGTCGCGTGCGGCGCGGCGCCAGCACCATCAGTCAACAGGCCGCGCGCAACCTGTGGCTCGGCGTCGATCGTTCGTTCGCGCGCAAGCTGCAGGAGGCCTACCTGACCGCGCGGCTCGAGGCCGAGGTCGGCAAGGCCCGCATCCTCGAGCTGTACCTCAACCTCATCGAGCTCGGCCCCGGCGTGCACGGTGTCGACGCGGCCGCGCGCTACCACTTCGGCAAGCCCGCGCGCGAGCTCGACGCGCTGCAGGCGGTCCACCTCGCCGCGCTCGCGCCCGCACCCGCGACGCTGAGCCGTCGCTTCGCCAGCGGCGAGGTCGACGCGGCCTGGCTCGAGGGCCTGCACGCGCACCTGCGCCGCATGCATCGCAAGCGCATGATCTCGGCCAGCGAGCTCGCGCGGGCACTGCACGCCGAGCTCGGGCTCGTGCCGCATCCCGCAAACTGAGCGACCGTCAGCGGCGGCTCGAGCCGAGCGTCCTGTTGCCTCGACGCAGCGCGGGACGGTCCGCGTCGCCGGCGATCGCGAGGTGGCGGGCCGCGACGCCGCGGCGCGCTCACACGCCGGCGAACAGGCGCGCGCCGAAGCTGTCCGACAGCCGCTTGTCGTCGAAGATCCGCTGCGCCGCCGCGGCGACGTCGTACTCGACGCGCAGGAACTCGAAGGTGCGCTCGACGTCGTCGTACACCGTGAAGCTCGCGCGCGGATCGTGATCGCGCGGCTGCCCCACCGAGCCGACCGAGATGATGTAGCGGAACTCGGGGTGGATCTCGAACTTCTTCGTGATCACCTCGTAGACCCGCTCGCGCCCCAGCGCGTAGGCCTTGCACAGGTGCGAGTGACCGATGAACGTCACCTGTCCGAGGCGCTGCCAGATCGGCAGGCACGTCGCGGCCTGATCGATGGTGAAGATGTACTCGAACTGCTCGAGGTCCACCGGCGAGCCGTGGCAGAAGTGCGTGTCGCCCTCGGTCACGGTGTACGGCAGCGAGCGCAGCCACTGCATGTTCTCGTCCGAGAGCTGGCCGGCGTGGTGGTCCAGCGCCTGGCGGGCCGCGTCGTAGTAGTAGCTGTAGTCCATGCGCCCGCCGACGGCGGCGTCATGGTTGCCCAAGATGGTGTGCCGCGCGTTGCGGCGCACGAGGTCGCAACAGTCGTTGGGCTGCGCGCCGTAGCCGACGGTGTCGCCGATGCACACCAGCGTGTCGACCTTGGCGCGGTCGAACTCGCGGAGCACCGTCTGCAACGCGTCGAGGTTCGCGTGCGAGTCGCTGAAGATGCCGTAGCGCATCAGACGTCGGCCTCGACCTCGAGCTCGGGCACCATGATGGCTTCGTAGGCGCGGCGCGAGAAGCCGCGGATCTCCGTGACCTCCGCCAACGGCAGCTCACCGCGGATCGCCGCGCCGGACTCGCTCACGTCCCTGAGTGTAGCAAGCGCGCGGCGGGCCGCAGTGGAAACTCGCGGGTCGGGTGCGTCCGCGAGCGCGGCCACGGCATCGTGACCGGGGCGCGCCCCACCGTGGTCCCCGACCCCGTCCGACAGCGCGATCTCGGCGAACGACCGCGCGACGCGCTCGATCGCCACCGCCTCGCGCGGCGAGTTGGCCTCGCGCCGCAGCAGCTGGCACAGCCGCCGCAGCGCGATCGGGCCGAAGCCGCCCAGGGCCCGGGCGACATCCAACCACACGTTCGTCGGCTCGACCACCAGGGCGTCCGACAATGGGCCCAGCGCGTCGGGGTCGAGCGACATGCCCAGCAGGATCGCCGCGGCCTGCCGCAGCTCCCGACGATCCGAGCGCAGCTTGCCGACCAGGCCCACGACGGCGCGCGGGCCCAGATCGGAGAGCTCGGGCAGGATCGCGAGCAGCTCGTCGCCGTCGAAGCGCTCGAGCGCATCGAACAGCGCCTCGAGCTGCTCGGGCGTGGAGCGGTTGCTCTGAAGCAGCTCGGTCGCGGCGCGCAGCCGCGTGCGCGCGTCGGTCAGCTGCACCACCAGCGTGTGGGCGTCGGGCTCGCGCACGTCGATCACGCCCGCAGCCGCCGAAGGCGGCGTCGCGCGCGGTCGCGGTCCCTCGGGCAGATCGAGCGCGCGTCGCAGCGGATCGGGCGGCGGGATGTCCTTGCGCTCGCACACGTCGAGGATCGCGTGCCACGCCGCCTGCGCCTGCTCGGGCTCGAGGTCGCCCTCCTCGCCCTCGTGCAGCTCGCGGTTGCGCGAGAGCTTCGTGACGTAGTCCGGCAGATCCTCGGCCAGGCCCGACGCGACCACGCGGCGCCAGAACCGGCGCGGCGCGACGATGCCGTGCTCGAGCGCGCCCGCGAGCACGCGGCGACGGATCGCGTCGTACTCGGGCATCGGCAGGCCCTCGACCTCGAGCAAACGCGCGAGCGTCTCCTTGCGCGAGACGCGATCGAGGTGCTCGAGCGCGCGGGTGGCCTCGAGCGCCCCGACGACGTGCTGGTAGGCGCCCGGGGCGATGGTGACCTTGGTCTGCGACAACCGATCTTCGACGCCCTCGGCGACCAGGCGGTCGCACGCGTCGCGGAAGCGCTCGGGCGGATGATCGCCCTGGGTCAGGGCCGCGCGGGCGGACTCGAGGCACAGCGCGGCGTTGGACTCGAGCCCCAGCGCGTTGACGTCGCGCACGCAGCGGCCCGCCGGCGCGCTGCCGACCAGACGCAGCGCGAAGCGCTGCGACAGCAGGCGGAACACCTCGATGGCCGCGGGCTGGCCCGCGTCGACCAGCGCGTCGATGCAGCCCTGCTGGCCCATCCACGCCGCGATCACGCGCACGCCCAGCAGCGGATAGCCGCGGTTGCGCAGGTGGATCGGGCGCGCGTCGAGCTTGGCGTCGCGCCACTTGGGCAAGCGCTCGTCGTCGAGCGCGATGTGGATCACCGGCACGCCGTCTTCGATCTCGAGCCCGCAGACGAAGGCCCCGATGTCGCGCCGCGGTGGCACGGCCGCGGCGACGCCGTCGCTGGCGATCGCCTGCGGCACGCCGCTGCCGATCGGGATCGGCGTGCCGGGTTCGTGCATCGGCGTGGGCGCGGCGCGCTCGGGTGGCGGCCGCCGTCGCGCGCGATGGGCGGTGGTCTCGGACTCCTCGAGCACCGCGCGGCGAGCGGTCGCCTCGCCGGGGCCCAAGAAGCTCAGCTCGGGCTGCAGGATCCACGGCTCGGCGCGCTCGACGTGCGCCCGCAGCCACGCGAGGTGGGCCGCGAGCACGTCGAGCACGTCACCGCGCAGCTCGTCGGGCACGACCAGCGTGGCCCGGCGCGCGACCGCGTCGACCTCGAGCCACGCACCGAGCGCGACCGCGGCGCGACCACAGCTGGGACAGTGGCCCTCGAACGGGCCCTGCCGGCGCAACCGCTCGGCCACCGCGGCCTCCTCCGGGAGATCGACCGACACGCGCCGCCACGCCGGGAAGGTCGCGCCGCACGAGCAGGCGAACAGTCGGGTCGTCGAGCGCGCGGCGTCGGTCGAGTCCACCAGCTTGCCCGCGACGATAGCCGTCTGGCGGCGCAGGTGTAAAGCCGCCAGCGTCGCGGTGCAGACCCGCGCGCGCAGCCGCGAGAGCACGACGCGCGCCGCGGGCCCGCACGGCGCCGCGGCGCGGCGGGGGATCACCGGCCACGGCCCGTGCTAGATTGCGAGCGTCCAGGGGCCCACGCCCCGAAGCGATGTCCTCCCCGCGCAAGCCCAACACGCCGCCGCGCACCGACGAGCCGGGCGGGCACGCGAGCGACGACGAGCTCGGCCGCGCACCGCGGGCGAGTGCGCCCGTGGTCCGCGACGCCACCGCGCCGCCGCCTGCGACGCGAGCCGGCCCGCCGATGGCCGCGGCGCTCGCGACTGCCTTCGCCGAGCACGTCCAGCGTGCCCTGGGCGTGCCGCTCGACGGCAGCGAGACCTCGCTCGCGTTCGCGGATCACTACCTGCGCACCGCCACCGACGGCACCCGCGGCCCCATCGCCGCGCTGGTCGCGGCCGAGGCGGGCGCGTACTATGGTGAGCTGGTGCGACAGCTGCTCGGCGCGCAGTGGATCGGCGAGGGCTCCGATCCGCGGCGGCTGCGTCTGCTGCTCGAGCACCAATTCCTGCACTTCTCGCCCATCGACCAGGCGCGCGAGATCCTCGCGGGCCTGCGCGAGGACGACGACGACGACGACGACGATGCGCCCGAGGCCGACGAGCCGCCGCTGGACACCGCGTTCCACGCCCGCAGCACGCCCGAGGCCAGCCACCCCGACGCCCCGACCGACGCGAGCTGGCTCGCCGACCGCCTCGCCGAGCTGCCGCCGGTGGCCGCGGGCGAGTACTACAGCCTGACGTGCCGCTTCGAGACGCTCAAGCTCGTGCTCGAGCTGCTGGCGACCAAGCACATGTCCGAGGGCCGCAGCCCGCGGACCTACGCGCTCGACGACTACCTCGCCGCGCTCGCGCCGCGCCACTGAACGGCCCGGGGCGCCGGCCTTCGCGCGTGATCGCGGACCCCGGGCTCGTGTAGACTGCCCGGCGTGAACGGCGTCGAGGAGATGCCCCTGCAGGAAGTGCTGCAGGCCCTCTCGCGCACGCCGATGACGGAGCCGCAGCTGCGCGCTGCGCTGGCGACGACCTGTGCCCGTTGGCACATCGTCCGCAACGAGACCAACGACGCGATCCGGCATCTCGGCCACGCGCTCGACATGGTCCCGGATCTGCGGCCGGCGATGCGACTGCTGCACCGCATCTACCTCGATCGCGGCGACGTGCGCTCGGCGGTGATGTACCTCGACCAAGAGATCCGCGCGACCCGACACCCGCGCGAGGCCGCGGCGCTGTACCGCGAGCGCGGCCTGTTGGTCGAGGCCTACTTCCACGATCTCTCGGCCGCGCAGCAGTGCTACCAGGCCGCGCTCAAGGCCACGCCGCGCGACCTCGCGGTGCTGCGCGCGGTCGAGCGGGTCTCGCTGGCGCGCGGCGACGTGTTCTGGCTGGTCGCGAACCTCGAGTCGCAGCTCGAGGTGCTGCAGGACCCGGCGCTGTCGGCGGGGCTGCTGCACGATCTCGCGATGCTCGAGGCGCGGCACCGCGGCGACCTCGGGCTCGCCGGCGATCTGTTGCTGGGCGCGCTCGAGCTGCAGCCCGGCCACGCGGTGCTGGCCGCGGATCTGTTCCGCGTCGCCGAGGTCGCCGGCGACACCGAGCTGATGCTGCACGCGCTCGAGCTCGAGGCCGACGCGCGCCCGGCCGGCGCGCGCGCGATGCCTCTGGCGCGCGCGAGCCTGGCGCTGCGAGACGCCCGCGAGCGGCAGGCCGCGCTGCAGCTGCTGCAGGCCGCCGCGCACGAACAGCCGCACTGCTTCAGCCTGTGGCGCAGCCTCGAGGAGCTCGCGATGGGCATGAGCCGCTACGAGGTCGCGCTCGACGCCCTCGCCGGCCAGCTGCGCGCGCTCTCGCCGGGCGAGGACGCACCGCTGCGCGCGGAGCTGTACTACCGCGTCGGTCGGCTCGCGCTGTTCCGGCTCGACCGCCCCGCCGACGGGCTCGCGGCCATGCGGCGCGCGCTCAAGCTCAACCCCGCGCACGTGCCCGCGCTCGAGGACACCGCGCGCTTCCTCGGCGCCGGCGGCATGTGGTCGCAGCTGCTCGAGCTGGTGCGGGTCGAGATCGGCGCGGCCAAGGCCAACGGCATCTCCAGCGAGGAGCTCGCGCTGCTGCACCTGCGCGCCGGCCAGCTGCTCGAGGAGCGCCTGGGCGAGGTCGAGGGCGCGCGGCGTCACTACGAGTCGGCGATCGCGGCCGCGCCGGGCTACCGCCCGCCGCGTGACCGGCTCGAGCGGCTGCTGCACCAAAGCGGCGACCGCCCGGCGTTGCAGGCGTTCTACGCCGCCGAGCTCGCGGCCGCACGCACGCCCGCGCGGCGCGGCTTCCTGCTGTCGGTGCTGGCGCAGCTGCACGCCAACGACGACGACATCGAGCCCGCGATCGCGCATCTGCGCACGCTGCTCGAGCTGCGACCCGACTCGCTCGCGGCGCTGCAGCTGCTCGCGCGGCTGCTCGCGCGCGGGCGTCGCGACGCCGAGCTGCTGCGGGTGACCGAGCGAGAGATCGCGCTGACGCGCAGCCCCGCGCGCGCGGCCAAGCTGCTGCACCGCTGCGGCGAGCTGGCGCTGGCGCTGGGCGACCGCGCGCGCGCGCGGGTCGACTTCGGCCGCGCGCTCGAGTCGGTCGACGATCACAAGCCCGCGCTCGAGGCCCTCGGACGACTGCTGCGCGAGGACGGTGACCACGAGGCCCTGGTGACGCTGCTGCGCAAGGAGGCGCTGTACGTCAACGACCGCGCGGGCCAGGCCGCGCTGCAGCTCGAGATCGCCGCGGTGCTCGCGGGCAAGCTCGGCCGCGCCGAGGAAGCGCTGGCGGAGCTGCAGGCGCTGCTGGGCCGCTGGCCGCGGCACCTGCCGGCGCTGCACGCCGCCGAGAACCTCGCGGCGCAGCTGGGTCGCGCCGAGGTGCTGCTGGGCCTGCTCGAACACCACATCGCCGCGGTCGCAGGCCCGCGCACGCGCGCGCTGTTGCTGCACCGCGCGGCCTCGGTGCGCAGCAGCACCGGCGACGACGAGGGTGCGGTGCGCGACCTGGTGCGCGCGCTCGAGCTGTGGCCACAGCTGGGCGTCGCGCGGGCGCGACTGCTGCGGCTGTACGAGAAGCTCGGCAACAGCCGCGAGCTGCAGGCCTTCGCCGAGGCCGGCCTCACCGCCGAGCGCGGCGCCGACGATCGCCGCGCGATGGCGCTGCAGCTGGCCGAGCTGACGCCCAAGCCGGTGGTCGCGATCCAGTACCTCGGCGCGGTCGCGGAGGCGCGGCCCGACGACTACGTCACGCAGCTGCGGCTGGCGCGGGCGTGCGGTCAGGCAGGTCGTCCGTCGCGACAGGCCGGCGCGCTGCTGGCCGCGCTGCGCCGCTTCGACGAAGGCAGCGCGCCCGACGATCCCGGCCTGCTCGCGCTGCGCTTCCGTGCCGCGCGCGCCGAGGAGGCCGCCGGCAACCTCGACGCCGCCGACGCGGGCTACGCCGCGATCTGCGATCAGTCGCCCGGCTTCACGCTCGCGCGCCGCGGACGACTGCGGCTCAAGGAGCGCCGCCGCGAGGCCTCGGTCGCGCGCAGCACCAGCGAGCTGCAGGCCGCCGCGATCGCCAGCCCCAGCGCGGCCGAGCGCGCGGCGCTGCTGACCATCGCGGCCGAGCAGCACGAGCACCGCATCGATCTGCGCGCGGCGCTGGCCGCCATCGACCAGGCCATCGAGGCCTGCGAGGGCTACCAGCCGGCCTGGCACGCGCGCGCGCGCATCCTCGAGCGCATGGGCGATCCCAGCGCCCGCAACGAGGCCATCGCGACGCTCGAGCGGCTCGCGACCATGCAGCGCGACGCCAGCCATCGCGCGCGCACGCTGTGCCGCGCCGGCGCGCTCGCGCTGCGCGGCGGCGACGACGAGCAGCTCGGCGCGCGCGCGTGGCCGCTGCTCGCCGAGCCGCTCGCGGTCGACCCCGCGCGCGACCGCGCGTTCGTGGGCCTGCAGCGCGCCCGTCCGCGCCGCGCGAGCACGCAACCCGACGCGACCCTGGCCGAGGCGCTGCGCCGGCGCATGGACGCGGCGATCCAGGCCGGCACCCTGCGCGCGGCGTCGCTGCGCGATCTGGCCCGCACCGCCGCGGTGGTGGCCGGGCCGCAGAGCGCCGCCACGCTGCTGCAGATCGGCCTGGGCCACGTCGAGGCCGACGCGGGGCTGCACGTCGACCTCGCGCACGCGCACGCCAAGCTCGGCGCGTGGCCGGCCGCGGTCGCGGAGCTCGACCTCGCGCTGGGGCTCGAGCAATCGCCCGAGCGCCGCGCCGCGCTGCACTACTTCGCCGGCGATGCCCGCGAGCGCGCGGGCGATGGTGCCGGCGCCACCTCGCACTTTCTCGCCGCCGCCGACGGTGGCTTCTATCCCAAGCACGCGCTGCGGGCCGCCGAGCGGCTGGCCGCCGCCGCCGGCGACGTCGCGCGGCGGGTGACCGCGCTGCAGGGCCTGGTCGGCATCGCCGACGGCTCCGAGCGCGCGCACAGCCTGCACGCGCTGGCGGAGGTGCACCGCACCGAGCTGGGTCAGCCCGAGGTCGCGGTCGATCTCATGCGCGAGCTGTTGCTGCTGCGACCGACCGACGTCGACGTCGCGCTCGAGCTGCGGCGGTTGCTGCTGCGGCTCGGTCGGCAAGAGGAGGCCGCGGCGGCGTCGCTGGCCGCGGTCGCACACCAGCGCGCGTGGCTGCGCGCGGCCGCGACCACGCGCGAGCACCGGCCCGAGACCACCGCGCAGCCGGTGCTGGGCCTGCTGCGGCTGTTCGACGCGCTGCTCGAGCACGACGGCGAGTACCTGTGCGCCGCCGCGCTCGAGGTGCTCTCGCCGCAGCTGGTGCCGCCGGGGCGCAGCTGCGACGAGCTCGCGGCCGAGCCGTGGCCGCTGCCCAAGCCGCAGGAGGGCCGCCCGTTCGACGCGTTCGTCGGCGATCTGCCGCACGCCAGCGCGTTCGATCTGCTGCGCGAGGGCGTGTTCTACCTCGGTGAGCTGCCGGGCACGCCCGCACCGGCGGTCGATCTGACGCCGAGCCGCTCGATGCCCGCCAACGCGCCGGTCGTGATCGCCGTGCGCGCGATCGCCAACGCCATGGGCGTGCCGCAGCCGCTGGTGTTCGTCGATCAGAACCAAGACCACGAGATCGAGGCGCGCCTGGGCGGCGCGCCGGCGCTGGTGGTCGGCCGCCGGCTCGCGGCCGCGCCGTTCAACGCGACCGCGCGCGATCGCATCGGTCGCGCGCTGCTGCGGTTGTCGACCGGCGGCGACGGGCTGCACCGCCACACCGAGCCCACGCGCCTGCTGGGCCTGTGCGTGGCGCTGTGCCAGGCCTGCGGCGTCACGCTCGACGTCAACCATCCCTACGATCGCCGCTTCGCGCAGGAGGTCGCCGAGGCGCTGCCGGGCCGCGAGGCCATGGCCCACCTGCACGAGACCGCGCTGGCGTTCCGCGACACCAGCGAGGGCTTCGATCCCACGGTGCTGCGCGCGACGCTGGCGATGGCGGAGGACCGCGCCGGCGTGCTGGCCTCGGCCGATCCGCGGCCGGCGCTCGAGCACCTGCGACGCATCGACGAGCTGGTCCACCCGCGCGGCGCGATGCTGGTGGGCTACCTCTTGTCGGACGATCACATCGGCCTGCGCCGCACGTTGGGCTACGAGCTCGAGCTCAACGTGCCACGCCGCCGCTCGCAGGAGGCCTCGCGATGAGCGAGGAGCTCGAGCTCACCGGCGCGATGTTCCGCCCGGGCCACCCGAGCGCCGTCGCGTACGACGAGGGCAGCGGTCCGGTCGAGCTCGACGAGCTCGTGCTCGAGCCGTCCGCGGATGCCTCGCAGCCGCCGGCGCTGGTCGACGATCCCTCGCTGCTGTGGCCGGCGAGCTCGGGCATCCACACCAGCTTGGTGTCGGTGTCGACGCAGACCGGCACCGCCGAGTCGTGGCAGGCGCTGGTCGAGGAGCTGGCCGAGGAGAGCCGCCTGTGCGACGACGCGAGCCTGCGCGGCGCGATGCTGTGCGAGGCCGGGCGCATCCTCATCGAGCGACTGGGGCGACAGGAGGAGGGCGAGCTGCTGCTGCGGCGCAGCGCCAGCCCGCTGGCCGAGCGACTGCGCGAGACCAGCCGCGCGGGCACGCGCGGGCTCGCCGCGGAGCTCGCGACGCTCGAGTCGACCGCGCGCGACGAACACCTCGACGCCGACAGCCGCGCGGCGGCGTGGATCGAGTTCGGGCTCGCGTGCGAGGAGCGGACGCCGAGCCGGCGCCGCGCCTACGAGGCGTACCTGCGCGCGCTGGAGCTGCGCCCCGACGAGCTGGTCGCGCTGCTGCTGGCGGCCGAGGCCGCGACGCAGCTGGGCGAGTCGGCCGCGGCCGCCAACCACCTGCGCGGCGCGTTGGTGCAGGTGGCCTCGCCGCGCCAGCGCGCCGCCTTGCTGCTGGATCTCGCGGAGTGTGTCGACGACGACGACGAGCGCGCCAACCACCTCGCCGAGGCCCACGCCGCCGACCCGCTCGACGAGAGCGTGCTGCGCCGCTACATCCGCGCGCTGTCCCGCAGCGGCGACCGCGATCAGCTCGGCGCGCTGTACCGCGAGCTCGCGCGCGTGGCCCAGGATCCGATCTCGGCCAGCACCGCGCTGCACCTGGCGTTCCTGACGCTGGCCGAGGCCAGCCGCCCGGTGCACGACCTCGTGCTCGAGCTCGCGGCCCGCGATCCCGAGCGCGGCGACGCGACCGACGTGCTCGCGCCGCTGTCCGAGGTCGCGCTGTACGTCGAGCAACGCATCGCCGCCGGCGACGACGGCCGCGGCCTGCCGCAAAACGGCGACGTGCTCGCGCGACTGTGGCGATGCCTCGACGATCCGCGCGAGCAGGCGCTGGTGCGCGAGCAGCTGGCGCGGCTGCGGCTGGCCGAGCTGCGCCGTGCGATGGGCGGCAACCCGCACCCCGACGCGCTGCGGGCCGACCCCGCGCGCGCGAGCCTGGCCGACGCGATCGCGGCGGATCTGCGATTCTGCCTGGTGCACCTGCCGGAGCACCGCTGGGTCCGCGAGGCGCTGGGCGAGGTGCTGCGCTGGCAGGGCAACCTGCCGGGCCTGGTGCTGCACCTGCAGGAGTGGGCGCGCACGCAGAGCGCCGGCCCCGATCGCGCGGCGATCCTGCTGCGGCTGGGCCAGCTGCACGAGCAGCAGCGCCGCGACCTGCCGCGCGCCGCCGAGGTCTACGAGCTGGCCGCGGCCGAGGACCCCGACAACCCCAACTGCCAGCGCGCGCTGGGCTCGGTCTACGAGCGCATGCGTCGGTGGACGCAGGCGGCGCAGTGCCTGCGGCGACAGATCGACAACGGCAGCGACGAGCAGGACAAGCTCACCGGCCTGCGTCGACTCGCGGCGATGGCCGAGCACGAGCTCGCCGACAACGACCTCGCGATCGCGGCGCTGCAGGAGATCATCCGCCTCGCGCCCGGCGAGCTGCTCGCGATGTACGAGCTGGCCCGCACCAGCCGCACCGCGCGGCGCCCCACGGTGCTGGTCTCCGCGCTCGAGCAGCTGGCCGAGCGCATCGACGACGACGTCGCGCGCACCGGCCTGCTGGTCGAGCTCGGCGAGGTCCAGGAGCTGCACCTCAAGCAGCGCAACGCCGCGCGCGGCTGCTACGAGCGCGCGCTGGCGCTGACGCCCGGCTACACCCCGGCGCTGCGGGCCCTGGGGCGGCTGTACCGCGACGAGGGCGACCTGCACGACGTCGTGCGGCTGCTGGCGCCGCAGGTCGATCCCATCACCGATCCAGCCGTGCTCGCGCTCAAGGCCGCGCGGGTCTACATCGACGAGATCGGCGACCTCGACAGCGCGATCGAGCAGCTCGACGTCGCCTACCACGCCAACCCCGATCTCGCCTCCGCGCGCGAGCTGTTGCTGCAGCTGCTGACCGCCGCGGGTCGACTCGAGCTCGCCTACGATCTGCTGCGCGCGCAGGATCCCCCGCGCAGCGTCGCGGCCGCGACCGACCACCACTACCGCCTGGGCCTGCTGGCCGAGGCCTGCGCGCGACAGAGCGGCATCGACGACGAGCTCAAGCTGCGTCGCGAGGACGCGGCGCTGCAGCACTACCGCGCCGCGCTCGCGCACCAGGCCGACCACGGCCTCGCGTTCGAGCGCTCGCGCCGACTGCTGGTCGCGCACAACGATCTGCCCAACCTCGTGCGCATGTTCGAGGCCACCGCGCAGGGCAGCGCCGGGCCCAGCCGCGCGCTGGCCTGGGTCGCACTGGCGCGGCTGCACCTCGCGGACGCGGCCAGCCTCGAGACCGCGCGCCACGCCTACGAGCAGGCCTTCGAGGCCGCGCCCGAGGATCCGATCGTGCGCCACGAGCTCGAGGTGCTGCTGCGACTGCAGGGCGACCGTCGCTCGCTGCCGGCGCTGTGCCTGCGGGCCGCCCGCGACACCGCCGACAAGCACCTGCAAGCGACGCTGTTGGTCGAGGCCGCCGAGATCCTGCTGTCGACCGGCGAGCGCGAGGATCACGACCTCGCCGGCAACGCGATCCTCGACGCGCTGCGCGTCGATCCCGGCAACCCCTACGCGGTGCGCCACCTCGAGCGGCTGCTGACCGAGCCCGACTCGCCGTTCGTGATCAAGGATGCGGTGAGCGCCCGGGCCGTGCGCGCGCAGTCCGACGCCGAGCGAGCCATCTTCTACGTCGAGAGCGCCGAGCTGCTCGAGCGCGTCGGCGCGTGGGGCCAGGCCCGCCGCGCCTACCTCGCGGCCAAGGGCGCCCTGCCCCAGCTGGCGCCGGCCGACCTCGGGCTCGCGCGGCTGGCCAACGACTCGCGCCGCACCGTCGCGGCGGCCCACGGCCGGCAGTCGATCCACGTGCTGGTCGCCGAGGCCCGCGACGCCGCGGTGCGAGCGACCCGCGGCGACGTGCCCGCGCGTGCGCGCGCGCTGGCGCTGATCGGCGAGATCCTCGCGCGCGACCCCAAGCACCGCGACGCCATCGCGCTCGCACGCACGCTCGCGGGCCAGCTGGCCGAGCCCGCGCCGCTGGTCGAGCTGCTCGAGCACGCGTGGCAGCGCATCGACGATCCGACGCTGCGCTACGAGCTCGCGCTGTTCCTGGCCGAGCACGCGCTCGCGCTCGAGCGCGCGGTCAGCTACTACGAGGCCGCATCCGCGGCCAAGCCCAACGGCCGCCGCGCGCTGCGGGGCCTGGTCCACGTCTACCGCCAGATGGGCGACGATCGCCGCGCCGCGGCCGCGACCGAGCGACTGCTCGAGCAGTTCGATCCGACCGAGCCCTCGGCCATCGATCTGCGCATGGGCATCGCGACGTTCCTGTCGTCGTCCCCCGAGACCCTGCCGCGCGCGCTCGACCACGCGCGCATCGTGCTCGACGCCCGCCCCGACGACGCGCGTGCGCTGCAGCTGATGGCCGATCTGCTCGAGCGCGCGAGCCAGCCGGTCGCCGCCGCCGACGTGCTCGAGCGACTCGCCGCGCGCGAGCGCAACCGCGACAAGCTGCACGACATCCTGCTGCGTCGCGCCAAGCTGCTCGCGGGCCAGAGCGGCCAAGACGGCGCGGCGCTCGACGCCATCGAGCGCGCGGCGACGCTCAACCCCGGCAACCGCGAGACCGTCGCGATGTTCGTCGACCAGCTCGAGCGCACCGGTCAGACCGAGCGCATCGCGACGTTCCTGGGCCCGATCCGCAGCGCGGTCGCGGCCAACATCTCGCGGGGCGCGGTGTCGCTGCGGGACTTCGCGCTGCTGTCCAAGGTCGCCCGCCGTGCGAACCCCGAGCTGTCGCGCATGGCCGAGGCGCTGGCCGCCGCGATCGAGCCCGGCGGCGAGACCACCGCGACGCCGCTGCGCGTGCCCACGGCCGCGGCCGTGCGCGCGTTCCTCGACGCCGCGGACACGCGCCACATGGTGCTGGCCGAGGGCGAGCCGCAGCCGCTGCACGGCCTGCTGACCGCGCTCGACGGCGCGGTCGGACGGCTCGCCGCCGACTTCCCCATCGTCGGCGCGGCCGACATCGCCGCGATGCCGCGGCCCGAGACGCCCGCACCGGTCGCCGAGCTCGCGCGACGACTCGCCGAGACCGTCGGCACGCGGCCGCCTCGCATGCAGGCCTCGAGCACGCACAACACCGTGGTGTTCCTGCAGGACCCGCTCGCGACCGTGCGGCTGGGCGCGAACCTGTGGAGCCTGGGCGACGACGTCGCGCTGCGCGGCCTGGTCGCGCTGGCGTTCGCGCGCGTGGCCTTCGGCGCGCCGCGGGTGCGCGCGCTGCCGCCGGCGAGCATCGATCTGCTGCTCGCGGCCTCGTTCGAGGTCGCCGGCGTGTTCAACCCGCTGACCGCGGATCCCGATCCGCGGGCGCTGGGCGAGCTGGTCACGCAGCTGCGCAATCTGCTGCCGCGACGGCACCTCAAGACCGTCGAGGACACCTGCCGCGCGCTGGGCGGCTACGGCTTCGATCCCGGCGGCACCGCGCGGGCCATCCGCGCCACCGACCTGCGCTTCGCCACGCTGCTGTCGGCGGATCCGACCGGCACGCTCGCGGCCGCGTGTGCGCTCGACGGCGTCATCGGCGGCAGCCTCAAGCAGCGGGTCAACCGCTCCCGCACCGCGCAGGAGCTGCTGACCCACCTGTTGTCCGACGACATGCTCGTCGTCGGGACTCGCCTCGGCGCGCTGTGACCCCGCGGCTCAGCCGTGACCGTGACCATGGTCGTGGTCGTGGTCGTGGTCGTGGTCGTGGTGATGATGGTCGTGATCGTGATCGTGATCGTGATCGTGATCGTGATCGTGATCGTGATCGTGCGCCGCGCCGACGGGCATCTGCCCGCCGCGCGTGACCACCCGCAGCAGGCTCGCGACCTGGTAGCCCAGCACGCGGTGCGCCCACGGCAGCGCCTCGGGCTCGGCGCTGTCGCGCAGCAGCGTGGCCATGTCGAGCAGCGCGCGGCTGGCCAGCGGGCTGCCCATCAGCCAGCCGTGGCTCGCGGCGTCCTCGAGCGCGTTGGCGATGGGGCCCTGCAGGCCCTTGCGGATCTCGGCGTCGCCGACGGCGGCCTTGGCGATGAGCGCCACGCGGGCGTCGTCGTCGGTCGGCTGCGGCGCGTCGCCGTGGATCTCGGCCGCGCGCTGCAGCATGCCGTCGAGGTTCACCAACGGGGGCCACAGATCGACGCGCGCGCCGGCGAGCACCGACTCGACCTCGCTGGCTGCGAAAGCCGGCTGATCTGCGACGCGCTCGGTCAGAAACGACGCGGGCCGGCCCGCGGGGGCGTCGCCCAGCAGCACCAGCGCCTCGTCGAGCGAGCGCGGCACGCTGAAGCCGCCGCCGATGGTGTTGTCGCGGGCGAAGCGGATGCGCGCGGACAGCCACGACACCGGCAGCTCGCGATCGCCGTGGCCCTTGTCCCAGTCGCGCAGCATGCGGGTGCGCTGGCCGTCGGTCTGGCGGTAGGCGTGGAAGTCGAGCACGCGATCGTCGGGGCCCAGCGCGCCGGTGAACAGCTTGGCGCCGTCCTCGTCCGGGATGCTCAGCACGAAGCGCAGCGCGCCGGGCATCGAGGCCGCGTCGATGGTGGCGACCGGGTGCATCTCGCCGCGCAGCGACTGCAGCCCCTGCCCCAGCGTCCAGCTCTTGCCGCCGGCCTCGGGCACGTCGACACCCTTGCTCTTGAGCGTGTGCAGGGCCTTGCGGACGGCCTTGCGCACGTCCTTGTCGGGATGGTCCCGCAGCGCGCCGAGGCGTGCAGCGTCGCGCGCCGCGACGAGTTCGGGGATCGACTTGAGCAGCGCGGCAGCTTCGGACATGGGCGCCCCTCGCTTACTACATCCCCAGATCGAGCGCAAACGCCGGCCGCAGGTCCGCGCCGGTGCCCCAGCGACCACGGCGCCAGCGGTCGCCGAACGCCGTCTGCCACGCGAGCGCGCTGCGCACGATCCGCAACGCGACGCCGCCGTCGGCGAGCGCGTCGGTGGTCTCGCCCGGGTCGCGCGACAGATCGAAGAACCGCTCGGTGAGCCCGGGCCCGAGCCACAGCTTGGCGTCGCCGACGATGCCGGCCACGCTGCCGTCGCCCAGGTACGCGAGCACCAGCCGCGGCGGCGGCAGCGGATCGTCGATGACCGGCACCAGGCTCTCGCCCTGCCAGTGTTGCGGCGCCGGCAAGCCCAGCAGATCGGTGATGGTCGGCGCGAGATCCAGCAGGTCGACCGGCGCGGTGATGCGACCGGTCGCGACCAGATCGGGCGCACGGATCGACAGCGGCACGCGCAGGCTCTCCTCGTACAGCGACACGCCGTGACCGGCACCGCCGTGCTCGAAGAACTCCTCGCCGTGGATGCCGACCAGCACCACGACCGCGTCGTCGAGCCGTCGCTCGCTGCGCAGGAACTCGAGCAGCCGACCGACCGCGGCCGAGACCGACTGCAGCTCGCCGCGGTAGAGCCGACGCACGTACGCCAGCTCCTTCGCGTCGGGCACGACGCGACCCAGTCGCACGCGCCCGACCCACACGTGGCTCTGGTGCGCCAACGGGGCCCGCGGCGGCGCGACGACGTCGGCGAGCAGCTCGCGCGGCGGCTCGTACGGCGCCTGCGGATCCGACAGATCGAGCATCGCGAACAGCCGACCGGTGCGGCCCTTCATGCGCGCGATGGCCTCGCCGACCACGGTCGCGGCGTGGTTGTCCTGCCCCGCACCGCCGACGGTGCGGACCTCGTCGAGCCCCTGCGCCAGGCCGCGCTCGGCCGAGACGTCGGCGTTGGCGGTGACGAGCAGGCGGTAGTAGCCGCTGCGCTCGAGCGTCTCGGGCAGCAGCGTCTGGCCGTCGGCGACGTAGGTGCCGCGGACGGTGCGGTGCACCGGCGGTGCGGCGGAGCTGAGCCAGCTGGCGTGGCTGGGCACCGCCGCGGGCGAGGTCGCATAGGCGCGCTCGAACACCAGCGAGTCGTCGAGCAGCTGCTCGAGCTCGGGCAGCGCCGGACGTCGACCCAGCTCGATCTCGTCGGCGCGCGCACCCTCGAGCGCGAGCACGATGACGTCGCGCGGCGAGCGGGTGCGGCGATCGAGCGGCGTGTCGCGCTGCGCGATCACCCGCGCCGAGATCAGCCGCGCGCCGGCCTGCGCGTCGCGGCCCGATCGCGTGCGCAGCTCGACCCGGATCGGCAGCTCGCCCCACGCGCTCAGATCGATGGTGCGGCGGTTGCCGGTCTCGCGCAGCGCCTCCTGCGACGCGACCGTCGGCGGACGCCCGGCGCGGTGATCGTCGCTGGTGCTGACCAGCACCTCGAACACGCCGGTGCCCCCGACCTCGAACTCGAGCTTGGCGCGCCGCGGCGGCACGAAGTAGTAGGCCAGGCCGGTGCCGGCCGCGAGCGTGAGCCCGCCGTGGCCGCTGCCGTCGAGCTCGACCTGGAACGGCGGGCTGGGCTCGCGGCGCGCCGGTGTGGTGATGGCCTCGTGCGCGCCGACCTCGACGGTCGCGACCGCGGCCGCGAGATCGGCCCCGGTCGCGCCGAGGGTGCGGCGGAAGTGCAGCCGCAGGCGGTTGTCGCCGTGGTGTGTGGCGTCGGCCGGCAGCGAGAACGTGCGGCGCTCCCACGCGCTGGACACCAGCAGGTTCGCGAGCGGCCGGTCATTCCACAGCACCGTCACCGCTTGCTCGGGCGCCAGCGCCCGCAGCGTGATCGCCATCGCGAGCCCGGGGTGGCCGTCGCGATCGGGATGCAGCGCCGGCGCGAGCTCGCCGTCGAGCGGCACGTCGAGCGACGCGGTCTTGCCCACCACCAGCCCCGCGCGGCGATCGTCGACCGGCTGCGCCAGCTGCCACGCCGACTGCCGCGCGAGCGCGAGGTGCTTGAGCGCGGAGCGCAGCCCCAGATCGATCGTCAGCAAGCCGTCGCGCAGCAGCACCGCGTTGGGTCGCTGCGCCACCAGATCGAGCCACTGGTCGCGACGCTCCAGCCGCGGCGTCGGAGCCTCGCCGCCACCGCCCTGCACGCGGCCGACCTCGGGCACGGCCGCGCGCGGCTCGTCGATCGGCGCGGTGTCGCGGCACGCGCCCGCCAGCGCCATCGCGAGCAGCCAACGCCTCACGCCGACCCCTGCGCCACGCCGCGGCCGCGTCGCGCCAGCCACACCACCGCCGCGATCGCGAGCAGCCCGATCACACCCGGCGCCGTGGTCGCCCACGCCAGCGTCGACACGCGCACCGCCGCCTCGAGCCACGCCACCGCGGCGAACACCGCGGCCACGCCCCACACCAGCGCGCGCGACGATCGCTGCGCGCTGCGGCGCTGATCGAACCACGCCAACACCACGCCGAGCACGACCACGCCCCAGCCCAGCGCGCGACCGAGCTCGCCGAGCCCGCCCGCGGCGCGCAGCAACGGCTCGAGTGCAGGCGAGCTGGCGTAGGCCTCGCGCAGTGCCACCGGCGGCAGCGGCTGCGGCCACGGCCACAGCGCTGCGCTCAGCTGTGCCGCGATGCCGGCACCGATCACCGCCAGCGCCGGCGCAAGCCCGCGCAACCACGCCGCCAGGGCCACCAGCGCCGGCAGCAGCGCCAGCCACGGCCGCAGCCGTCGCCGCGTGGGCTCGGGCGCGCGCACGGTCCAGCCGCGACGCTCGAGCTGCATCGACACCACCGCGGCGCCGGGCAACACCTCGAACGCCGCGGCGAGACGATGCGGTCCTGCGCCCGCGTCGTAGGCGGCGTCGTCGGCCACGCTCGCCTGCGCCACCGACTCGGCCCACGCCGGACCGGCGACCGCCAGCGCGACGCCGACCGGCCGCGCGCTGACGATCGCGCCGGCGTCGTCGCGCAGGCCCGCGGTGCGATCGAGCGCCGCGAGCTCCTGTGCCGCCATCGCCGGCGCGGCGCGCTGGGCCAACGATTCGTCGTCGACCACGCCCGCGGCCGCGGCCGCGACCGCCAGCGCGATCCAACCCCACGGCGACGGTGATGCCTGCGGTCTCATCGCGCCCCCGCGTCGCGCAGGTGCAGCGCCGCGTCGAGCGGCAACGCCAACAACACGTGCACCAGCAGCACGTCGTCGTCGACCACGCCCGGCGCCGGTGCCCCCGCGGCCGCGAGCGCGCTGGGGCGATCGAGCAGCAGCTCCTGCAGCGGGCCGCGCACGGGCGCCGACGCCATCGACCACAGCTCGGCGGCTGCGCGCGCGCGCGCGACCTCGTCCCCGAGCACCAGCAGTCCCACCGCGAGCCGCCGGCGCAGCGCCCAGTCGCGCGCGGCGTGACTGATCGCCGTGCGCGTCGCGATCCAGGCCTCGGGTCGCCCCAACACCGCGCGCGCCGGCGGCGGCTCGGCCACGCGTCGCGCCTCGATCTGCAGCGCGAGCACGTCGTCGCTGCCGGCGGGCGCCTGCGGCAGCGCCTGCAGCCCCAGCCGCATCGCCGCGAGCGGGTGCAGCGACAGCAGCTCGCCCGGCAGCACCGCACGCACGATCGCCGCGATCGCGTCGTCGTCCGTCGCCCGCATCGCCAACGCCGTGACCAAGCGCTCGCGTTCGTCGGCGCGCTGCGACGGGTGCAAGCCCGCGAGCGCGTCGGTGACCAGGCGTGGGATCGACTCGCGCCCCGCGGGCGTGTCGCGCGGGCCCCAGTGGGTCCAGCCGTCCTCGATGGCCGCGACCAACATCGCCCGGCGTGCAGCGTCGTCGCGCAGGCCCGGGCCGCGCACAATGCTCTCGCGCAGCGCCAGCCGCTCGACGTCGCGGGCCCCGGTTGCCGCGGCCACGCGCGCCAGCTCGCGCCAGCTCTCGCGCGCCGAGGTTGCACGCGCCGCCGCGGCCACGCCGAGCTGCTCCGCGCGCGGCTCGTCGCCGGCGATCATCGCGAGCCCCGCGTGCAGCTGCAGCAGCGGCGCGACGCGCAGCTCGGGCACGTGCGAGAGGTGATCGGACAGGCGCCGGGCGGTCACGCGATAGCCGTGCGCCACCATCACCGGCAGCAGCAACCGCCCCGCGCACACCAGCGTCGGATCGGACTCGATCGCCTCGGCGATCGCATCGGCGACGCCCTCGTCGCCGGGCGTGCGGGCCCGCGCCAGTGCACGCGACAGCGGCGTGCGAGCGCCGGGCGTCAACGCCTCGTCGAGCCCCACGCACGCGCCGGCGCGCGCGCGCACGCCCGGCCGCGCCGTCGCCAGCTCGCGCAGCTCGGCCCGGATCGCGGCGATGCGCTCGGCGCCCAGCACCGTCTGCGCCGCGGCGACGTCGGCGGCCTCGTCCTCGCACGGCCCACCGCACAGCGTCTCTTCGATCAGCACCGCGGTGGCCGCGGCGGCGCGCAGCGGGGCGAGCTCGGCGTGCTCGTCGGCGTGGGCCAGCGCCAGCGCGCGCCACGGCCGACCCCAACCCAGCGCGCGCTCGACCTCGTCGCGCAGCAGCGTCGGCGCGCCCGGCAGGCCCTGCGCCAGCGCACCGCGCAGCACGTGCATCGCGATCTCGAGCGCGAGCTCGCGATCACCGTCGGCGTCGCGCAGCCGCGCGAGCAACAGCAGCGCCGGTGCGCTGTGGGCGTCGAGCGGCACCCGCAGCGCCCAGTGGGTGTCGATCGGCGCGATGACGTCGCGATCGGCCGCCGCGGTGGTCTCGGGCCGACGCGCGCGCGGGCGCCAGGTCGCGACCAGGTCCTGCTCGACGCCGGTGAGATCGTCGACCAGCGCGAGCCGGCGCCAGTCGACCGCGCCGGGGATCATCGCCGCACGATCGGCCCACAGCGCGCGCTGACTCGGGCTCGCCACGCCGCCGTCGGGGCTGCGGCCCAGCACCCGCTCGAGCCGCAGCCGCACGTACGCGCCCTCGAGCGGATTGCCGGTCGCGAGCAGCTCGACGAACGCCGACGGTGCGGTCTCGCCGAGCCAGCGACGCAGCTCGTCGTCCTCGAGCAGCGCCTCGCCGGCCTCGCCGCGCAGCTCCGCGAGCAGCAGCGCGACCACGTCCGCGGGCGGCAGCTCGGCACGGTGCGCCGCGGCCCAGGCACGCAGCGCCTGCGGCCCGTCCGCGCGCGCGCGATCACGGACCGCCTCGAACGCCGACGCATCGGCGCGCGCGGGCCCCTCGTCACAGTCCTCGCACGGCAGCGCCGAGGCGATGCGCGTGCGCAGCTGCTCCCGCGCCGCCGCGGTCGCGGTCGTCCGCAGCGCCGCGTCGTCGCGGCCGCACAGCTGCCAGCTGCGATCGAGATCGTCGAGCGCCGCGTCGCCCTCGCCCAGCGCGACCCAGCCCTGCGCGCGCGTCTGCAGCAGCGCGCAGACCTCGGGCCGATCCGCGACCGCCGAGCGATCGACCGACAACACGCGCGTGAAGTGGGCCGCAGCCAAGCCCTCGCGACCCAGCCCGTGCTCGAGCTCGGCCAGCGCCACCAGCGAGGGCAGCTGTCCGCCGCGTCGCCAGTCCCGCAGCAGCACGTCGCGGGCCCGCTGCTCGCGGCCCAGCGCCACCAGCGAGCGCGCCAGCGCCCGCGCCTGCGCGCGCCGGGGCGGCCAACGCCGCGCGTCGGCGGCCGCGATCACGTCGTCGTGACGGCCTGCGCGTTCGAGTCGGACCAGGCTCGGCGCGCACGCGGGCCCGAGCCACGACAGCGCGAGCAGTCCGACGCGCGTCGCGACCCGCAGCGCGCGGCCGCGGACTACTGCGCGGCGCACCCCAGCGCTCCGCTGCCACCGGCGTCACCGACGAGCCCGTCGAGCAGCTTGCGCTCGTCGCCGCGCAGCTGCGCCCGCGCCGGCAACACGGCGCACAGCTGCGGCCGCGCGGCGTCGTCGTCGCCCAGGTGCAGGTACGCCTGCGCCAGGCGCAGGTGGTAGCGCGGCTCGGCGGGCTTGGCCTCGACCAGGCCCTCGAGCATCGCCAGGCCGTCTTCCGAGTCGCCGTGCTCGAGCAGGCGCCCGGGCGCCATGACGTACAGCGAGCCGAGCATCTGCGTCGCCGCGCGCTCGCGGTACTCGGGATCGCGCTCGAGGCTGCGACGCGCCCACGCCTCGGCCTCGGTCACGAGCTTGCCGGCGTCGGCACCCCGCAGCTCGGCGACGCGGCCGAGCAACGCCGCGCGCACGAAGGCATACGCGGCGCTGCCGTCGTCCTTGGCGCGCTCGACCTTCGCCAACGCATCGACGCGCTGCTGCTCGTCGTCGCGGCCCTCACCGATCGCGGTCTCGAGCGCGTCGTAGACTTCGACGGGATTCGCCGGCGGCGTCCCCGGCGCGGTCACGTCCGCGCTGGGCTTGGGCGTACACGCGGCGCAAAGGAGCAGGACCCGGACTCGGCGGCGCACGACCAGGGATCTAGCACG
Source organism: Nannocystaceae bacterium (assembly GCA_019694555.1). GTDB lineage: Bacteria > Myxococcota_A > Polyangia > Nannocystales > Nannocystaceae > Xiheibacterium. Next base: position 26,877 of record JAIBBS010000078.1, read on the forward strand.
AACCCGGCCCGCGCCGGATCGGGGTCACTTCTTCGACCAGGCGGCGATCACGTCGTCGTACGCGCTCGCCTCGACGGCCTTGAGCGTCTTGATGCCCGCCGCGGCGCAGGCCTTGGCGCCCTCGCCGGTGCACACCGACGCCAGCGAGCCCTTGAACGCGTCGACCATCGACGCCGGCGCGGAGCCGAACGCGACCACGGGCATGGGCGGCAGCTGGGCCGAGAACCACACCGGATGGACCTCCGCCTCGCCCTCGAGGCTGCGCAGCTCGGCCATCTGCGCGTCGTCGACCAGCGCGCACTCTGCCTCGTCCTTGAGCACGGACTTGAGCGTCTGCACCGGCCGCGTGGTGGTCACGAGCGTGAACTCCGACAGCGTGAACGCGCCCTTGGCCACGACCTTCTCGATGAAGGGCGCGTCGCCGGCATGGTTGCTCGCCAGCGTCTTGCCCTTGCAGCCCGCGAGGTCGGCGTGGTGCTTGCTGATGACGTAGTACTGGATCCCGCCGCCGCCCTCGACCTCGGTCTGACCGATGACCTGCAGGTTGTTGGCGCCCCGCAGCGCCAAGAAGGCGCCCAGCGAGAGCATGCCGAACTGCGGGTGGGTGTCCTCGATGAAGCTCTTCGCCGCCGCACGCTTGGTGTGGTAGGTGCCCTTGACGTCGCTCCAGCCGTTGACGCGCCCGACCTGGGCCATGAGCGTGTCGAGGTAGCTCTGGGCGGTCGACGCCGAGCCGGCGCCGTTTTCCCGCAGCACCAGCACGCGGACGGGATCGTCCGCGGCGGCGGCCGGCGCCACGACGGACAGCGACAGGAGGGAGGCGGCGAGGGCTCGGCGGAGGCGGCTGCGCATGGGGGCTGCTGGGGCGGTACGACGCCCGCCCGCCCGGGAGTATGCAACAGGCCCGCGCCGGGTCGCGTCGCCGGTGCGGGGCCGCACGCCGCCGCGCGGCTCACTCCTCTTCGACATAGGTGAACTCGCGCCCGAAGGCGTCGCGGAAGGTCCGTCGGCCGGGTTCGGCGCGCACCAGCCGCTCGGGGACCAGCGTCACCTTGCCGCCGCCGCCGGGCAGGTCCACCGCGTACTGCGGGATCGCGAGCCCGCTCACGCGGCCGCGCATCTGGTCGAGGATCGTCAGGCCGGTCTGGATCGGGGTCCGCAGGTGCGCGGTGCCCTCGGCCGGATCGCACTGGAAGATGTAGTACGGCCGGCAGCGCTGCCGCAGCAGCCAGCGGTTGAGCGCGACCACGGTGTCGACGTCGTCGTTCACGCCGCGCAGCAGCACCATCTGGTTGCCCAGCACGAAGCCCGCATCCGCGAGCCGAGCCAGCGCGCGCGCGGCCTCGGGCGTGCACTCGCGGGGATGGTTGAAGTGCGTGTGCACGTACAGCGGCTGGAACGGACGCAGCGCCTCGACCAGCGCGTCGTCGATGCGCTGCGGCAGCGTCACGGGATTGCGCGTGCACAGCCGGATGACCTCGACGCTGTCGATCGTGCGCAGGCGTGCGAGGATCTCGGCCAGGCGCGCGTCGGACAGGCTCAGCGGATCGCCGCCGGAGACCAGCACGTCGCGCACCGCGGGGGTGCGCCGCAGGTACTCGAACGCGGCGTCGAGCTCACCGCGCGCAGGCGCGCTGTGCTCGTCGCCGACCTTGCGCGAGCGCGTGCAGTGGCGGCAGTACACCGGGCAGTTGTGCGTGACGTACAACAGCGCGCGATCGGGGTAGCGGTGCGTCAGGTGCGGCACCGGGCTGTGCGCGTCCTCGCCCAACGGATCGCGCAGCTCCGAGGGCGTCACGCGCAGCTCCTCGTCGGTCGGGATCGCCTGGCGCCGCACCGGGCAGCCGGGCGCGCCCACCAGCGAGAGGTAGTACGGCGTGACCGCGAACGAGAAGCTCGTGCGACCGACGATGCCGCGCGCCTCGGCCGGTGTCACCTCGAGCAGCGACTGCAGCCGCGCGAGATCGGTGACGCGCTCGCGCAGCTGCCAGCGCCAGTCGTTCCACGCGCGATCGGGCACCTCCGCCCACGCCGGATGCCGCGGCGTGTCGCCCGAGCGGTCGTCGATCATGCCGCTTCAGTATGGTTTTTTCGCGCGAAGATTGCGACGGCCAGCAGCGTCATCGGCAACACCACCGCGACCAGCCAGGTGCCCTCGGCACCGTCGGTCCAGCCGCCCAGCGCCGCACGGACGCCCGCGATCGCGGCGCTGTCGAAGCTGCCCACCACCGCCAGCGCGACCACGGCCGCGAGCGCGTAGGCCACCAGCAGCACCGCGAGTCGCCGGCGCGGCTGCAAGCTCGCGCCCAGCGGACGCTCGGGCAGCATCGCGAGCACGCGCGCGGTGAAGAACGGGTCGACGCCGAGCGACTCGCCCGCCGGATCCCGCTCGCCGCGCTCGTGGCTCACGGCGTGGCCTCCGCGACGTCGTCGCTGTCCTCGCCGCGATCCCAGCCCGGATCCCAGCCCTGCAGGCGCGTCCGCAGCAGCCGCTTGGCGCGGTGCAGGTGCGTCTTCACGGTGCCCAGCGGCAGCTCGAGGATCTCGGCGATCTCGGGGTACGAGAGATCCTGAAGGTAGTAGAGCACGACCACGCCGCGGTAGCGCTCGGGCAGCTCCGCGACGGCGCCCTCGAGGTCGCGCCGCAGGTCCGCGCGCGGGGCCGAGTGCGCGTCGTCGGGCGCGACCGTGGCCGCGTCGTAGCCCTGCGGCAGCGCGGCGAACTTCTTCACGCGCGTGCTGTGGTTCAGATACGCGTTGTAGCTGATGCGGTACAGCCAGGTCGCGAAGCTGGCGCGGCCTTCGAAGCCACACAGCGCGCGATAGGCCCGCAGGAACACCTCCTGCGCGAGATCGTCGGCCATGCTGCGGTCACCGCACAGCCGCAGCAGCAGGCCGCGGATCTTGCCCTGGTGACGACGCACGAGCTCCGCGAACGCGGCGCGATCGCCTGCCGCGGCCTGTCGCACGAGCACGCCGTCCTCGACCATGGGCGCCGCAGCGCCGGCAGGCGCGAGGACGGAGGCTGTGGTGATCGCGACGGTCATGCACGCTCCCAACGCGAGGGCTAGCCCCGCACGGCGAGCCGGAAGCTCACCAGATACCCGGCACCGATGAACGCAGGCACGAGCCCGCCGGCGAGCAGACCGCGATCGCCCAGCAGCAACCCGCCGACGACCAGACCCAACCCGGCGAAGCCCAGCACGATGCCGCGACGCAGGTCGTTGCGCGCGGGCGCGAGCAGCAGCGCCGAGGGCGGCTCGTGGCCCTGCTCGACCAGCCGCCGCACCAGCTCGAGGCGCTTGTGCTCGGCCGACAGACGCATGCGGCCCAGCGCGATCACCACCAGGGCGACCAGCGCGAGCACGACCACGCCGAAGCCACGCATCGACCCGCCGCCGGGCGACTCGACGCCGACCTGCAGCTCGAGCCACGCACCAGCGGCATGGACCTGGTCCGCGCAGCCCAGGCCGAACTCGACGACCTCGAACGCGCGATCCCACAGCTCCATCGACATCGTCGGTGCGGCGTGGGCCTGCGCCGCGAAGCCGGTGAAGCAGGCCAGCCCGGCTGCGAGCCCGCCGAGCACCGGCACCAGCCGTCGCAACGGCGCGGCGGCCCCGCGCGGACGCGATGCGAACGTGGAGGGCGGACGTCGGGTCATCGCGCGGGGTCGCTGCCAACCGGTTCGACCCGGCTCGGCTTCCCTGGGTTTCGTGCGCCCCGCGCTCGATGTTTCGCCCACGCCCATGCGCCCAGGATGGCGAAAAGCTCGAAGGCGAGGAGGACGAGGATGGGGTCGTACGGCGTGCGCAGGCGCACGTCCCCGAAGTACAGCGCGGCGACGATGAAGGCCGCCCAGACGTGCACCGCGACCAGGGCCAGCTTGGGGTGCCGCCGCGGCGCGAACACGACCAGCGCCGCGAGCACCGCGGGCAGCGCGAAGCCGATGGCATGGATCGAGCCCCAGCGCGACGCGGTCGGGGCCCAGTTGCCCTTGCCCGAGTCGGGCCACAGCACGTTGTAGCGCCACAGCATGAGCACGTGCACCAGCGCGAACTCGGCCTGCTTGAGCCAGCCGCCCTGCGCGACGCACTGGCGCATGTAGTCGCGATGGATCTCGGCGTCGCCGATATAGCCGTAGTAGTAGAAGTACTTGTCGATGACCGGATCGAGCTGCGGCCACTCGCCCGGCGCGGTCACGTCGCGCTTGCCCAGCTGCAGCAGCGGCGGCGGACCGAACACGGTGCGCGAGCGCGTGGGTCCGTCGGGCAACGCGATGATCTTGGTGACGTGGCAGCGGCCGAAGACCTGGTTGAAGCTGCCGTTCTCCGAGATCAGGCCCCAGCGGCCGGTGTGGTAGTGCAGCCGCCACGCCGAGAAGCCCAGCACCAGCACCAGCGGCAGCGCCGCCTGCAGCAGGCGCGCCAGCGTGAGCCGCGGCCACAGCCGCCGGCCGAAGAACCAAAGCGGAGCCAGCAACGCGACCGAGACCAGGATCTGCGGCCGCATCACCGTCGCGAACGCCAGCGCCACGCCCGCGAGGACGGCATCGCGCGCGCGACCGTGATCGACCACGCGCAGCAGCAGCCACGTCGCAGCGAGCATGCCCAGCGCGAACGGGGTCTCGCTGAGGAAGTAGCCCGACAGCGAGATCATCGGATAGTCGAACACCAGCCACAGCCCGACCGCGGGCGCGACCCAGCGGAAGCGGCTCACGCGACGCGCGATGAGGTAGCCGAACATCGACGACAGCGCGCCCATCACCGCGAACGCCACACCGACGCCGGCGAGGTTGCCCCGGCCCACGGCGCGCTCGATCGCGTACATCAAGGCGTGGGTGCCCCAGGGATAGAAGCCGGCGTACTCGCGCTTGCCCCACAGCTCGGTGAACAGCCCCGCCGCGCGCGAGACGTAGCCGTTCATGTCCGAGTACACGTAGTCGCCCGGCGGGTGCACGCGCAGGTTCCAGTGCACGCGCACCACCAGCGACGCGATCAGGATCGCGAGCGGCCAGCGCTGCTCGTACGCCCACGCGCCGATGCGACGGATGCGGCCCGCACTCATCGTCGATCCTCGGTGGCGCTGCGGCGGCGCCACAGCGTGTCGAAGTCCAGCTGCAGTGCCGGCGCGGGCGCCTGGGGATCGGCCCAGCGCAGCAGCGTGTCCACGCGCCGGTAGGCCCGCGCCAGCACGTCGTCGAGCTCGTCGCGATGCGCCGCCACCCAGCCCGGCAGCGCCGACCAGAACCCCGCGGCGTCGTGCTCGAGCCCGTAGAACACCGGCTGGATGCCGAGCTGCTCGTCGAACCACGCGTCGACGCGGGCCCAATCTCGCGCGTCCGGCGAGGGCGACATCAGATACGCACAGCTGACCACGGCAGCGGACAACTCGTCCCACAAGATCGCGCGGCCGTCGAGCGTCCGCACGTCGTAGGGGATCTTGCCATAGTCGAAGCCGTGGTCGTCGGCCAACCGACCGGCGAGCGCGACGTGCACGAGCTCGTGCAGCAGGTTGGGCAGGCCCTCGACCTCGATGCACGCGACCGGGATCGCCTCGCGCTCCGCGGGCGGCGGCGTGAACGCGCCGGCGAACCCATCGGCTCCGCCACCGCGCGGTCCGCCCGAGCGGCCACACGGCCCGAAGGCGACCGAGGGCTGCAGTGCGCGGACCGAGTTCTCCGCGTCGGCTCGGATCCGCACTTCCGCTCCCAGACGACGAAGTGTTGCCGCACACGCCGCGAGCAAAAGATGTTCCGCAGCAGGTCGATCGTGGGCTATGGTGGAGCCTGGCATCCGCTCGCGCGGGGGCCACTGTAGCGGCGCCATCGCGGGCGCTGCAAACGCCATCGCAGCCCCCCTGCCAATCCCCCATGGTCGAGCCCGACGCACGCCCCGGCCCTGTGCCCCGCCGCCCCGCGGTGCGGCTGGGTCGCTATCAGCTGGTCGGACGGCTGGCCGAGGGCGGCACGTCGACGGTGTACCTGGGCCGCAGCCTCGGCGAAGGCGGCTTCGTGCGGGAGTTCGCGATCAAGGTGCTGCATCCGCACCTCGATCCGTCGTTGCGCGCGCGCTTCCTCGACGAGGCGCGCCTGACCTCGCGCGTGCGTCATCCCAACATCGTCGACGTGGTCGACCTCGGCGTCGATCGGGGGCTCGACTACCTCGTGCTCGAGCTGGTCGACGGCGTCGATCTGCGGCGGCTGATGCTGACGCGTTCGGTGCCGCTGCGACCGAGCCAGGCCGCGTTCCTCATCGCGACGATCGCCCGCGGCGTGCATGCGCTGCACACCGCCGTCGACGAGCACGGCCAGCCGATGCAGGCGGTGCATCGCGATCTGTCGCCGCACAATCTCATGATCGATCGCAGCGGTCGCCCGGTGCTGATCGACTTCGGCCTGGTGAAGCTGCGCGAGCAGGCCGAGAAGACCCAGGTCGGCGTGCTGTGCGGCCGGCTGCCGTACATGAGCCCGGAGCAGGCGCAGCTGCAGCCGGTCGATGGGCGCAGCGACGTGTTCTCGCTGGGCAGCGTGCTGTTCGAGCTGCTCAGCGGTCGGCTGCCCTTTGGCGACGACGACACCCGCGGCACGCTCGAGCGCCTGGTCGCGTGCGACACCACGCCGGTGGTCGCGGCCCTGGCCGCGCGCTTCCCCGGCCGCTCGCCCGCAGACGTGCTCGGACAGGGCCTGGCGGAGATCGTGCTCGCGTGCCTGCAGAAGGACCCCGCCGATCGCTTCGCGAGCGCTGCGGCGCTGGCCGACGCGATCGAGCAGCAGCTGGCGATCTCGGGCGTCGATCTGTCCGCGCTGCAGCGCGAGCTCGCCGACATCGCGAGCGCTGCGTGCTCGGGTCCGGTGGCGCTCGCGGCCCCGACGCTGCCCCGCGGCCGTGCGACGCCCGCCCGGCGCGCGCCGTGGCTGCTGGCGCTCGCGGCCGGCGTCACGCTCACGCTCACCGCGACCGCCACGTGGCTGGCGCTGCAACCCGACGAGTCGCTGCACGCGAGCGAGCGCACCGCGCCCGCGCTCGCCAGCGATGCTTCGCTGTCGCCGCGCCCTGCCGGGACCACGCGCGCGCCGGCGGCCGAGCCTGCACCGACCGCGATCACCGTGCCGGTGCCGGTGCCCACCGCGACGCCGCCGATCGTGACCCCGCTGCTGCTCGCGCCGGAGCCGGCCGCGGGCCCGGCCCGCAGCGGCCGCGCACGCAAGCGTGCGCGCGCGCTCAAGCCCAATCCATACTCGGACTGAGTGAGCGCAGCGGTCGCGAACCGGCGAGGACGCCCTCGCCCCACCCTCGCGTGCGTGGGCGCGCTGGTGCTGGGCCTGCTCGGCGGTGAGGCCCGCGCGTCGGTGTGGTCGGTGCGGGCCCTGCCGGCGCCCGAGTCGTCACCGCCCTCGCAGCTGCGCCGCGCCGCGCCGCAGGACGCCGCGACCACCGAGGCGGTGCGCCGCGAGGCCGCCGCTGCGTTCGCGGACGGCGAGGCCGCGTTCGAACGCGGCGACTACGAGACCGCGTCGGCGCGCTTCGATCGCGCGCAGGCCCTGTCGCCGCACCCGTGGACGCTCTACAACCTCGCGCTGTCGCACGCGCGCGCCGGCCATGCGCTCGCGGCGTGGCGGGCCTTCGACGCGCTCGCATCCCAGGCCCCCGGCGCGCCCGAACGTCGCGAGGCCGAGCGCGAGCGCGACGCGCTGCTGCCCCTGCTCGCGCAGGTCCGCTTCGAGGGCAGCGGCACGCGGGCGTGCCTCGACGGCGAGCCCGTGCGGGTCTACGGCGGCGCGGCGACCCGCGTGGTCGAGCCGGGTCTGCACCGCATCACGACGCTGCGCGGCGACGACAACGTCGCGCTCGACGCGGGCACGACGCTGCAGGTCGACACCACGCCGCCGCGGCGTCGCGCCGACGCCACGGTGGTGCTGGCCGCGGTCGGGATCGCCGGCGGGACGATCGCGACCGGCGGCGGCATCCCGGCCGCGGCGCTGGCCGAGCGCCCGGTCGCGCAGGGCTTCGCCGCGGTCGCGGCGATCGGCGGCACCGCGGCGATCGTCGCGGGTGCCGTCGCGATCGCACGGCATCGGCGCGCGCAGGCAGCCGCGCGCGCGGTGCCCTCGTGTCTGCGACCGTGACCGCGGCGGCCCGAGACGAGCGCAGCAGTCGCGACGACCGAGCGACGCAGACGGCGGCCCGCCTTCCCTCAGCGCTTCGCCCTCCGTCGTGGATGAGACGCGACGCGTCTCATCCACCGCTCAGAAGCGACCGCCGAGCACCACCATCGCGCTGCCGCGCGCGAGCGCGACGTCGGCGACGATGCGTCGCCGTGCGCGGATGCCAAAGCCCAGCAGCAGCGCGCCACCGATCGCGATGACACCCGCGGGGATGCCCAGCGTCAGGCTCGCGCGGCGGCGTGCGGCGACCTGACAGCCGTTGCCCGCGAACGCGTGGCACGGCTCGCTGGTGGCCATGAGGATCGCGCCGGTGCCCAGCAGCACGCCGGCGGACAGCAGCAGGATGCCGCCGCGGATCCGCTTGCGCGCGACCTCGGCCTCGGGGCTGTCGCGCAACGGATCGAAGCCGTCGGCCTCGTCGAGCTCAGGCGCGGGGACCTCGTCGGGCTCGTCGGGCTCGGTCGGCGGCGGCGTGGGCTCGGCCGGCGCGGCGGGCTCGACCGCGGCCGCCTGCGGGATCGCGCGCGGTCCGTCGTAGCTGCGCGCCACCGCCATGCCGTCGCGCGGGCCATCGAGCGCCTCGCGCGTCACCGGCACGTCGCGCGGTGGCCCCATCGGATCGCCCGCCGGAGCCGCACGCACCGGCGCACAGGGCACCGCCGTGACCCACGCGAGCACGAGGATGGGAGCGCGACGCAGCATGGGCCTTCGTCGGCGCGACCATACCACGGGCGCGCGCGGGCGCCGTCGTGCCGTAGACTGTCGTCACGATGGGCCGCCGCTCGCCGAGCCTCGCACTGCGCGCCGCGCTGCGCCTGGGCGTGCCGCTGGGCGCGCTCGC
>JAIBBS010000295.1 GCA_019694555.1 Nannocystaceae bacterium
CCACGCTGCAGGCGATCGCGGCCGAGAACAACCTCTCGGAGACCGCGTTCGTCGTCACCCACGCCGAGCAGCCGCACGCGCTGCGGTGGTTCACGCCCACCGCGGAGGTCGACCTGTGCGGCCACGCGACCATGGCGGCGGCGTTCGTGCTGCGGGCCCTGGGGCGCGCGGGCGACGAGCTGCGCTTCGCGACACGGCGTGCGGGCACGTTGGTGGTGCGGGCCCAGGGCGCGCAGCTGGAGATCGATCTGCCGGCGCGACCGGCCGTGCCGCTCGAGCCGGTGCCGGGGCTCGAGCGCGCGCTCGGGGCGACGGTGCTCTCGACGTGGCGCGCGCACAAGTGCATGGCCGTGCTCGCCGACGAGGACGCGGTCCGCGAGCTCCGCCCCGATCTCGGTTTCGTCGCCGCGCTGCCCTACGACGGCCTCGTGGTCACGGCCGCGGGTCGCGACGTCGACTTCGTCTCACGCTACTTCGCGCCGCACATCGGCGTGCCCGAGGATCCCGTGACCGGCAGCGCCCACTGCACGCTCGTGCCCTACTGGGCCGCGCAGACCGGCATGACCGAGCTGCGCGCGCGCCAGCTGTCGCAACGCGGCGGCGCGCTGCGCTGTCGCCTCGCCGGCGATCGCGTGCTGCTGGCGGGTGGCTGCATGCCGTACCTGGTCGGCGAGATCGAGGTGTGACGTCGGCGTCGCGCCGCGTCACACGTACGGCTTCTCGACCACGACCGTCATGTCGATGTCGTCGATGTCGCGGTGACACGACAGCATCGAGTGCCACAGCACGATCACGCGCGACAGCTCGGGCTCGATCACCACGGTGTTGATCTGCGCGCGGTGTTCCTGGCGCTTGCTGCCGATGTGCGTGGTGAAGGCGAAGTAGTGCTTGGGCAGCTCGAAGCGCAGCATGCCGCTGGGCGTCATGCCGCTGAGCGCGAACGGCTCGCCGCCGCGCAGGTGCGGCCCGAACTGCTGGTCCGGGGGGGCGCACTGCAGCCACTGCGCGTCGTAGTCGACCGGCAGCAACGGCTTGCGCTTCTCGAACCACGCCGCGTCGTAGGTGCCCTGGTAGTCGGTGCGCGGCTTCCAGAAGCTGCACAGCGCGCCGAAGCCGATCGGAGTCTCGGCGCCGCCCGACATCGGCTCGAGGTTGGGCAGCAGCTTGCCGATGCGGTTGGCCGGTCGGATGAACACGCCGGTGCCCACGGTGTTGCGCGGGTCGAGCTTGTGTTGCTTCGGATCGGGATCGCCCTGGTCGTAGCCGCCCCACGCGCGCTCGTAGACGATCGGCATGGTTGCGAACGGCAGCGGCGGTGTCGGGGTGATGCCGCCGACGAGGTCGCGTTCCCAGCGGCGATCGCCGTGCACCACGATCGACTTCGTGCCGGTGGGCGTGCCCAGGCCCACGGTCATGCGCGTGGTCGGGCGGCCGCCGGGTGCATGCGCGAGGCCGTTGACGTAGACGTCGGTGCGCGGCTTGGGCGGCAGCAGGTCCTGCTCGTAGCGCAGGCTCGAGACGCCGTCGTCACCGGTGTACTCGGGCGCGACGCAGACCGGCACCTGCTCGTCGGCGGTCTTGGTGGTGCCGTCGGCGCGGATGTCGAACGTGCCCTTGACCACCACGACGTAGTGTTTCGCGCCGTGCTTGTCGACCACGATGGTGCGGTCGGCGACGTAGGGCGTGTCGTTCTTGATGGTCCACATCAGAGCAGCTCCACGCGGGCGATGGGAACCGTGGCATGCAGGCGGCACAGCACGTTGAGCAGGATGTCGTAGCCCTGCTCGAGCACGCCCGAGTCGTGCAGCAATGCCGCGAGCGTGGTGCCCTGCAGGCGAAAGCGTGGATCTTCGATCGGCGCGAGGTAGCCACCGTCGGGCTTGCCGGTGGGATCGCGGTAGCCGCGGATCGAGCCGCAATCGAGCCACACGCCGACCGCGTCGAGCAGCGCCGCGGTCTGGGCCTCGTCGGGGCGTTCGACCAGCTCGATCTCCAGCTCGACGTTGGGGCCGGTGCGATCGTCGTCGATGGCGAACGGCAGGCTCGGCCACGCCGGTGACAGCTCCTCGGGGCCGAAGGCCGGCTGTTGCAGCAGGCCCCCCGCGGTCAACGTCAGGCCGCGCGGCGCGTCGGCGAGCAGCGCGATCGCGTCGAACAACACGCCCAGTCCGCGCAGGTCGACACCCAGGCGCGCGAGATCCCACTGCGCCCGCGCACCCGCACGCGGCGGCGCGGTCGGGCCGAGCTCCGCGACCACGCGATCGGGTGGGATCCGATCGCCGCCCAGGCCGCCGGCCTGCGCCAGTGCGACGAAGCGATCGACCGCGTACGCGAGGCGCTCGAAGCACTCGGGCGTCATCGCCACGCCCAGATCCACGATCAGCTGTGCCGGGCCGCCGCTGCCGACGTCGCCCAGCACCGTGATCGGGAACGGCCAGCCCTGCAGGTTCATCGATCCATCCGTTCGAACCAGCGGTTTTCCTTGTCGGGCTCGGCTGCGAAGCCGCCGATCCACCACTTGGTCGTGCGAATGGGAACGATCGCGTCATTGACCGACTTCAGCAGCGCATGCGCGGCGTCGCGACGGTTGGTGTCGCAGGGCTCGGGCTTGGCCCCGGCTTGCAACACCAGGCCCTTGCCGCACGGATGCCGCAGCACGCCCGCGTCGATGTGCTCGATCGCAGCGGCGCCGAGGGTCTGCAGCGCCGCGGGCCCGAGGTAGGTCAGCCACGCCGCCGTGTCGAGCGTCTGCGGCCCCGGCAGCTTGAAGCGCGCGTGATGACGCTGCCACAGCCGCACGCCGTGGAAGCGCAGCGCCACCGGCAGGATCGCCGGGTATGCGTGCTGGGCCTGCTCGCCGAACCACGCAAGCTCGAAGCCCAGGCCCGCGTCGGCGTGGGCGAAGCCGAAGTCGCTGCACCACGTCGCGAACCACTTCACCACCGCGTCGGGGCCCTGCACGTCGACCCAGTCGAGCGGGAACGTGACGTACACGAACGAGCCGCTGCTCTCGTTGGCCTTGATCTCGAACGACCAGCCGTGGACCTCGTCGGCGGCGCCGCCTTGCGCGGCGGTCTTGGCGAAGTGCCACTGGTAGCCGGCCGCGATGCTCGCCGGCGCGAGCGCGTCGCGGACCTTCGCGGTGGCCTTGGGCGTGGCCTTGACCAGCTTCTTCGACTTCTCCTGACCGTAGTAGACGATCGACTCCGCCGGCAGCAGCTTGGTCCACGCGTCGAACACCGCCTGCGCGTGGGCCATCAGGCCCGCGCTGGCGAAGAACTCGGCGACGAAGGCCGGACGTGCCACGGCGATCGACGTGCCGAGCTCGGTGAACGTGGGACGGACGTCGTACCAGTGACTCATGCGCGCGCTCGCTTCAGAAGAGGATCGTGGCGGTGGTCTGGCCACCGGTGGCCTGGCCCAGGGCGTTGTGCGCCGCTTCCTGTCCCGGGCTCTGGCTCGGCGGGCGGTAGTTCGCCTGGGTGCTCTTGCGCTTGCTGCGGTGCGACGCCGGGCACGCGAACTTGAAGTCGACGAAGGTCTTCGACTGCGGCGGCGGCGGTGGGCCCAGCACCGCGGCGTCGGGGAACACCAGGCCCGCGAGCGCGCGGCCGATCGCGGCGCTCTTGGCGGCTGCGTCGGCGCCCGCGGGGAGACTGTTGATCGCGTTGGTGATGGCCTGGCCGCGGGAGATCGCGACGGTCGCGGTGTTCACCGGCTGCACCGGATCGCCGTTGCTGTCGAAGCGCGGGCGGTTGTAGGCCTTCTCGCCCTCGATCGGCGGGTCGCCGTTTTCCGGGTTCGCGTCACGGTGCTTCTGGATCTCTTCCTCGCAGCACGCGTGCTTGTCCTGGCCCAGCTTCTGGCAGGTGCGCTTCTTCTTCTTGTTCGCGACCTGCTTGGCCTCTTCGGCGTTGATCTTGTTGTTGCAGGCCTCGGCGATCTTGTCGAGCACCACCGTGCCCGGCATCGTCGGCCCCATCGCTTGCATGACGATCGTCATCGCGGGCCCCTCGCGCGGCTACATCGCGTTCTTCTTGTTGTTGGACATGGTGTCGCCGACGAGCTGCACGTTCTTGCCCTCGACCTTCACGTCCATCGATCCCGGACCCACGAACTCGGTGACGTCGTGGGTGCTGGCGGAGATCAGTCCCCCGCCGGTAGCCTTGCTCGCGACGTCGCCCATGCTCTTGAAGGTCGCGCCCTTGATCGCGACCTTCTTGCCCATCATCGTGACGTCCTCGGAGTAGCCGCTGGGGCTGTCGCCGGACTTGCCGATGTTCGGCAGCGGCGTCGGCACGAACGGCGCCGGTGGGCCCGGCATCTTGCAGACGTTGGGCATCACCGCGGTCTTGATGCCCTGGCTGTTCTCCGTGACCGGCGTCTTGGGCTGGTTGACGTAGACGTTGACCATCGCGGAGGTTCCGCTCGCCGGGCGTCAGCCCGGACGGGGCTCGAGGTGCAACACGAGCGCGCCGCGGCGCCCGTTGTCGGAGCCGCACCATACCATGGGCCACGGGCCCGGCGAGAAGCCACGCTCGTGGTGCAGCACCGGTAGGGTCGCGAGCATGGCTCCGGTGGCCGCGCCGACGCTGCCCCAGCAGTCCGCGGGTGCGACGTAGTCGACCGCGTTCACGAACGCCGCCGGCGGTGCCCGGAGGATCGCGAACGAGAACTCGTGCTCGCGGTAGCGGTCGCCGTCGAGGTCGCAGTACTGCTTGGTCACGCTCGCGCCGGCGCGCGCGGCCGCCTGCGTGAACGCCTGGCCCAGGCCCTCGCCGGTGCAGACGCTGTCGGTGCGGGCGAGGTTGGCCTCCATCGTGGTCACCGCCGCGGCGATCCACGCGCGCGGGCGCAGGCCCGACTGCCGCGCGAACGCATGGCTGCACACCGCGAGCATGGCCGCGCCCTCGCCCGGTGGCACGCCCCAGCGGTTCGACACCGACAGCACGCGCTTGTCGGCGTCGAGCGCCTCGAGCACGTCGGCGTCGATCCACGAGTCGACGCCACCGACGATGCAGCACTCGATCGTACGATCGGCGATGCCCGCGAGCGCGCGCTCGAGCGCGACGATCACCGAGGCGTTGCCCTCGCGCACCGGCACGATGTGTGCGCGGCAGCGGGGCGACAGCGCCGCGGCGACGCCGGCGGTCATGCGATCGATCATCACCGGCGGGATGTCGCTGGGCTCGGGCACGCCCAGCAGGATCGGCACGGTCTGCTCCGGCGTGACCGGCATGGGCTCGAGCACCTCCTCGAGCGCACTGATCGCGAGCGCCTGCATGCGGCGCAGGCGACCGACCGCGTCGAGCGTGCTGTCCATGCACACGCGGAAGGGATCGCCGGTGCGATCGACCATGCTCGGGTGCTCGGCCAGGCGCGTGAGTCCGGCGCGCACGGCCGCCGCCGACGGACCCGCGCGCAGGCCCACCGCGGTGCGGGCCCCGAGCGCGACGATGCACGCGTTCATGCTGCGCGGCGCGTTCATCCGGAGATCCTCGCGAACGGGCGGTTGCCGTCGACCGGCTCGCTGCCTGGCCACGCCTGCAGCTGTGCGCGCTGCCACGCGCTGAGCGTGCGCACCGGCGCGACGCGGACGCCGCGGGTACGCATCGCGATCTCGAACGCCAGCGGTGCACGACGGCGCATCGTGCTCGCGGCCAGCACCGCGAGCCAGTCGGACAGGCTCGCGAGCGGCCGGCCCACGTGCACGCGCACGCGCGCGTCGAAGCGCGTGCGCGCGGTGGCCCAGGCCTTGGCGAAGGCCTCGGCATCGGGCAGCGGCAGCTCGTCGTTGCCGGGCGCCACCGGTGCGGCGTCGAGATCCTCGGGCGGCAGCGGTTGATCGAGCGAGTCCGGCGGCGGCGGCTCGGGTGGACGCTCGCGGAACAGCTGCGGCTGCTCGTGGCCCAGGCCCGAGATGCCGCCGATGGCCTCGCCCGCGAGCGCGGCGCACTCGTCGTCGCCGAGCCACGGCATCAGGCGATCGACCATGTCGGCGCGACCGCACAGGCCCAGGGCCCAGATCGCGTCCGGCCGCGACGCGGCGTCGGCGAGGCGATCGACCAGCGCGCCGATCGGTCCGGCCTCGCCGCCGGCGGCGAGGCACTCCATCGCCGCGCGCATCACCGGCGCTTCGCAGGGCACGCGGCCGCGCACGAGATCGAACGCGCGCGCGTAGGCGCCGCTCGAGCCGTGCGCGATCGCGGTGCGCAGCGCGGCGGCGTGCACCGACGGATCGGCATCGCCGACCATGCGCTCGACCACGTGCAGCGAGCTCGGGCGCGCCAGGTGCATCGCCGCGCGCGCGGCCGACTCGCGTGCGGCGCGCTCGGCCTGCGCGTGGGCCTGCAACAGCGTCGCGGTGAGGTTGGGGCCGGGGACGCCGCCGCGGTTCGCGAACACCGGCACCAGGCGCCAGCGACCCGCGTCGTCGGTGCGCTCCGCGAGGCTCGCGACGCGGCCCGAGACGTCCGCACGTGCGGCCACCGACAGCGCCGCGACGATGCCGTCGTGGCACGCGCCCGGCTCGAGCGTGACCGCGAGCTGCAGCACGCGATCGATCGCGGTGGGCCCGGGCGCGACCAGCAGCGCGAGCGTGGCCGCGGCCACCCGCCCGGCCGACTCGGCCTCGGGCACCAGCGCCGGCCACAGCAGACCGTCGGCGACCTCGCCCTCGCCGACCGCGAGCGCATCGACGTGCGCGATCAGTCGGCGCTCCGCGCCCACGGCGATGCGGTCGAGCCCGCGCGTGGGCGAGTCCAGCGTGGTGGTCCACTGCTCGAACAGGAACTCGGCCTCGTCGAGGTGCTCCTCGACGATGTCCCAGCGCACCCGCGAGGGCGGTGCAGGCGGCGCGCTCATCAGTTGATCGCGACCGAGCCGCCGCGGATGCGGTTGACCCCGCTCGCGCGGGTCTCGACGTAGGTGCCGCGGATCACGATGCGACCGTTGCGGCGCATGGTGATCGACGCGGTGCCGCAGCGCAGCACGATCTCGTCCTGCGCGACCAGCTCGACGCGCTTGCCGTCGACGAGCGCGACCGCGGGCTCGCTCGGCGCGGGCGCGGGCACGGGTTGCAGCAGGCCCACGACGATGGGGCGCGCGGGATCACCGTGCTCGAACATCAGCACCACGCCGCTGCGATCCGCGAGCGCACGGGCCAGCTGCGCGGCGTCGAGCGGCAGGCCCAGGCGCGCGCGCACCGGGCCGTCGGCGTTGCCGGGGAAGTCGACCACCAGGCCGTCGAGATCGTGGGCCACCAGCGTGCCCACGAGCGCGCCCGCGATGCTGGGGCGCGGCGGTGATTCCGTCGCCGCGACCACGAAGGGGAGCTCGACCCCGGAGCGCGCGTTGCCATCCGCCATGCGA
>JAIBBS010000079.1 GCA_019694555.1 Nannocystaceae bacterium
GACGTCGCACGTGCCCACGTCGCCGGCGCCGATCACCGGCGGCGCGCCGCCGCCGAAGCCGCTGGTGTCCAGCGGCGCCGCATCGCCCGCGGGCGCGCTGCAGCCGGTCGCGGCGAGCCCGAGCGCGAGCGCGAGGATGCCTGGCCGCGGCGTTGCCACGGCACCACAGAGTCCTGCTGCGCGCCGAAGTTCCCGGCGTGGCCGCGATTCAGTCGGCCGCGCGCAGGCCCAGCGCCGCGCGGGCCTCGGCCGGGCTCGCGATGGCGCGTCCGGCCCGCTGCGCGCACGCGGCGATCGCTGCGATGAGCTCACCGTTGCCGCGGGCGCGGCTGCCGTCGGGCAGATAGAAGGTGTCCTCGAGCCCGGTCCGCAGCGCGCCGCCGAGCTCGGCCGCGCGCTGGTGCAGCGGCCACACCTCGGCGCGACCGATCGCGGTGACCTCCCAGCTCGCAGCCGGCGGCAACCACTCGACCAGCAGCGGCAGCAGCCGCGGCTCCGCGGCCATGCCCGAGGCCACGCCCATCACGAAGTTGCAGTGCGGCGACGCGGCCATCTTGTTCTCCACGAACAGCCCGACCGAGCGCACGATGCCGGTGTCGAAGCACTCGAACTCCGGCCGCGCACCGACCTCGCGCATTGCGGCGAGGAACGCCTGCACCTTGCCCACGGGGTTGTCGAACACCATCGGCGGCCACGCCCACGAGCCGTCGGCCTTGGTCTTGAGGTAGTTGAGCGTGCCGGCGTTGCACGCCGCGATCTCGGGCCGCAAGCGCTTCATCGCCGCGACCGGCTCGCCGATGTCGGGGCCGATCACGCCGGTGCTCATGTTGATGATGATGCCCGGGCACGCGCTGCGCACCGCGTCGACGATCGCCGCGCAGACCTCGGGGTCCCAGGTCGGCAGGTGGCCCAGGCCCGGCTCCTGGCGGCGGAAGTGCAGGTGCACGATCGCGGCGCCCTCGTCGTAGGCCTGGCGGCTCGACGCGGCCATCTGCTCGATGGTCACCGGCACCGGGTGCTGCTTGGGATCGGTGAGCACGCCGGTGACGGCGCAGGTGATGATGGCTTTGTCCATGGCTGCTCGCAGTGGTTTCGCGCGGGCGCGTCAGCCCGCGGCTTCGGGGTCGATCTCCGCGATCACGGCGCGCTGCGTCACCTGGCCACCGGCGGTGACCGACAGCGACCGCACCACGCCGGCGACGGGCGCGGCGATCTTGTGCTCCATCTTCATGGCTTCGATCACGGCCAGCGGCGCGCCCGCGGCCACGCGCGCGCCGACCTCGGTCAGCACCGCGACCACGCGGCCGGCCATGGGCGCGCGCACGCGCCCGTCGCTGCCGGCGGCGACCTCGGCCTGCGCACCGAGCACGGGTTCGACGAAGCCGAACGCGTGGCCGTCGTCGTCGAGCCAGAGCTCGTCGCCGCTGCGGACCACCTCGTACCAGCGGCGCACGCCGTCGTGCTCGATCGCCAGGCGGGCCGGCGCGCGATCGCAGATCCGCAGCAGCATCGGCGCCGCGTCGGCGCCCGCGACCGTGACCCAGCCGCCGGCCGCATGCGTCACCGTCAGCGTCCGCTTCGCGTCGCCGCAGCGCAGCTCGACCGTCGCGGGGTACTCGCCGCTGCTGC
The DNA here is from genome assembly GCA_019694555.1 of Nannocystaceae bacterium. Lineage (GTDB taxonomy): Bacteria > Myxococcota_A > Polyangia > Nannocystales > Nannocystaceae > Xiheibacterium. The sequence goes on from JAIBBS010000079.1 coordinate 1,630, forward strand.
GCCAGCCTGCGCCCGGCTCGGCACCGGCGCACGCGATCGCGGCCACCGCCCACGCACGCGCGCGCGGCTGCGGCCGCGGCGGCCGCTCGTCGCGGAAATGGGCGTCGAGCGTGTCGGTGCGGATCTCGGCATCGGCGAAGGCGCGCGAGCCCAGCAGCTCGAGCAAGAAGCCGCGGTTGGTCTGCAGCCCCAGCGTGACGCTGTCGCGCACGGCCTTGGCGGTGGCGCGGATGGCCTCCTCGCGGCTGGCACCGTGGCCGATGATCTTGGCCAGCATCGGATCGTAGTACGGCGAGACCACCGAGCCGTCGCGGATGCCCGCGTCGACCCGCGCGCTCGCGGCCTGGCTGGGCGCAAAGCGCAGCACGGTGCCGGTCTGCGGCACGAAGCCGGCGTAGGGATCCTCGGCGTACAGCCGCACCTCGATGGCGTGGCCGCGCAGCGCGACCTCGGACTGCCGCAGCGGCAGCGCCCCACCCTCGGCCACGCGCAGCTGCCACTGCACGAGATCCTGGCCGGTGACCAGCTCGGTCACCGGGTGCTCGACCTGCAGCCGCGTGTTCATCTCGAGGAAGTAGAAGCGAGGCTGGCTCGGATCGCGGTCGTCGAGCAGGAACTCGACCGTGCCTGCGCCGACGTAGCCGATCGATCGCGCGGCCGTGACCGCGGCCTCGCCCATGGTCGCGCGCAGCGCCGCCGTGACCGCGGGCGACGGCGCCTCCTCGATGATCTTCTGGTGGCGACGCTGCACCGAGCACTCGCGCTCGCCGAGGTGGATCGCGCCGCCGAGCCGATCGCAGAACACCTGGATCTCGATGTGGCGCGCGCCCTCGACCAAGCGCTCGAGGAACACCTGACCGCTGCCGAACGCGCTCGCGGCCTCGCTGCTGGCGCCCGCGACCGCCTCGGCCAGCGCGTCGGGCTCCCGCACGATCCGCATGCCGCGGCCGCCACCGCCGGCGGAGGCCTTCACCAACAGCGGATAGCCGATGCGCTCGGCCTCGGCGCGCAGCCGCGACAGCTCGTCGGTGCTGCCCATGTACGCCGGTGCCGTGGGCACGCCGGCCTCGATCATCCGCAGCTTGGCCTGGACCTTGTCGCCCATGAGCCGGATCGCCGACGGCGGTGGCCCGACGAAGGTGATGCCGGCCGCCGCGCAGCGCTCGGCGAAGTCGGCGTTCTCGGACAGGAATCCGTAGCCGGGATGGATCGCATCGGCGCCGCTGCGTGCGGCCGCGTCGAGGATGCGATCGATCGACAGGTACGACGATCGCACCGCGGGCTCGCCGATGCACACCGCGGCGTCGGCGAAGCCGACGTGGGGCGCGTCCGCGTCGGCCTCGCTGTACACCGCGACGGTGCCGATGCCCATCGCGCGGGCGGTCCGCATGACCCGCAGCGCGATCTCACCGCGGTTGGCGACCAGCAACGTGTCGATGCGACCGCCGCTCACGTGCCCGCCCCCGCTGCCCACGCCGGCAGCCGCTTCTGCACGAACGCCATCGTGCCCTCGGTGCCCTCGGGCCCGCGCACGGCCTCGGCGAAGCGCGCGGCCGCGTCGTCGAGCAGCGCGTCGAGCTCGACGGCGCCGACCTGCGCCATGATGTGCTTGGTCGCCGCGATGGCCGCGGGTGCGCAGCGACGGATCTGCGCCAGCGTGGCCGCGAGCTGCTGCGCGAGCGCGTCGTCGTCGCCCACGACGTGGTGCACCAGTCCGATCGCGAGCGCGGCGGCGCCATCGAAGCGACCGCCGGTGACCGCGAGCCGCCGCGCGTGCGACAGCCCCAGTCGCCGCACCAGAAACGGCGCGATCTGGGCCGGCGGCAGGCCCAACCCGGTCTCGGGCAGGCCGAAGCCCGCGTCGGCGCGGGCGATCGCGACGTCCGCGACACAGGCCAGGCCGAAGCCGCCGCCGAGCACCGCGCCCTCGAGCACCGCGACGGTGGCCTGCGGCGCGCGATCGACCGCGAGCATGAGCGCGCCGAAGCGGCGGTTCATCGCCGCCGCGGGATCGGGCTCACCCGCCACCTGCGGGGCCATGCGCGCGGCGGCCATGTCCTTGACGTCGCCGCCGGCGCAGAAGTTGCCCCCCTCGCCGCGCAGGACCACGGCGCGCACGTCCCGACGATCGCGGATCGCCGCGAAGGTCGCGAGCAGCTCGGTGATCATCACCGCGCTCATGGCGTTTCTCGCCTCGGGTCGCGCCAGCGTCAGGTGCAGCACGCCGTCGTCGAGCCGCAGCCGCAGCGTCGTGGTCGCGGGCAGCTCTGGCGCACTCACGAGTCCTTCTCCTTGCGCGGCAAGATGCCGTCGAGCTTGCAGATGATCGCGAGCATGACCTCGTCCGCGCCGCCGCCGATCGAGCACAGCCGACCGTCGCGGTAAAACCGCGAGATCTTCGATTCGTGCATGAAGCCCATGCCGCCCCAGAACTGCAGGCAGGTGTCGGCGACCTCGCGCGCGAGCCGGCCGGCCTTGAGCTTGGCCATCGAGGCCCAGCGCGTGACGTCCTTGCCCTCGATGTACTGCTCGGTGGCCTGGTACACCAGCGCGCGCAGGGCCTCGATCTCGGTCGCGCACTCGGCCAGCTTGTAGTGCACGTATTGGTTGTCGAGCACGCTCTTGCCGAAGACCTTGCGATCGCGGGTGTACTCGATGGTCGCGCGCATGGCCTGATCCAGCCCGCCCAGGGTGTTGGCCGCGCCCCACAGCCGCTCCTCCTGGAACTGGATCATCTGCAGCATGAAGCCCATGCCCTCCTGGCCGATGACGTAGCGCCGCGGCACGCGCACGTCGTCGAAGAAGATCTGCGCGGTGTCGGAGCTGTTCATGCCGATCTTCTTGAGCTTGCGCGCCCGCTCGACGCCCTTGCTCGCCATCGGCACGATGATGAGGCTCTTGTTGCGGTGCGGCGCACCGTCGGAGGTGTTGGCCAGGCAGCACATCCAGTCGGCCTGCATGCCGTTGGTGATCCACATCTTGCCGCCGTTGATGACGTAGTCGTCACCGTCCTTGCGCGCGGTGGTCTTGATCGCGGCGACATCGGAGCCGGCGTGGGGTTCGCTGACGCCGACGCAGCCGACCAGATCGCCCGCGATCGACGGCGCGAGGAACTCCTGCTTGAGCTCGTCGGAGCCGAACTTCGCCAGCGCCGGCGTGCACATGTCGGTCTGCACGCCGATGGCCATGGGCACGCCGCCGCCGTTGATGGCACCGAGCGCCTCGGCCATGACCACCGAGTACGAGTAGTCGAGCCCGAGCCCGCCGTACTGCGGCGGCTTGGTCACGCCGAGGAAGCCCTGATCGCCCAGCTTCTTGAACAGCGTGTGCGCGGGGAAGATCTCGTCGGCCTCCCACGCCTCCATGTGCGGGTTGATCTCGCGCTCGATGAACTTGTGCAACGAGTCGCGCAACTGCTCGTGTTCGGGGGTCAGCCTCATGGTCGTGTTCCTCGTGGGGGGCGGGTTCGCGGCACCGTCGTGGTGCCCTCGGGGCGGGCGCGCGCGGCTCACAGCCGCGCGACGCCGAAACTGATCGGCCGCAGGCGACGGGCCTCGGCCTCGCGGCAGGTCGCGAGCATGGTCGCGAGCACGCGGCGGGTGTCGCGGGGATCGATGATGCCGTCGTCCCACAGCCGCGCGGTCGAGAACAGCGCGTCGGACTCGGAGTCGAGCTTGTGCCGCACGCCGGCGGACATCTTGGCCAGGTTCTCGTCGTCGAGCACCACGCCCTGCCGCAGGAACTTGGCGCGCGTGATGATCTCCATGACCTTCGCGGCCTGCTCGCCGCCCATCACCGAGGTGCGCGCGTTGGGCCACGACACGATGAAGCGCGGATCGAAGCTGCGGCCGCACATGCCGTAGTTGCCGGCGCCGAACGAGCCGCCGACCAGCACCGTCAGCTGCGGCACCGAGGCGTTGGCCACGGCCTGGATCATCTTGGCGCCGTGCTTGACGATGCCGGCCTCCTCGGCGCGCTGCCCGACCATGTAGCCGGTGGTGTTCTGCAGATAGACGATCGGCGTGCCCGACTGGCAGCAGGCCTGGATGAAGTGTCCGGCCTTGGCCGCGCCCTCGGGGAAGATGGGGCCGTTGTTGCCGATGAAGGCCACCGGCCAACCCTCGATGCGCGCGTGACCGCACACGGTCTGCTCGCCGTAGCGCGGCTTGAACTCGAGGAAGTCGGAGTCGTCGACGATGCGCGCGAGGATCTCGCGCACGTCGTAGGGCGTGCGGTAGTCGACCGGCACCACGCCGCACAGTTCCTCGGCGTCGTAGCGCGGCGGCCGGGGTGGATGCGGCGGCTCGCGCACCGCGGTGTCCCACGGCAGCTTGCCCAGCAGCTCGCGCGCGAGCACCAGCGCGCGCGCGTCGTCGTCGGCCATGTACTCGGCGGTGCCGGCGACGCTCATGTGCATCTCGGCGCCGCCGAGCGCCTCCTCGTCGGCGTCCTCGCCCAGCGCGGCCTTCACCAGCGGCGGACCGGCGAGGAAGATGCGGGTCTTGCCGCGCACGACGATCACGTAGTCCGACAGCCCCGGCAGGTACGCGCCGCCGGCGGTCGACGAGCCGTGCACCACGGTGACGTGGGGGATGCCCGCGGCCGACATGCGCGCCATGTTGGCGAAGATGCGACCGCCGTCGACGAACAGCTCGCTCTGGTACAGCAGGTTGGCGCCGGCGCTCTCCACCAGGCTCAGGCACGGCAGCCGGTTGGTCAGCGCGATCTCCTGCGCGCGCAGGCTCTTGCGCAGGCCCATCGGCGAGACCGCGCCACCTTTGATCGCCGCGTCCGAGGCCGTGACCAGGCAGCGGCGCCCCGCGACGAAGCCGATGCCGACGATGTTGCCGCCGCCGGCGATGTCGGCGTCGCCGTCGTCGTCGTGCATCTTGTAGCCGGCCAGGGTCGACAGCTCGAACCACGGCGCGCCGCGGTCGAGCACCGCGGCGATGCGCTGGCGCGGCAACAGCTGGCCGCGCTTGCCGAACTTCGCGGCCTGCCGCGACGAGTGTTCGCGGACCTTGCCCTCGAGCCGACGGAAGCCGTCGACCAGCGCGAGCATGTCCTCGCGACGACGGGCGTAGAGCTCGCTGCGGGTGTCGATGCGACTTTCGATGACGGCCATGGCTAGTCCTCGGCCCCCCGCAGCACCTTGGGCACGACCGCGCGGTGGAAGCCCTCGAACGGCCGCGAGCGATCGTGATCCGGCGTGGGCCACAGCGAGCTGGCCAGCGGCGCGCCGCCGTCGACCTTGACGGTCTCGCCGGTGATGAACGCGGCGGCGTCGCTGAGCAGGAACACGATCGCGGCGCTGACCTCGGCCTCGGTCGCGAGCCGCTTGAGCGGCACCGCCTCGCGCAGCTTGGGGATGAGGTGACGCGTGGGGCCCTCGTAGGTGTCCAGGCCGCTGCTCGCGACCCAGCCCGGCGCGACCGCGTTGACGCGCACGCCCGCGGGTGCCCACTCGAGCGCGGCGGTCTGCGTCAGGTTGACCATGCCGGCCCGCGCGGCGCCGGAGTGACCCATGCCGGGCATGCCGTTCCACATGTCCGCGACGATGTTGACGATGGCGCCGCCGTGATCGCGCAGCGACTGCACGAAGCACTCGCGCGCGAACAGGAAGCCACCGACGAGGTTGGTCCGCACGACCGTCTCGAAGCCCTTTTGGTTGATGAGCGCGAGCGGGGCGGGAAACTGACCGCCGGCGTTGTTGACCAGCGCGTCGATGCGGCCGCGCGCGGTCACGATCGCCGCCACCGTCGCCTGCACCGCGGCCTCCTCGCGGATGTCGCAGGCGTGGGTGCTCGCGGCACCGCCGTCCTCGACGATCTCGGCCGCGACGGTCGCGAGCCGCTCGGGCTTGCGACCGACGAGCACGACGTGGGCGCCCAGCGCGGCGAGCTCGTGCGCGGTGCAGCGGCCGATGCCGCTGCCGCCACCGGTGACGACCACGGTGCGGCCCGAGAACAGATCGGAACGAAAGACGGAGCGATACGGCATGATGGCGGGGAGCCTGCGAAGTCGCGCGGCGGTGCGCGTGGGCGGCAGCTTACTGCCGCGCCGCCGCCGTCACCACGGCGGGACCACGCTTGGGTGCACGAACCCGCGCCGAGGCTGCCGCCTTCGCGGGTGAGGGATCTCGCCGCGCAGCTGCAGCGACCGCGACTCGAACCTTCGATCGCGGCCGCGTTCGTGGTCGGGCTCGCGTGAACGCGTCGCGAGCACGCGGCCATGCATCGCCGCCGCGAGCCCCTGCATTCTTGCCTCGGGCGCACGCGCCGGCGTGGAGCCGAGGGCGCCGACGCGGCCGTGGCCCTCGCCGCCTTTGCGCTTTGACGGCCCGGTCGATCCTGCGCTAAGCAGCCCAGAAGGGCCGCGCACGGCCGCGAGCCCGCCAACCCCGACACGCGAGAGTCCGATCATGAGCATCGAGTCCGTCACCAACACCATCCGCGAGAAGGTCGGCACCGACTGTGGCCTCGGTGGATCGATCAAGTTCAACTGCGGCGCCGACGGCATGGTCACGGTCGACGCGTCGGTGGTGCCCAACGTCGTCACCAACGACGACGTCTCGGCGCAGTGCACGGTGAAGATCAAGCTCGGCGATCTCGAGGACATGCTCGGCGGCAAGCTCGATCCGATGACCGCGTTCGGCCTGGGCAAGCTGCAGCTCGAGGGCGACATCGGCGTCGCGATGAAGCTCGGCACGCTGATGCGCCGCTGAGGCGCTCGCTCGGTACGCCGGCGGGCGCCGCGGCGCCCGCCGCACCGCGCGCCGGGGCCCGCGACGACGCCGGCCAAGCGCGTGCGCGCTCGGGCGTTCGCTCGATTTCGACGCGCGCGCGGCCCTGCTAGGCTGCGGCCCATGCGATACGCCCGTGGAGCGCTGTCCGTGCTCGTGCTCGTCGTCGGCTGCGGCAAGGACGTCGGCACCGATCCGTTCGAGATGAGCACGAGCAGCGGCAGCGAGTCGGGCTCGGGCGAGACCAGCGAGGGTCCATCGACGGGCACCGACGACAGCAGCACCAGCGCGGCCGACACCACGACCACCACCACCGAGGGCGAGAGCTCGTCGTCGGGCGGCGGTTCGACCGGCGAGCCCGGTGTGTGCGGCGACGGCATGCTCTCGGGCAACGAGGTGTGCGACGGCGATCAGCTCGGCGACGAGACCTGCGTGACGCAGGGCTACTACCAGGGCGCGTTGGCGTGCAGCGCCAGCTGCCAGGGCTTCGACACCAGCGGCTGCTCCATCTGTGGCAACGGCGTGATCGAGCCGGTCGAGGACTGCGACGGCCCGCTGGCCGACGACATCGACTGCGTCGCCGCGGGCTTCACCGAGGGCCCGGTCACCTGCGACATGCGCACGTGCCTGTTCGACACCAGCGCGTGCACGCTGTGCGGCGACGGTGTGGCCTCGGGCAGCGAGCTGTGCGACGGCGACGATCTCGGCGGTGCGACGTGCGAGTCGCTGGGCTTCGACGGCGGCGTGCTCGGCTGCGGCATGGCCAGCTGCGGCTTCGACTACAGCGGCTGCTCCGGCGGCCAGTACATCCAGGACTTCGAACTCGGCGCGATCCCGCCCGAGCTGGTGCTCTCGGGCAACGTCGACTGGTCGGCGCAGCAGGCCGTGGTGATCGCGGGCGCGTGGTCGGCCGCCAGCGGCAACATCGACGACGGCGAGACCACCACGATGACGATGGCGGTGACGTACTCGGTCGCGGGCACGGTCGCGTTCACGCACCAAGAGAGCAGCGAGGACGGCTACGACTACCTCGAGTTCTACATCGACGGCGCGCTGCAGGACGAGTGGTCGGGCATCCTCGCCGCCTCGGACGCGAGCTATCCCGTGGCCGCGGGCGATCACACGCTCGAGTGGCGCTACACCAAGGACGGCAGCCTCGAGGAGGGCGACGACGCGGTGTACGTCGACGACATCGTGCTGACCGGCGGCGTGCCGATGGGCTGAGACGAGGGGTCCCGTGAACCGGCTTGCCCGGGCACGGGGAGAGACGGCGGAGCTTGCTCTGCCTCGACCGAGCGCGCCTGGGCTACGTCGATCGCTCTACGCCGCGCGCAGCAGCGACCTGCTCGCGGCATGCGTCGCGCCGCGCGGCCGCATCGTCCCGTGGGCGTGTGCACGGCACGGCGGGGCATGGCAGGGGGCGCGTGGATCGCGGGGTTGCTGATCGGCTGCGCGGGCGAGCCAGGACGCATGCCGAGCGCGTGGGACCCCGACGAGGGCGACTCGAGCGGAGTCCTCGACGGGGGCGAGGGCGCGCCGCAAGGCGAGAGCTCGGGTGCGCCGGGCACCAGCGGCGGCGCGGCGACCGGTGCATCGCACGGCGACGACGACGGCAGCAGCGGCGAGGCCATGCCGATGCCGGACGTGCCGCCGGCCGACGACTGTCCGCGCCTGCAGGTGCAGGTGGCCGCCGGCGCCGAGCTCAACGTGCGACCCGATGCATCGACCGCGGGCGAGCCGGTGGGCGCGCTGCCCAACGGTGCGATCGCGGACAAGCTCTCGCAGGCCGACGGCGAGGTCATCGAGGGCGACGCGACGTGGTTCGAGATCCAGTGGAACGACGTGCACGGCTGGATCTCCGGCGCATACGCGACGTGCACGGTCGAGCAGCCGCCGCAGCTGCAGCCGCCCGACGGCTTCTACATCCCGCTCGAGTGCGGCTACCAGACCACCATCGCGCAGGGCAACGACGGCACCTACTCGCACCAGGGCGCGGCGTTCTACGCCTTCGATTTCTCGGTGCCGATCGAGACCCCGCTGGTCGCGATGGCCGACGGCATCGTGATCCACACCTACGCCGAGACCATGCCCGGCGATCCCTGCTACGACGGCGGCGGCCCCGAGTGCTTCGCGTACGGCAACCTCGTGGTGCTGCTGCACGGCGACGGCACCACGACGTTGTACAAGCACCTCAACGTCGTGCTCGCCACCGACGGCGAATTCGTGCCCCGCGGCCAGGCCGTGGGCCTGTCGGGCTCGACCGGCTTCTCGACCGGACCGCACGCGCACATCATGCGAATGGAGGACTGCGGCATGGCGCAGTGCCAGTCGATCCCGCTGGAGTTCGTCGAAGCCGGCGTGCCGGTCACGGGGCAGAGCGTGACCTCGGAGAATTGCCCGTAGCCGCCGCGGCGGCGCGCGGCGGACCGCACCCGCGCGCGGGGCGACGGTGCGCCCGGCCCGTCGAGCCTCGGCGCACGCGGAGGCGACGTGTCCGCGGCGACGGAACGCCGTGTCTCTTCTGCGTCGGCCTTGCCGCGCCTCGGCGACTGGTTCGTGCCCGACTCCTGCGTCGGCGAGCCCTGCTGCCCCGCCGCGGCACCGAACAAGGACGGCTTGCCCACGTGCGACGGGTGACCGGGTGACCCACCGCAGCGATCACCCGAAGCGCGCCACCACCGGCACGTGATCGCTGGGCGTGTCCCAGCCGCGCGGCGTCGCGTCGTGCGTGACCGCGGTGCAGCGTCGCGCGAGCACTTCGGTCGCGAGCACCAGATCGATCCGCAGCCCCTCGTTGCGCCCGAAGCCGCCCGTTCGATAGTCGTACCAGCTGTAGTGCCCGGCGCCGGACTCGTGGGCGCGGAAGCAGTCGTGCAGGCCGAAGTCGAGCAGGCGCTGCAGCGCGGCGTGCTCCTGGTCGGTGAAGAGCAGGCGGCCGCGGAAGGCCTCGGGGTCCCACACGTCGCGGTCGTCGGGCGCGACGTTGAAGTCGCCCAGCAGCGCGAGCGGCTCGTCTGGGCGATGGTGGTGCCGCAGCTGCTGCGCGAGGCGCTCGTACCACGCGAGCTTGTACGCGAACGCGTCCGAGCCCAGCTCGGTGCCGTTGGGCGCGTAGAGGCAGTACAGCCGCACGTCGTCGACCACGACCTCGAGGATCCGCGGGTTGCGATCGGCCTCGCCCTCGCGGAAGCCGGCGTGCACGAAGCTGGGCTTGCGCTTGCTGATCACCGCCACGCCGCACAGCGCCCGGCCACCGTGCAGCGTCACGGTGTAGCCGAGCTCCAGAAACGGCACCTTGGGAAACAGCGCGTCCTCGACCTTGGTCTCCTGTAGACACAGCACGTCGGGCTCGTGATCGGCGAGCCAGGTCGCGACGTGGTCGAGCCGCGCGCGGATCGAGTTGACGTTCCAGCTCGCGACGGTGAGCGCCATGGCGCCGCGAGGGTACCGGAATCCGGCCCGCCGCAGCCGCCGCCCGCGCCGGCTTGCCGCGGACGCGTCGGCTTTGCGAAACTCGTCCGCCGTGGCCCAGCCGCAGCCGCCGCGCGAGCCCGACGACGACGGCACCACCGGCGGCCAGCTCGCGGTGCTGCCGCTGCGCGGCGGCGAGCACGTCGGCCGCTACGTGATCCTCTACACGCTCGGCCGCGGCGGCATGGGCGTGGTCTATGCCGCGTACGATCCGCAGCTCGATCGCAAGCTCGCGATCAAGGTGATGCGCCCGCGCGGCCGTCGCGAGGCCCAGCGCGCCGAGCTGCTGCGCGAGGCCCAGGCGCTGGCCAAGCTGTCCGATCCCCACGTCGTGGCCGTGCACGACGTCGGCCTCGTCGGCGACCGCGTGTTCGTGGCCATGGATCTCGTCGACGGCCAGACGCTGCGCCGCTGGGCCGTCGCGAGCCCGCGCAGCGTGCCCGAGATCGTGCGCGTGTACCTGCAGGCCGGCCAGGGCCTCGCCGCGGCGCACCGCGCCGGCATCGTGCACCGCGACTTCAAGCCCGACAACGCGCTCATCGGCAAGGACGGCCGCGTGCAGGTGCTCGACTTCGGCCTCGCACGCGTCCGCGACGGCGAGCGTGCCACGCCCAGCGATGGTGAAGAGCCCAGGCCATCGGGCGATCCGCCCGGCCGCGCCCGCGGCACGCCGATGTACATGGCGCCCGAGCAGCACCTGGGCCGCGACGCCGGGCCCGCGTGCGATCAGTGGGCGCTGTGCGCCTCGCTGTACGAGGCGCTGTGGCGGCGCGTGCCGTTCGCGGGCGACGACAACGCGGCGATCGCCCAGGCGATCCTCCGCGGGCCCCTGCCCGACCCGCCGCGGATCGCCGGCGTCAACGCGCGGCTGCGTCGCGCGATCCTCCGCGGCCTCGCCCGCGATCCGCAGCAGCGCTTCCCGTCGATGGAGGCGCTGGTCGCCGAGCTGCGTGCCGCGATCACGCGCCGTCGCAAGGTCCGCTTCGCCTTCGCCGGTCTGGTCGTCGGCGCCGCCGCGAGCTCGGCCCTGCTCGCGCGCAACTGGCTCGGCGGACCGCCGCCGTGCGAGCAGGTGCCCGCGCGCATCGCCGAGGCGTGGAACCAAGACCACGCGCAGGCCGTGACCGCGGCGCTGCGCAGCACCGGCCGTGCCCACGCGACCCAGAGCGCCGCCGGCGTGCAGCAGGCGCTCGATGGTTTCGTCGCGCGCTGGACCGACGGCTGGCGCGACGCCTGCGAGGCCAGCGTCGTGCGCCACGAGCAGTCGGCCGAGCTGCTCGATCTGCGCATGGCCTGCCTCGACGCCGGGCGCGAGCGGCTGGTGGCGCTGGTCGACACGCTGCAGCGCGCCGATGGTGAGATCGCCGACCGAGCGCTGCAGGCCACCGACGCGCTGCCGGATCTGAGCGCGTGCGCCGACGCGGCCGCGCTGCGCCGACGCGAGCCCCTGCCCGCCGACGCGGACGAGCGCGCGCAGCTCGAGGAGCTGCGCATGCGCGTCGCGCATGCCGCTGCGCTGGTCCAGGCCGGCAAGGGTGCCGATGCACTCGCGGTGGCCGAGGTCGCGGCCCGCCGCGCGCACGAGCACGCGCACCACCCCACCATCGCGGAGGCCGAGCTGACGCTGGGCCGCGCGCTGGATCTGCTGGGCCGCACGCAGCAGGCCGAGCTGGCGCTGCGCCGCGCCGCGATCGCAGCCGAGCACGCCGACGACGACCGGCTGCTGGCCGACGCGCGCACGCTGCTGGTCTCGGTCGCGGGCGCGCAGCAGGAGCGGCGCGGCGACGGCGAGCTGTGGGCCGAGCTGGCCGCAGCCGCGCTCGAGCGGCTGGGCCACGACGCGCGCCGCGAGGCCACGCTCGAGCACAACCTCTCGCGCGTGCTCGAGCAGAACGGACGCCCCGAGGACGTGCTCGAGCACCAGCGCCGCGCGCTCGCGCTCGCGAGCGAGCCCGGCGTCATGGGCGAGCTCGAGCGCGCGCCGCTGTACAGCAGCCTCGCGATGACGCTGTCGGACACCGGCGAGTTCGACGAGGCGCTCTCGCGCGCCCGCGCGGCGCTCGACATCTGGCAGCGCGCCTACGGCGACGATCACCCCGGCACCGCGGGCGCGGTCGGTGCCGTCGGCATCGTGCTCGATCGCCGCGGCGATCTGCCCGGCGCGCTGCAGTGGTACGAGCGCTCGCACGCCGCGCTCGCGCGCGTGCTCGGCGAGGACAACCCGCGCACCGCCGACATGCTCACCAACGTCGCGGTCGCGGCGCTCGAGCTGGGCGAGCTCGAACGCGGCATCGCGCTGCTGCAGCGCGCGCTGGCGGCCCACAGCGCCGCCTCGGGCGAACAGAGCGCGGACGTGGCCCAGGATCACCAGAACCTCGGCAGCGCGCTGCGCCTGGTGGGGCGCATCGACGAGGCGCTGGCGCACCACCGCGCGGCGCTGTCGATCCGCGAGGGCCTGTTCGGCCCCGACGACATCCGCGTCGCGCACTCGCTGGTCGGCGTCGCCAACGTGCTCGAGGACGATCTGGACCAGCCCGAGGAATCCTACGAGTTGCGCACGCGTGCGCTCGCACTCGAGGAGCGCGCGTGGGGCCCCGAGCATCCGCAGCTGAGCCTGGCGCTGGCGAACCTCGGCCACAACGCGCTGGCGCTGGGCGACCGCGATGCGGCGCTGCGCCACGCCGAGCGGGCGGTGCGGCTGTCGAGCGACGCGGCGGTGCCGGCCGAGACCCGCGCCTTCGCGGAGCTGGTGCTCGCGCTGGTGCTCGCGCGTCGCGGCGACGACGAGGCGCGCGCGCGCAGCCTGCTCGAGCGTGGCCGCGCCGGTGCCGGCCGCGACGTCGACCGTGCCGCGGCCGATCTGATCGCCGCGACCGAGGCCGCGCTGGGCCGCGCGCGCGTCAGCCCGAAGCCGGCGCCGCGGCGAGCACCGGCACCGCCGCGCCCGTGATGCCGACGTCGACGTAGTGGATGTCGCCGGGCACGCCGCTGATGAACAGCGCGGTCTCGAAATCGCCGTAGTCCGCGCCGAGGCCGAAGTTGACGTTGGCGGGCGAGTTGGGGATGTCGCCGACGATCTCCTCGACCATCACCATCACGCCCTCGTCGTCCATCAGCACGCGGTCGACGCGACCCGACGCGGTCTCGGAGCCGCCGTTGTCGACGACGTAGAGGTTGCCGCACACGTCCATGGCCACGCCGTCGGAGAAGCCCGACAGATCCGCGACCATGGCCGGCTCGCCGGCCGCGTTGCCGCTGGCGTCGATGGCCACGCGCCACAGCTGGCTCGGGGTGTAGTTGACGTAGAACAGCAGCCCGCGCAGCGGATCGAGCAGCAAGCCGTTGGCCTCCTGGATCTCCGCGATGGTCGTGGCCGTGCCGCTGCCGGGGTCGAAGCGCGAGACCCGGCCGCCGAGGTACTCCGAGAACCACACCCGGCCCATGGTGTCGGCGAACAGGCCGTTGGGGAACTCGAGCCCCGGCAGCGGCGTGTCGATCGAGCCGTCGGGGTGCATGAGCTGCAGCGAGTTGCCCTCGCGCTGCATCATCGCGAGATCGCCGTTGGCGAGGTAGCGCATGCCCAGCGTCGAGCTGTTGGTGAAGTTGGCCGCGTCGGTCAGCGGCAGCACCGTGAAGCCGGGATCCTCGGGCGTGCCCAGCGTCGCGCCGGTGACGTCGAGCCGCGACAGGCTGGTGCCGTCGCGCGCGATGAAGCCACCGTGGCCGTCGGGTGCGAGGTCCTCGGAGCCGCCCAGCGGATCGGCGCCGACGGTCTGGAACAGCTGGCCGACGTGGACCAGCGCGAAGGGTCCGTGCGAGAGCGTGTCGCACTCGGGCGGGTAGTCGATGGGCGCGTCGCCGGTGGTGGTGCTCTCGGCCGCGGTGTCGCTGTCGCCGATCGTGGGATCGGTGGTGACGTCGTTGCTGTCGTCGGTGGTGACGTCGGCGACGCTGTCGCTGACCGGGCCCAGCTGCTCGGTCAGCAGGCCGTAGAACTTCGACACGTCGTGGTCGACGCAGCGCACCGCGAGCGCCTCGGGCTCGATGATGCACTCCGACAGCGACAACCACCGGCCCTTGCCCTTGTCGAAGTCGCTGGCGCGGATGCGGCCGACGTTGAGGTCGCTGATGTCCTGCGGGAACTGGTGGCGGTAGCTCACCAGCGCATCGAAGTGCAGCCGCGGGTTGGGCCGCACCAAGTACGCCGGCCCCGCGACCTCCGGCGGCAGCTCCGAGGGCGAGATGCAGAACTCGGTGTCCTCGTCGAGCGCCTCGGGCTGCAGCGCGATCGTCAACACGCTGTCGAGCGACTGCAGCACGCCGCCGCTGCGCCCGATGGTCGCGCACGCGGTCTCGCTCTCTGGCTTGCACCCCAGGCTCGCCACCGCCGTCGCCAGCGCGAGCCCGCAGCCGGGCCACCGACGACGGTGCGGGCGGCGACCCCGCCCGCGCGTTGCAGTCGTGCGCGACAACTCGCAGCCGAAGGTAGCACGGCGGCCGCCCGCACCGGCCGCGTGCGGCTTGACGGCCGCCCCGTCGCGGCGGGATAAGTGCGGCGCCGCGTGCTCCGCGGCGCATCCGTCATGTTGCGCAACCACTGAAACGACCGCGACCGGGGGTCCCCGGTCTCGCTGCTGGCGCCCTGACGTCGTTCGTGTCCACGGGCGGCGGCCGGGTGCCGCCATCGCTCGCGAAAGGACACGACCGTGACCACGAACCTTGCCGATCTCCTCGCCGACGTCGACCGCGTCGCACGCGACACCATTGCCCCCGGCGCCGCGCGCATCGACGCGCAGTCCGAGTTCCCCCGCGCGGCCATCGACGCGCTCGCGGGCGTCGGCGCGCTCGGTGTGCTGTCGAGCCCCGACGTCGGCGGCCTGGGCCTGGGCCTGTCCGCCGCCGCCGAGGTGGTGCAGCGCGTGGCGCAGGCCTGCGGCTCGACCGCGATGGTGCTCACGATGCACCTGTGCGGCACCGCGGTGCTCGAAGCGTTCGCGCCCGTCGCCGTCCGCCGCGACGCGGCGAGCGGCAAGCACCTGTCGACGCTGGCCTTCTCCGAGGCCGGCTCGCGCAGCATGTTCTGGGCCCCGACCAGCACCGCCACGCGCACCGCCGACGGCATCGCGCTCGACGCCAAGAAGAGCTGGGTGACGTCGGCCCACCACGCGACCGCGTACGTGTGGTCGAGCCGCCCGATCGCGGGCGACGGTCCCAGCACCCTGTGGCTGGTGCCGCGCGACGCGGCCGGCGTCGCGGTCGCGGCCGGCTTCGACGGCCTTGGCCTGCGCGGCAACGACTCGTGCCCGGTGACCGCGACCAAGGCCGTCGTGCCCGAGTCGGCGATGCTCGGCAGCGACGGCGGTGGCTTCGACGTGATGATGGGTGTGGTGCTGCCGAACTTCCAGGTGCTCAACGCCGCGTGCAGCCTCGGGCTCATGAACGCCGCGATCGCGCGCACCATCGCGCACGCGACCGGCACCAAGTTCGAGCACACCGGCGCGGCGCTGGCCGACTCGCCGGTCACGCGCGGCCACATCTCGCGCATGAAGCTCATGACCGATCAGGTCGCGACGCTCGTCGCCGACACCACCGCCGCGCTGGCGCAGGGCCGCGCCGACGCGAGCCTGCGCGTGCTGCAGACCAAGGCCGCCGCCGGTGAGACCGCCAACGCGGTGCTCGACCTCGCCATGCGCGTGTGCGGCGGCGCGGCCTTCCGCAAGGAGGTCGGCGTCGACCGCTACTTCCGCGACGCGCGGGCCTCCGCGGTCATGGCCCCCACCCTCGACGCGCTGCACGAGTTCATGGGCCGTGCGCTGTGCGGCATGCCGCTGGCGTGAGCCCCAGGAGGATGACCATGTCGCAATCCCGCAAGACGCTGCTGCTGGGCGCGGTCGCCTACGATCCCAAGGTCGTCACGATCTGGGAGGGCTTCCGCGACTTCTTCGCTGCCCACGAGCTCGACTTCGACGTCGTGCTCTTCACCAACTACGAGCGCCAGGTGCTGGCCCACCTCGACGGCGCCGTCGACGTGGCCTGGAACAGCCCGCTGGCGTGGCTGCAGTTCGAGGCCGCGGCCGCACGCCGTGGCCGCGCCGCGGCGGCCATCGCGATGCGCGACAGCGATCGCGATCTCAGCTCGTACATCGTCGTGCGCGAGGGCGGCGGTGTCGGCTCGCTCGCCGAGCTGCGCGGCAAGACCATCGCGGTCGGCGCCTCGGACTCGCCGCAGGCGACGATGATCCCGCTGCAGCTGCTGCGCGAGCAGGGCCTGCAGCCGGGCCGCGACGTCGAGGTGCGCCGCTTCGACGTGCTGGTCGGCAAGCACGGTGATCACATCGGTGGCGAGCGCGACGCCGCGCGGGCGCTGATGGCCGGCGAGGTCGCGGCGGCGTGCATGATCGACGGCAACCACCTGCTGTTCGCGCGCGAGGGCGTGCTGCCGGCCGGCAGCACCAAGGTGTTGGCCCAGACGCCGCCGTACGATCACTGCAACTTCAGCGTGTTCGCCGAGCTGCAGGACGACCCGCGGCTGCGTCGCTTCGTCGAGCTGCTGCTGGGCATGTCGTACGCCGATGCCGCCGTGCGCCCGCTGATGGACCTCGAGGGGCTCAAGCAGTGGCTGCCCGGTCGCATCAGCGGCTATGCGCAGCTCGAGCGCGCGTGCGCGGCGACCTCCGCGCTCGCGCCACTTTTGGCGCTGGCCGAGGGGCTGCCGTGAGCGACGCGGAGCGCCTCGTCGTCGCGCTGGGTCCGCTGGGGCTCGACGACGGCGGCGAGGTGCTCTTGTCGTGGCGCCTGCGCACCGTGGCCGCGGGCGCGCAGGTCGAGGTCATCAGCGGGCGGCCCGAGCTCGCGCAGCAGGGCCGACCGTGGTGCCGCGCGCTGGGCCACGGCTTCGTCGAGGCGCGCGCGCACGGCTTCGTGCTGTGCAAGGGCCCGGCCCACGCCGCGCGCTGGCTCGGAGCCGAGCGCGCCGGCGCGGTCGATGCCCACGCGCAAGGTGCCGTGGTCGCGCACCCGCCCGCGCACTGGGCCCTCGCGCCGCGCGGAGCCCTGGTCGAGGCCGGCACCCAACCGCTGCACTTCGCGCTGTCCGATCGCGAGCTGGTGTGGAGCGACGACGCGGCGACGCTGTACGCCCAGGGCGCGGCGGCGCAGTGGGATCCCGCGACCGCGATCCCGTGGCACGAGCGCCCCGCGCTCGCGCCCGAGATCGAGGACGCGGTCGTGCAGGTGATGACGTTTCTGATCGAGAACGAGACCGCGGCGCTGCTGGTGCCGGCGCGCTTCGTCGCGCAGCTGCACCCGCACTTCCGCGAGGTCATGCAGCTGCTCGCGCTGCAGGTCGCCGACGAGGCCCGCCACATCGAGGTGTTCACCCGCCGCGCGGCGCTGGTGCGCGGCAGCCTGGGCACCACCAGTGCCGGCGGCCAGGCGTCGCTGCGCACGCTGGTCGAGGAGCCCGACTTCGCCATCGCGGCGCTGCTGCTGGCGGTGCTGGGCGAGGGCTCGTTCTTGTCGCTGCTGTGGTTTCTCGACGAGCACGGGCCCGATCCGATCACCCGCACCGTCGCGCGGCTGGCCGCGCGCGACGAGGCCCGCCACGTCGCGTTCGGGCTCGCGCACCTGCAGCGGCACCTGCAGCACGATCCCGCGCTGTTGCCCCGGCTGGCCGCCGCGATCCATCGCCGCCACGACGCGCTCGCGCACTCGGCCGGGCTCAACGCCGACGTGTTCGACGCGCTGGTCGTGCTCGCGGCCGGCTCGCTCGATCCCGACGCGATCGCCCGCGGCCACGCGGCCGTGGTCGCGCTCGCGGCCGACATGGACCGCGGCCGTCAGCGCCGCCTCGCGCGGCTGGGCTTCGGCGCCGACGAGGCCGCGGCACTGTCCGCGCTGCACACCCGCAACTTCATGTGATGCCGCGGCGCTTGCCGCCCGCCGGCCGCGGGTGTCAAGCTCGGGGCCTGCTCCGGAGGGCAAAGCGGCGGCGCTGGGTCGGGCGCGTGCGATGGCGGGCGAACCGACTGGCGCGCCGCTTCGTATCCCCGGCGATGACCCGCCCGGCCCACGCTCGTCCGCTGTCGCAGGTGCTCTTCGACGGCGCGAGCATCTGCGCGCTGGTGCTGCTCGCGGGCGCGTGGCTGCGCGCGCTCAGCCTGCCCGACGGCAGCACGCTCGCGACCGCCTGCGCCGCGGCGCTGACGGCGAGCCTCGCGGCGGACCTCGGCAGCGGCCTGGTCCACTGGGGCGCGGACACCTGGGGCTCGGAGCGGATCCCGATCATCGGCAAGACCTTCATCGGTCCGTTCCGCGAGCATCACCTCGACCCCAAGGCCATCACGCGCCACGACTTCCTCGAGACCAACGGCGCGTCCGCGTTCGTGGTGCTGCCGGTGATGGCAGGCGCGTGGCACTTCGCGGCCGGGCGCAGCCACGGCGCGGTGTTCACCTCGGTGGTCCTGGGCATGACCGCGCTGTTGACCCTGGCGACCAACCAGATCCACAAGTGGGCCCACACCGACGCGCCGCCGCGGCTGGTGCAGTGGCTGCAGCGGGCCGGGCTGTTGCTGTCGCCCGACAACCACGCGCTGCACCACGCACCGCCGTTCGATCGCCACTACTGCATCACGCACGGCTGGCTCAATCCGCTGCTGGGCCGCATCCGCTTCTTCCGCGCGCTCGAGCGCGTGCTGGTGCGCATCACCGGCGCGGTGCCGCGGCGCGAAGACCTCTCCAACCTCGTCACCGGCCACCGCGCGGCCACGCGGAGCGCCCGCGCGGCGCGACGCGGCGCCCCGCGCGGCGACGTCATCCCCTCGTGAGACCAAGCGCATGAGCGAAGCCCGATCGTCGCGGACCACGACCTTTGTGTTGGCATTCGTCATCGGCGGTCTCGCCGGCGCGCTGCTCGATCAGATCCACGTGCGCACCGGCGTGCTGTGGTACCCGCGACCGGTGTTGTTCGGGCAGGCCTGGTGGGTGATGCCGCTGTTCGGCGCTGCGACCGTGGTCACGCTGGGCGGCGTGGCCGGCTTCGTCGCACGCTCGCCGACGCTGCGGCAGTACGATCTCATGGACGGCGCGCTGTGGTTCGTCGCGGCCTACTGGGCCAGCGGCCAGTGGCACGCGCATCCGATCGGGCTGAGCATCGCATACCTGGTCGCGTTCGCGGCGCGGGTGCAGCACGCGCAGACCTGGGTGCTGGGCCTGCTCATCACCGCCTGCGGCCTCGCGGTCGAGGCGTCGCTCACGGCGCTGGGCGCGTTCCACTACTACCACCCCGACGCGATCGGCCTGCCGATGTGGCTGCCGGGGCTGTACCTGCATGTGACTCCGCTCGCGCTCGCGATCGCGACGGCGCTGCGCGAGCGGTGAGCGATGCCGCAGTGGTTTCGCGATCTGCCCGGGGCGATACCGCGAACTGCGTAGTGGGCTGGGCGATTCGCCCGAAATGCAGCCGCCGCGTCCGATCGGGTGAACCGCGGGGCGGCTCGTGCCACTTGGGTGCGGACGACCTCGATGCTGCACCGCAAGCCCGCCTCCAAGCTGCGCGCCTTCGCCCTGGCCCTCGGGATGTTCGGCCTGCTCGCCACCGCGAGTCCCGACCTCGACGCCTCCGACACGCCGGTCGGCGTGTGGAAGACGATCGACGACGACAGCGGCGAGGCCAAGTCGCTGGTCAAGATCTACGAGCGTGACGGCAAGCTGTACGGCCGCATCACCAAGCTGTTCAAGAATCCCGACGCGGTCTGCGAGGCCTGCGAGGGCGAGGACAAGGACGCGCCCATCGTCGGCATGGTCATCATGTGGGGCCTCGAGGAGGACGACGACGAGTGGTCGGGCGGCAAGATCTTCGACCCCAAGAAGGGCAAGACCTACAACTGCAAGATCTGGCTCGAGGACGACGGCGACCTCAAGGTCCGCGGCTACGCCGGTCCGTTCTACCGCACGCAGACCTGGCATCGCGTCGAGTAGTGGGGACGAAACCCGACCCGCTCGTGCGTCGTGCGGCCATGTCCCGTTCGCTGGTCGCAGTGTTGCTGTGTCTGTCGTGTGGTCGCGCCGAGGCGCCCGCGGGTGCCGCCGCGCCCACGCCCGCGCCGCCGCCTGCGAAGGCGACGGCGGCACCGCAGCCTGCGAAGACGACGGCGGCACCGCCCGCTGCTGCGGCGCCGGTCGCTGCGGCGCCCGCTGCTGCCGCGGCGCCTGGGGCTGCCGCGGCGCCTGCGGCTGCCGTGCCCGAGCCCGCGGCGACTCCCCCCGCGGCTGCGCCCACCCCCGTCGCGCGCGAGACCTGGATCATCGCGGGCGCCCACGGCGTCGCGGAGATCGATCGCGAGGGCAAGACCCTGCGCCGCTTCACCGACCGCCCTGCGAGCGCGCCGCGCTGGCTGCCCGATCGCCAGGCGGTGCTGTACCTGGGCGAGATCGACGGTCGCATGCGCGCGCTGCATCGACTCGAGCTCGGCGACGGCAGCGATCGCGTGCTCGCGACGCTCGACGACGCACCGCCGTGCAAGCCCGAGTTCTACAAGGCAGACGACGGCGAGGTGCCACAGCTGTCGCTGACGAGCGCCGACGAGTTCTTCGTCAGCGCCGACGGCAAGACCGCGTGCATCGAGCTCAGCGACCACGAGGCCGAGATGCGCGAGAACTGGATCAGCCTCGCGGTCGACGTCGCGGACGGTCGCATGCAGCGGCAGGTCATGATGGGCGCGCAGGACTGCGGCGGCGAGCTCGGCGAGCGGCTGCCGGTGTGCGCCGGTCCGGGGCGCACGTTCACGATGGAGTCGCCCTCGCCGATCGAGGGCCGCGACCAGGCGCTCGCGTCACCCGATGGCAGCTGGACGCTGGTGCTGGTGGCGTCGGCGCTGGGCGACGTCGTGCACCAGAACTTCGTGCTGGTCGAAGGCAGCAGCGGCAAGCGCTATTCGCTGCCGCGCGGCAAGTCGCGTGCGTGGGCCAAGGCGACGACGATGGATTTCGGCAAGCGCGAGTTCGAGACGATGATCCCGGGGATGGATGACGTCGGGGGCGGCGAGCCGATCGTGTGGATCGGGCCGCAACAGCTGATCATCGGACGCACGCTGTTCGTGGCCGGGCGGGCGGTGGTGGCGTTGGATGGGGAGCCGGCACTGTGACGCGGGGCGCCGGGGGCCGATGACGCCGTGCTCGCACGGCCGGGTCTCACCGCGGGCTGCGAGTCCCCCGAAACCCTGAGTCGCTGCCGGCAACGACACCGCCCTCGTCGCGACTGGCTTCGCCTGCGCCGGCTATCCCTCGGGTTCGAAGTTCTGACACGCGGTGTCGATGTTCTCGGTCAACGCGGTCTGCACGGCCATCGGCACCGAGTTGCCGACCAGGCACAGATCGCCGTGGTAGCCGTTGTCGCCGAGCAGCTCGGCGAAGGCCCACAGCTTGGTGCCGTGGAAGATCGCGCAGTCGACCCCGTTGCAGCCGCAGCTGCCGGGCTGGTTGCACAGGTTCATGCCGGCGGCGACGTTGGGATCGCCGGCGAGCACGATCGCCGCGACCGCGCCGTCGAGGCCGGCCTTGACGTCGTCGACCAGGTGCGACTGGATCTCGGGCACGGTGTACTTGGGCGGCGTGTTGCAGCCGAAGCCGCAGTCGTTGCCGTTGGGTTGATCGTAGGCGCCGTAGTCGTCGACGTCGGTCAGCAGCAGCAGCACCAGCAGCGCGTCGTCGCGCACGAAGCCGGTCGCATCGGTCAGCAGCAGGTCGGTGGCGCTGGTGAGCACGTGCTCGCAGCCCACCGCGGGCTCGCCCGAGATGGCATTGACCGCGCCGTTGACCGCCAGCGACATCGCGTTGGTGTCGAGCTCGGTGCTGTCGAACCACGGGTTCGCGCCGGCCCAGCCCGGCGGCACGTGGAAGCCGTTGTCGTCGTCGTCGGTCACGCCGATGCGGTAGTCGATGCCGCCGCCGTTGAGGCCCTCGAGCGTGGTCACGATGCCGGTGACGGCGTTGGTCGCCGCCAGCGCCTGTCGCTCCTCGATCATCGAACCCGAGCTGTCGAGCACGAACAGCATGTCGATCTTGCCGCAGCCCATCGCCGGGCCGGTCTCGCCGCCGCCGACGTCGAGCTTGGGGCCGCCGTCGGTGCCGCTGCTGCTGCCACCGCTGTCGGCGCTGGCGCCCGTGGTCATCGTCGTCGACGCGCTGGTGCCCACGGTCGTCGCGCTGCCGGCGGAGTCGGTGCCGCTGTCGCCTCCGACCGAGGTGGTCCCGCCCGGCACCATCTGACACGTGCCCGAGAAGCACTCGAGGTCGAGATCGCAGGCGCCGCCGAGCGTGCACGGGCAGCCGAGGCTGCCCACCGGGCAGTCGTCCTCGCCACCGGTGCCGCCGCAGGCCCAGCCCGCGCCCACCCCCACAGTCATCGCCATCAGCCAACGCGCAGACGAGTGCATGATCGCCATGCTAACAGCAAGACCGCCAGCTTGCCCAAGGCCGCGGTCCTTGCAGCGGACGCTGCGCGTCTCGTTGCCCGCCGGTTGCGCGGAGCCGCCGAGCGCTCGCGTCGCGACGCGCGAGCGTCAGCGTTCGCGCAGGGTCTGTCAGCGCGCCGCGGGTTGGTGCGAGGCGATGATCTCCACGCCCTCGGGCGCGGTGCCCGACGGGTTCGACGCCGAGCTCGATGCCACGTGCGACGCCGATCGGGCGTCCGCGGCGGCCCCAGCGGCGCCGCGGCGCCGCATCACGACGTGGTGGAACAGCAGCGCCAGGGCGAACCAGCCCACGCCGGCGAAGACCGAGGGGTCGAAGCGCCGCGCGAGCACCACCAGCACGCCGAGGCTGAGCACCACGTAGATCGCCGGGGTCACGGGGTAGCCCCAGGTGCGGTAGGGCCGGGGCAGGTGCGGAAGCTTCGCCCGCAGCACGAACACCGCGACGACGGTGAGCGAGCCGGTGATCAGCATCGCGGCCGAGGCGTAGCCGATGAGGGCCTCGAAGCTGTGGGTGAAGATGAGCAGCAGCGCCCAGCCGCACTGCATCCACAGCGCGGCCGCGGGCGTGCCGTGGCGCGGGCTGAGCTGACCGGCGACGGCGACGCAGTGACCGTCGCGCGCCATCGCGAAGGCGATGCGCGAGCCGGTGAGCACGGTGCCGTTGAGCGAGCCGAGCATCGCGAGCAGGATCGCCAGCGTCACGCCCCAGCGCCCCCAGGGCCCGAAGATCACCGTCGCCGCGGCGGTGCCGGCCTCGCCGGTGTTCGCCAGCGACGCCATCGTGAACACCGACAGAAAGCCCAGGCACAGCGCGAGGTAGAGCACCGTGACCGAGACCGTGCCGCCGACCAGCGCGCGCGGGACGTTGCGCGCGGGCTCGTCGATCTCGCCGCCGACGAAGATCGCGGCGTTCCAGCCCGAGAACGCGAAGTACACCGGCAAGAACGCGGCGGCCAACGCCGCGATCGAAGGCACGTGCATGTTGCTGCCCGCGGTCGCCAGCGCGCCGGCGTGCGTGCCCTGGTGCACCATCACCGCGGCGGTGCCGACCAGCAGCAGCAGCACCGGTGCGATCGTCACCGCGACCTGCAGCCGGCCCGAGACCATCACGCCGACGTGGTTGATCGCGGTCAGCCCGACCACGAGCACCGTGGCCCAGAAGAGGATCGGATCGAGGCCCAGGCTCGCCGGTGCGGCGAAGGAATCGCCCAGCACCAGCGGCAGCTGGAAGCTCGCGGTGCCCACCGCCATCGCCGCGAGCGAGCCGGGGAACACCGCCAGCAGCTGCAGCCACCCCGCCGCGAACGCGAGGCCCGGACCGTACGCGCGGCGCAGGTACGGATAGTCGCCGCCGGCCCGCGGCATCATCGCGCCGAGCTCGGCGACCGACAGCGCACCGCACAGCGCCGAGATCCCGCCCAGCAGCCACACCAGCAGGAACGCGCCGGGGCGATCGAGCTGGGTCGCCACCACCGGCGGGGCGATGAAGATGCCGATGCCCATCATCGAGCCCGCGACGAGCGACATCGCGGCGACGGGACCCAGGCGTGACGGCGAGCGCGGCATCGTGTCGGGCGGCGGCTAGGGTAGCGCGAAACCGGTGCGCGGCCGCGAAATCGGCGGACCGCCCGGCGCCGTCGCGAGCGCGCGGCGACGCCGGGATCGCGCCGTTTGGCCGCGGCCAGCGGCGGGCGCGAGTCACGGCTCGACGCGCGGGCGGGGCGGCTTCGTCCCGCAACGGCCGCGGCCCACTCGCGTTGACACCCCTGCGGCCGCGGCCGTACCGTCTCGCCCCGACCATGGCCAACGGTTCGACCGCTCGCGGCGCACGGCGATGGCGCGCCGCGGCGCGACGCGGCCTGGCGCTCGCCGGCTGGCTCGCGATCGCGCAGGCGCCCGCATGCAAGACCGGGCCGGATCTGTCGGCCGATTACGCGCAGACCGCGGAGGAGAACTTCGCGATGGCGCAGAGCGAGTTCGAGGACCGGGACTTCGAAGAGGCGATCCAGTACGCCGACTTCGTCCGCATCCGCTTCCCGTTCAGCCGCTATGCGGTCGAGGCGGAGCTGCTCATCGCGCGCGCCGAGTTCGAGCAGGGCAACCACACCACCGCGATGGATGCGTTCAAGCAGTTCGCCAAGCTGCACCCGACGCACGAGCACGTGCGCAACGGCTGGGCCAGCTTCATGGCCGCGGCCTCGGCGTACATGAACGCGCCGCAGAAGTTCTTCCTGCTGCCGCCCGATCACATGCGCGATCAGTCGCAGCTGCAAGACGCGCTGATCGAGCTCGAGTACTACTTCGATCACTACGCCGGCACGGTGACCGAGCGCTACGCCGTCAAGCTGCGCGACGAGGTCCGTCGCCGCCTGCTCAAGCACGAGCTGTACGTCGCGAACTTCTACCTGTCGCGCGACAAGCCCGAGGCCGCGATCGGCCGGCTCGAGACCGCCCACGCCACCTACCCCGGCATCGGCCTCGACGCCGAAGTGCTGTTCTTGCTCGGGCTCACGTACCTGCGCATGGACGAGATCGAGCTGGCGCGCTCGACCTTCACCGAGCTGCTCACGCAGCACCCCAAGCACCACCACGGCAAGCAGGCGCGCATCTACCTGCGCTACATCCGTGAGACCTACGGCCCCGCCGATCCCTCGCGCAAGCGACCCGATCGCTCGCCGCCCAAGCCGGTGCCGCCGCCCAAGCCGAAGAACCTCGACAACCCGGTGCAGCCCGAACGCGGCAAGCCCAGTCGACCCGAGGGCACGCTGGCGCCGCCGTCGTCGCCACCGAAGTCACCCTTCGGCGGCACGCCCGAAGGCGGCACGCCCGAAGGCGGCGCACCCGAAGGCGGCACGCCCGAAGGCGGCACGCCCGAAGGCGGCGCACCCGAAGGCGGCACGCCCGAAGGCGGCACGCCCGAAGGCGGCACGCCCGAAGGCGGCGCACCCGAAGGCGGCGCGCCCGAAGGCGGCGCACCCGAAGGCGGCGCACCCGAGGGTGGGAGCCCGCCCGAGGCCGGCACCGGTGGCACGCAATCGCCCGCGCGCGCGGGCAAGGCCGCGACCTCGGGCAGCGGCGCGACGACGGGCACGAACCCGAACTAACGTGGAGTCAGCGATGGACCCGCTCATCAAGCACCACCTGGTCGTCGGCCGCGAGTACTACCTCACCGGCGAGTACGCCAAGGCGCGCGAGCACCTCGAGGCCGTGCTCAAGGCCCACGACGACTTCGCGGACGTGCACAACATGATGGGCGTGATCCTCTACGAGGCCGGCAAGTCGGCAGAGGCCTGCGCCGCGTTCGAGCGCGCGCTGGCGCTCAACCCTCGCTACACCGAGGCCGCGCTCAACCTGTCGGTCTGCTACAACGAGCTGGGCCGCTACGAGGACGCGCGCCGCGTCTACACGCAGGTGTACGGCAACGTCGACTCCGGCAGCCTCGACAAGCTCGACGCCTACGCCCGCGGCAAGATCGCGAACATGCACCGCGACATCGCCGACGCCTACGTCGGCGTCGGCCTGCTCGACCATGCGATCAAGGAGTATCGCAAGGCGCTGCAGCTGTGCCCGACCTTCGTCGACATCCGCACCAAGCTGGCCACGGTGCTGCGCGACGCCGGCCGCGTCGACGATGCGCTCGACGAGCTCATCGCCATCCGCGAGTCCGCGCCCGACTACCTCCAGGCCCGCGTGCAGCTGGGCATCACGCTGTGGCGCGCGAAGCGGGTCGCCGAGGCCCGCGCGGAGTGGCAGTACGTCGTGGACCACGACCCCGACAACCGCAGCTGCCGCGTCTATCTGGGCATGACCGCCGAGCCGGCCAGCTGAGCCGCGGCCGCGGACGCGGCCGGTGACGAAACGGCACGGCACGGAATCGGGCCGCCGGGGGCCGCGGGTGCGCGGCGTCGCAGGCGCGCGCGGCGGGCCGCAGCAGGCGCGGCCCGCCGAGGTGGCCGCCCTGCGACCTTTCGGCTAACTTCCCCGGGCGAGTTTCATGGATCTGACGCAGAAGTTCCTGCAGTTCGCACTCGTGGGCGCCGATTGGGTGCTGTGGCTGCTCGTCGGCCTCAGCGTGATCAGCGTGTACGTGATGCTCGAGCGCTTCATGTTCTTCCGCCAGATCGTCGGCGCGGACGCAGGCATCCGCCGCGGCCTGCTCGACGCGCTCGCGGACTCGGACATCGCCAAGGCGCGCAAGCTCGTGACCGGCGTGCCCGGCAGCGGCGCGCGCATGGTCGCCGAGATGCTCGGCAACCACGCCCGCGGTCCCGCGGCGGTCGAGGCCGCGCTCAACTCGGTGCGCAGCGAGGAGAAGCTGCGGCTCGAGCGGTACCTGAGCTACCTCGGCACGCTCGGCTCCAACGCGCCGTTCATCGGGCTGTTCGGCACGGTGCTCGGCATCATCCGCGCGTTCAAGGACCTCGCCGACTCGGGCCTCAAGCCCGGCGGTGAGAGCTCGGCCGCGGTCATGGCCGGCATCTCCGAGGCGCTGGTCGCCACCGCGGTGGGCCTGCTGGTCGCGATCCCGGCCGTGGTCGCCTACAACGTGTTCCAGCGCCGCGTGAAGCGGACGCTCGGCGAGGCCGAGGCCCTAGCCCAGAGCGCGCTGGGCCTGATGGTCGCGTCCAAGCCCGCCGAGGCGAAGGAGTAAGGACCTTGGCCGGCGGCGCAATCGACGACGACGACGAGATCACCGCGATCAACGTGACGCCGCTGGTCGACGTCACCTTGGTGCTGCTGATCATCTTCATGGTCACCACCAGCCTCATCAGCAACGCCGAGGGCCTGCAGGTGGACAAGCCCGAGG
Organism: Nannocystaceae bacterium; assembly: GCA_019694555.1. Taxonomy (GTDB): domain Bacteria; phylum Myxococcota_A; class Polyangia; order Nannocystales; family Nannocystaceae; genus Xiheibacterium. The sequence continues at coordinate 29,123 of JAIBBS010000079.1, forward strand.
CCGCCAGCGGCGCCAAGCTCGACGACAGCAGCGTGATGATCGTCTGCGCCGCCGACGGCACCGTCCAGGTCGACGGCAAGACCGTCGATGGCGACAAGGCCATCATCGAGGCGCTGACCGACAAGCTGGTCGAAGATCGGAACCTGCAGGGCATCGTTCAATGCGACGAGGCCGCGCAGGTGGGGCAGATGGTGCATCTGATCGATCTGATGCGAAACGCGGGCATCAAGAAGTACGCGATCGCCACGAAGAAGCCCGAGGCGGCCGGCGGCTGATGGACCACCGCGTCGCGAGCGCGCCTGCCGCAAACGTGCGCGCGGTCGGGCTCGACCCCGCACTCGGGGTGCCGCTCGCGATCGTGATCCACATCGTGGCGTTCCTGCTCGCGGGCTCGTTCGAGCCGGCCCGGATCCCGCCGATGGAGCTCGTCGAGTTCGAGGTCGCGCAGCTGCCCGAGCCCGAGCCCAAGCCCAAGCCGGAGCCCGAGCCCGAACCCGAGCCGGAGCCCGAACCCGAGCCCGAGCCCGAGCAACCCAAGCAAGAGCCGCCGCCCAAGAAGCTCGACCCGCCCAAGAAGCGCAAGGCCGAGCCGCCGGCGGCCAAGCCCCAGCCCGAGCCCGCGCCGGAGTCGAGCGAGCCCGCCAAGCCTGCGCCCAAGCGCTTCGAGCTGCCGCCGAGCCAGACCGTGGGCAACTCTCCGGTGCGCACGAACACCGGCGGCGGCGGTGGGACCTCGGGCGGCGGCGACGGCTCGCCCGACGGCAAGGGCAGCGGCCGCGGCGGCGGTGGCAGCGGCGGCAGCGGCGAGGGCACCAAGCCCGCCGGCGCGCCGTGGGAACCCAAGAGCGAGCTGTACATCCGTGAGCAGCCGCGACGCATCCGCGTGCCCGAGCTCGAGTGCCCCGGCGCGGTGCAACGCGGCATCGCCGGCACCGTGGTGCTGCTCGTGCAGGTGCAGCGCGACGGCAAGGTCCGCAAGGTCCGCGTGACCACGCCCATGGGCGAGGGCTGCGACGCGATCGCCGAGAAGGCGCTGCGGCAGTCGAAGTTCGCACCCGCGGTGGGCACCGACGGCAAGCCGGCCGACTACGAGCTGCGCTACGAGTACGTGTTCGAGCTGCAGGATTGACGCCGGCAGCCGCGGCCGCGCGAGGGTATTCTCCCCGGCGGCGTGGGGACGCTCGAGCTGCTGCTTGCGTGCGCGTTGGCCGGCGAGCCCGCGCCCAGCGAGCTGGTGCCGCCGGTGCTGCAGGCACCGGTGACGGTCGACTATCCCGCCGCGCTCGCGCTGCAACCCGACGCGCCCAACGGCGAGGTCGGCGTGACGTTCGTGGTCGGCATCGACGGCGTGCCGCACAGCATCGCGATCGAGGCGCCGCTGCATCCCGAGCTCGACGCGCTGGCGCTGCAGGCCGTGGCGCAGCTGCGCTACACGCCCGCGACCTACGAGGGCGAGCGCGTCGAGGTCGTGCTGCACGAGCGCATCGCGTTCGCGCCGCCGACACCCGCGCCACCGCCGTTGCTCGAACCCGAGCTGCAGCCGGAGCCCCAGCCGCAACCGCAAGCCGAAGCCGCGAGCGGCGACGCGGCGCTGGGCGGCCTGGTGCGCGAGGCCGGCTCGCGCGTGCCGCTGCCGGCCGCGACCGTGATGGTCGTGCCCGCGCCGGCCGACGCCCAGCCCGGCGTGGTGCGCCGTCGCGAGTACACCGAGGACCGCACACCGCCGTGGGTCGTGCAGGGCCGCTCCGACGACCGCGGCCGCTTCGCGCTGCACGAGCTGCCGCCGGGCAAGCTGCGCGTGGTCGTGACCGCGCCGGGCTTCGAGCGCTACGAGACCATCGTCGCGCGCGGCAAGGACGAGCGGCTCACGCTCGAGCTCTACCTGGTGCGCGCGACCGACAACCCCTACCGCACGGTCGTGCGCAACGCCGCGGAGCCGCGCGAGGAGGTCACGCGCCGCAGCATCACGGCGCAGGAGATCGGCAACCTGCCCGGCACCCAGGGCGACGCGCTCAAGGCCATCACGAACTTCCCCGGCATCGCGCGCGCGCCCTTCGGCATCGGCCTGCTGGTCATCCGCGGCGGCGATCCCAGCGACTCGGCGGTGTACCTCGGTGAGCACGAGATCCCGCAGCTGTTCCACTTCGGCGGCCTCACCAGCGTCTTCAACGCCGACATCATCACCAACATCGACTTTCTACCCGGCAACTTCGACGCGCGCTACGGCGACGCGACCGGCGGCATCATCGACGTCAAGACCCGCGCGGGTCGTCGCGACGGCGCGCACGGCTACGTCGACGCAGATCTGTTCGACGCCGGCGCGCTGGTCGAGGGCCCCATCGGCAAGGGCTCGTACATCGCCTCGGCGCGGCGCAGCTACATCGACGCGATCCTGCCGGCAGTGCTGCCCGACGACGCCGGCCTGGGCCTGACGGTCGCGCCGCGCTACTGGGACTACCAGGCCATCTTCGACTACCCCATCGCGCGCGGGACCCTGACCGCGCGCGCGTTCGGCTCGGACGACCGCACCAAGATCGTCGCCGCGGATCCCAACGACGTCGCGACCGACGCGCGCGACCGCTTCGAGACCACGCTGCTGTTCCACCGCGTCGACCTCGCCTACGAGAACCACCGCAACGGCTGGGACATCCTGGTCACGCCGTCGTACCGCTACGATCTGGCCAAGGCCGGCGGCGCCGACGTCTTCCGCTTCACGCTGGGGCTGCACACCTTCTCGGGCCGCGCGGAGATCGGCCACCGCATCGGTCGCTTCGCGCGGGTCCAGGTCGGCTCGCAGATCGCCGCGGGCCAGTTCACCATCGACGCCGAGTCGGTCGCGATCCCGCAGGGCGCCACCGGCGACCAGGCCGCGCGCTTCACCATCGACAGCAAGAACCGCTTCGCCCAACCCGCGCTGTACTCGACGCTGTACCTCGAGCCGGCGTCGTGGCTGACGCTGATCCCCAGCGTGCGGCTGACCTACTACGGGCTGCAGTTCGGCCGCGCGACCTTCGACCCGCGCCTGCGCATGGTCGTGCGCGCCGGCGATCACGTGACCATCCGCGGCGGCGTCGGCATCTACTCGCAGATCCCCGACGTGCAGGAGTGGAACCCGACCTTCGGCAACTCGCGGCTGGGCCCCGAGCACATGCTGCACTCGAGCCTGGCGGTGCGCTGGGAGCTGCCCGATCGCTGGAGCATCGAGCTGGGTGGCTTCCACAAACACGGCTGGGACCTCGCGGCGCCGAGCACCCACGTGGTCGTCCGCGAGGACGGCAAGCTCGGGCCCGAGAACTTCTCCAGCACCGGCCGCGCGCGCGTGTACGGCGGCGAGCTCTTCATCCGCAAGGACCTCACGCGGCGGCTGTTCGGCTGGGCCAGCTACACCCTGTCGAAGGCCCAGCGCCAGTTCGATCCCGCCGAAGGCTTCTTCACCTTCGACTTCGACCAGACCCACATCCTGACGCTCATCGCGGTCTACCGCCTGCCCAAGCGCTGGCAGGTCGGCGCCCGCTTCCGCGTGGTCTCGGGCAACCCGTACACGCCGGTGGTGTCGGCGGCCTACGACGCCTCCACCGGCGCGTACATCCCGATCGAGGGCCGCCGCAACAGCGCGCGCGTGCCGACGTTCCACCAGCTCGACCTGCGCGTCGACAAGCGCTTCGTGTGGCGCAAGCTCGAGCTCGACGCCTACGCCGACGTGCAGAACGTCTACAACCACCAGAACACCGAGTTCCGCGTGGACTCGTACGACTACACGCAGTCGAAGCGGGTCACCTCGCTGCCGATCCTGCCGTCGGTCGGGCTGCGGCTGTCGTGGTGAACGCCCGGCCCGAGGGCGCACTGAGTCGCGCGCGCCGCGGCCGGGTTGGCACGGACCGCCGCGGGCTGATAGTCTCGCGGCCCGACCGTGATCCGCGTCCGCGGCATGCACAAGGCCTATCGCACCGGCAAGCTGGTGAACGAGGTCTTGCGTGGCATCGACTTCGACGTCGCGGCGGGTGAGTTCGTCTCGATCATCGGCCCCTCGGGGTCGGGCAAGAGCACGCTGCTGCACGCGATCGGCGGACTGGACCGCGACTTCACCGGCGAGGTCGAGGTCGGCGGGCGCTCGCTGCAGTCGCTCAGCGACACCGCGCTGTCGGACTACCGCAACCGCGTGGTCGGCTTCGTGTTCCAGGCCTTCTACCTGCTGCCACACCTGACCGTGCTGGAGAACGTCGCGCTGCCGGCGTTGTTCGCCCGCGGCGATCGTCTGGTCGACGACGCGGCCGCCCATGCGCGCGCGCAGGAAGTGCTCGACCAGGTCGAGCTCGGCACCCGCGGCGACAGCAAGCCGACCATGCTCTCGGGCGGACAACGGCAGCGCGTCGCGATCGCGCGGGCGCTGTTCCACCGGCCGCAGCTGATGCTGTGCGACGAGCCCACCGGCAACCTCGACAGCAAGATGGGCGCGCAGATCGTCGCGCTGTTCCAGCGGCTCAACCGCGAGTCCGACATCACGGTGCTGATCGTGACCCACGACCCGCGCATCTCGGCCGCGACACCGCGCACGCTGCGGGTCGAGGACGGGCGCGTGATCGACGAGGCCGGCGCCACGCCCCAGCCCGCGCCGGCGTCGGACCCCGAGGCCAGCACGGTGTCCGACGGCGAGCCGGCCGAGGCGGAGGCGGTGCCATGAGATCGCGTCGGCTGTGGCGCGTGGTGCTCGCGAACCTGCGACGCAGCCGCAACCACTTCCTGCTGGCGTCGATCGGCATCGTCGTCGGCATCGCGACGTTCACGTTCTTCATCGCGCTGGCCCAGGGCGTGCGCGCGGTGGTGCTGGGGCGCATCTTCCCGCTCGATCAGCTCGAGATCGTGCCCAAGAGCCTCGATGTCGCGCTGGGCCCGGTGGCACTGGGCACCAGCACGTTCGGCGGCGACATCATCGACGACGCCAAGGTCGCGCAGATCGAGGCCATCCCCGGAGTCTCGATCGTCTATCCCAAGATGCGCCTGACGGTGCCGTCGATCGCGACCGGCGGCGAGGCGCTGATCGGCGCGGACCTGCGCACCGAGCTGGTCGCCGACGGCATCAACCCCGCGTTGGTGACCGAGGACGTCGGCTCCGGCTTCGCGTTCCGCGACTTCGAGGATCCCAAGGACCCGCAGTACACCGCGCCCGAGCGCTGCGAGAAGGACGAGGACTGCGGCGAGCTGCGCTACTGCGGCGTGCCGGTGGGCACGCGCTACATCCGGCGCGACCGCGACGACGACGTCGGCCGGGTGCCCAAGGGCACGCCCAAGGTCTGTCGCCACTTCGTGCCGATCCTGGCGTCGGAGCACGTGGTCGAGCTGTACAACGGCGCGTTGCGCCGCGCGCACGGCTTCCCCAAGCTGGTGCCCGAGTCGGTGCTGGGCTTCACCTTCGACATCACGGTGGGCTCGTCGATGGTCGGCGCGTCGAACAAGGAGCACCTGCTGCGCGAGCGCGCGATGCTGGTGGGCTTCTCGCGCAAGGCCATCGCGCTGGGCCTGACCATGCCGATCGGCTACGTGCAGCGCTTCAACGTCGACTTCGGCCAGCCCGACGACGCGCAGCGCTACCACTCGGTCATCGTGATGGTGCCGAGCAAGGACGACGTCGCCGCCGTGGCCAAGGGCGTCGAGGATCTCAACCTCGAGGTCGCCGACACCGGCGCCGAGCAGGCCGCGCTGCTGATCGCGATCTTCACGCTGGTGTTCGCGCTGGTCAGCGCGGTCATCGTCGGCATCGCCGCGGTCAACATCATGCACGTGTTCTTCATGCTGGTGTACGAACGCCAGCACGAGATCGGCATCATGCGCGCCGTCGGTGCCAGCCGTGGCGACGTCGCGCGCATCGTGCTGGGCGAGGCCGCGGCGCTGGGCCTGCTCGCGGGCCTCGCGGGCGTGCTGCTGGCCTGGCTGGCGAGCATGGGCTTCGACTGGATCTCGGCCACCTACGTGCCCGACTTCCCGTACAAGCCCACGACCTACTTCGTGTTCCCCTGGTGGCTGCTGCTCGCCGCGCTGGGCTTCGCGATCTCGTTCTGCATCTTCGGCGCGTTCCTGCCGGCGCGCCGCGCCGCGCGGATGGAACCCGCGGCGGTGCTGTCGGGACACTGACGCCCGGCAACGGCGGCGCGGCGAAACGCCCACGACCGCAGTGCGCGACCGTGTCGCGGCCGCTGCCGCATCGGGGCGTGGAGGCACGTCCACGGGGTGCGACGGCAGCGATGCACGTGTCGTGAGTTCGCGCGGCTGGTCATCGATCAGCCTGGGTTGCGCGCGTCTCCAAGGTGCAGGTATCCTGGGTGAATCTGTGCCCAGAACGGGC